>DASCNB010000163.1:0-11831 GCA_036011265.1 Nitrospinota bacterium | reverse complement strand
AACTTAAGAAAAATTATGCCGTTGCACATTATAATTTAGGGTTATCCCTTTTGGGACTTGAGAATTTTGATCATGCGTTTGTTGAGTTTAAAAACGCGGTCAAATTCCAGCCTGAATTAGTACAGGCACATAACCAGTTAGCCCTGATCTTTCTTAAGAAAAATAAGAAAGAGGAAGCCCGAAAAGAATTTCAAAAAGTGATGGAGTTAGCGCCTGATAGCTTACTGGCAGAGGAAGCAAAAAATTATCTGAATATTATTGACGGGTAATCATTATGGACTCATTCGGAGAATATTTAAAAAGAGAGAGAGAATTGAGGGGAGTTACTCTGGAAGAAATTGCGAAAGCCAGCAATATCAGTAAAACATATTTAAACTCCCTGGAAAATGATGACTTCGAAAACCTTCCTGCTGAGGTCTTTATCAAAGGATTTATAAGATGCTACGCTGAAAACACAGGCATGGATGGTAGCGAGGCTGTTCTGGCATATAATAGTTTTATTGCTAATAAAAGGATTTCACAACCAGCTTCAGAAATTTCTACAGAAACACCGATAGAGTCTAACGTAAAAACACCCTTTTTTATGACTATCGTAATCTTAGTTGTGGCATCTTCTTTAATGGTTTTTTATTATGTTAAAAAAAATAGTGAGATAAAACCATCATTTGCTTCAGAAGAGAAAATTTCTCAAAGAGTAGATGAAATTGTCGTTGAAGAAAGCAAAAGCAACGCAGATATTGTGCCTGACTCAGATATAATAGAGGAGAAAGACCTCATTGAGCCGGAGGAGATACAGCCTCAACCACAAAATGAAGGTATTTCAGATAATCTGAACCTGCCCCCTCCAACGGATAAAGAGGAGGTAACGGAAACAAAAAAAGTCATGGATTCCCTTACACTCTCAGTGGAAGCAACAGAAAACGCCTGGCTTAGTCTGGCAATTGATGATGCCGAAATCAAAGAAGCCCTCCTCAAGGCTGGCGAAACCGCCACATGGAAGGCAAAAGAAAAATTTGTGGTGACATTAGGAAATGTAACGGGAACCCATCTTAAATTGAATGATGAAGATATTATCCTGCCAAATGCTTCTTCTAATGTTATAAAAGATTTTTCTATTACACTGGACAATATTAACTAATCTTTCCTGAGAAAATTCTTTACTGCAAATTTATCAAACTGTGTTTTTTCAGGCACTGTTTAGTCATTGTTTGTTTTTTACCTTATACAACGACTTATGCAAGGCTTGGTTCTTCCTTTTTTAGCCCTGCTGTTAAGCTTTTTTTACAGCGGCTTATGCAAAGCACAGTGCCTTATGCAAATCACTGCTCCTTGCGCAACGCTTAGTAAAGTTTTGTTGTGCAATCGGACGGTAGCCCTTTTGATTTTTTCCGAACTCTTACTATTTATATACAAGATGATCTTTTAGCTTGTATGTATAAGCAAGGCCGTTTACCTTCCAACCACTTACTGTGCGATGACCTTTTTTGTCTTTTTGTCCTTCAAAACTATCTATCATATAAAAGACATTTTGAAATCCTGCGCTTAGAAGTAGCTTTGCTGCTGCCTTCGCCCTTTTACCACTGCGACACATAGTGATGATGGTGTCATCCATTTTATATCGACTTTTAACTTTTTCAACAAAGTCTTTATTAAGTTCCCATGTTGGATAAAATTTGTAAGGGACATTGGGAACGCCGTTAGGCAGGTCGGGATGTCCGACAAACTCATACTCTGCTTTAGTCCTTACATCCACAATAAATGTATTGGAAGGACTGTCCATAACCCTTTTATAAGACTCCTTGGAATCTATACCCTGCAACTCTGTTCCGGCAAAAGCAAGACTGAAAAAAACCAGAGAAAAAAAAGCGGAAATTAGAACTTGTTTTAAAAACTTATTTATCATATTTAGACCGTTCTTTCTAAATGATTACATTGAAGCTCTCTGCGGCAAAGCTGAGCTTAGCTCTGCAAGAACGCAGGGAATCTTTTGTGTAAGGAATTAATTTTATTTAATGTTCGCTCGCTAAGCGCTTCCAATTTATGATTATATTATTTCTCTCCGTCAATTAGCAATTTCAATATCCCTTATTTATTGAGCAGTAGACACGAAACCCAAAAGCCTGCAAGTTTGCATAAATAAAAATTCTTCGTCTTTTTCGTACCCTTCGTGGTTATGAATATTTTTATTGTGAACATGCATGCTCTCAACCCTCCGGAAGATTTTCTACCAGAATTCGTCCAATGAGCTCCGCAGATTCGCCCAAAGGAGAATAGCTGTGAAGACTTGAATTCGGTTTTCCATAAGAAATTTTGGGTGCGACCACCTTATCGCTCTGCGATCTCCGCGGCAAATAAGTATATTTAATAGCTTATCTCAAAAACCATACCGTGCGCCTATATACAGATTACTGTTCTTCTCAAATTGTCCAAAGAATGTGTGCTCATCTTTTCCAATAAACAGATTGGCGCCTGATTCAGCTGACCAGTGGTCATCAATCTTGTAATGTATTTTAGGGCGCAAATAAGCGTCTTTATCTGAAGGGGAATAAAAAGTAAATAGAGAAAGCATTAAGTTATGTCCCTCAAGGAGCTTTGTAAGACGCAGTGTTAGCACATGCCGATTTTTATCTGACGCGGGACTGTCCGATGGCAAGGAACTTAAATAGTTATTATAATCTATTTTGTGTTCAAGATAATATTGTACACCTGCCGTGAAGTCTCTTGCCAATTCCTGCTCATATCCGGTTAGAAAACGAAATTCGCTGTTACGAACAGAAGCGTCACTCCCTCCTGTATCATCTCCAGAATTATAATAGCCAGTTTCAATATTTCCGATTCCTTTGCCCACAGGTCCCCGGATGCTTCCACCGTAAACGGATAGTTCAGGAAAGGTAGATTTTCCTGATGCGGAATCAGTTCCAGCGGGACTCTTCCAAAATCCACGATATCCGTAGAAAGCTGCTTCATATGGTCCGATATTTTTGTATAACCTTAACGCAATTTCATCATCAACGAACCAGTTGTTCGGGATAATTGGATCTTCGATAAAATCTCTGCCAGTTCTCATCCCTAGTTTACTATTGAAAAAAGAGATTCGACTGCCATCAACAAACCGGTCTGTATCAAAGCGAGGTGTATATATAATGTCAAGATTAACTACATTACTGAATAGAGAAATTCTTGTGGCATCAGAGGGAGCTTTCAGATACTCCGTGTCCCTACCAATAAAAAAAGAATTCCAATCTTTAGGAAAAAGATCATTAATAAAAATCAAGTCACCCGTTCCCCACGTCAGGATTTGGCGTCCTGTTTTAATATCTATAAAATCGGCTGGCCGCAGCAGCAGACTCATTTCACGCAGGTCTATAAATCCTCTGCCTTTTTCGAGATCGATGCCATGTTTATTTAAAACTGAATCGAAAACAAGATCGCCAGTCAGTTTTAGTGTTGCATAATCCAGGACTTTATCTATTTTTACCTGCAGACGGGTTTCACCGATAGAGTTTTCATCTTCGTGTGGATCATTTAATGTTCGAAAACCTTCGCGAGCTTCCCAGAAACCTGAAAGATCAAAAGGTAAATCCGCAAATCTTTCTTCTTTTTCTTCTGCATTTTTCTTTTCAGGCTGTTCTAAACTAAGTCCTTTAGGAAGAGCAGGTTCTTCAGATTCTGGAACCGTTTCCAATCCCATTGGAAGCGTAGGTTCTTCTTCTGCTGACGTAGAATTTTCTTCAAGTCCCGCAGGGAGGTTTGGGGCGTCATCGGCAAACACAATTGATGCAAAAAAAGGTATGATAATTAATGCAAGCAATTTAAATGGCCTAAAATTTTGATACTTAATCATTGTTTTTGAAACCTTAATAAAAAATAAAACGATGCAGTCACTGCATTTGAATAATTATCTTTTAAATAAGTGCAATCATCTCAAATGTTTTTTAGGTGGATTGCGTAAATACCTTTCTGTAAAAATGTTGTCCGGTAACCCGACATTGTACTTTACCTTATTGTATGAAATGACTGTCTCGCCTTTTGTCCGCAAATCTTTCATGCGAGATTGAGTGACCGTCTGAAAGCCTTCAATTGCATCCACTTTAAGGGCTTCATAAACCCTGTATTTATTATCTTTTTTATCATAATATTCGATTTTTACTGGGAGGAATGTTTTCCTATGTATCCAGCTTTTAAAATATGAAAACACGACCTCATCAGGCTTTTTCGGAGTGCTTTTTAGCACGTAATAATTATTAGTTGTTTCCATCAGTTCGTGATTGTCCTCTGAAATATTTCTCCCTGAAACGTCTTCATAGAAAAAATCAGAACCTACAAAACTGGTTCTCTCGTCACTTGCGGCTATACGTTTTACCAGGTCAAGCGCGGGTAAGTATAGCCACCGATCATCATCTTTATCAATATGCTTCCAGACCATGAAGACTGTTTTATTTACATCCGCGGGACGATGGAAATAGATATAAAATTTCTGATCACCATCTCCGGTTCCGACATCATATCTCAGCACGGAAAAACGCCGGGCCCGCTTCCTCCCCTGCTTGTCCGTAATGCTCATGGATACTTGTGCCCGTCCGTCATCACCCTGGTAATAAGAAACTTGGTTGGCTTTTTGGACAATATCGTTGACCGTTAATTCTCCGCTCTCCGCTATCTCTATTGGAACAAACAAACTGGCAATTAATAAGTAGATTCTAACCATAAGCCCTATGCGAATAAATTTAATAATCATATAATTGCCTTTCATCTAAAAGCACTAAATGCAAATTATAAGAATTTTTTGCTAATTCTAGCTTGGAAGTTCTTAGCGAGTGAACTTAAAATGATATCATACTCTACGCTTAAGATTCCTCGCAGTTCTACTGCGGGGAGCTTCAATGAATTTCTGGTTCATTTTTACCCTTTTTTTTGAAAAGCCAGGGTTCTAACAATCTTACCATGGAAGGGAGTATCAATAATGACGCTACTCCTGCGGTCAGCAATATTGCGGCGATAAAAATTCCGACGGTCTGGTATGGAATTAGTGGCGCGGCTAGAAGTGGCAAGAATCCCGCGCCGATAACGACCACGTTTCTGCTGATAGCACGTGCAGGTTCCCCAAATACCGGCTTTATTGTTTCAAACCAAGAACCGTATCCCTCCCGCATCTTCCGGCTCCTTGCTAAAAAATGAATCGCGTAATCAATTGCCAGTCCCAGGCTTAAAGAGGATAAAACCGCCACCGGCATGTCGTAATCCTTCCCTGTTAAACCGATTGCGCCGTATATCAAACCGATAGTTACGGTAAGGGGAATCATGGAAAGTAAACCCCATAGCGCCGACCGAAACAGGACCGTCATCATCAAGAGTACCACAAGAAAGCTCCCGATGAATGCCTTTAGCATTCCGCTAACCATTTTATCCTGCCAGATTACATTTATATAAGTTAGACCAAACCACTGATGTTTCAATGGAAGAGGGGGAGGATTCGCAGCAATAAATGAGTCAATATCCTGTACTAAACGAGACATGTCCATATTGTCACCGCTTTTTAATTGAATCCAGAGATTGGTTTTACGATAGTCCGGTGTCACAAAATGCCAGAGGTCTTGCGGACGGTGGCTGTTCTGATAGGTGATTAATGTCTGGGCAACAGCATTTGACGAGCCAGGAATTCTGAATTGATCCTCTTTTCCCAGGAAAAGTTCACGGTGTACGGTTTTTACCACATCGGACAAGGAGTTTGATTTTCCCACCACCCCGGTTTTTAAAAGATTCTTTTGCAGCGCCTCGATATAATTTAAAACTTTCGGATTTTTAAAAACCTGTTCCCGCTGCTTTTCCAGATCGATAAAAAGCAGAACCTCATCCCAAGCGTCAAACTGCTCATCAGGGGCCTGGTCAGCTTGAGAGCTCGCAAATAATTCCAATTTATTAAGCAATTCTTGTTTTGACCCGGGGCTTTGTCTCATTTTCTCTATCTCAATTTTTATTTTTTCAAAAACGTCTTTTGCAGCAGGTGAAGCTTCCTCTGTTTCCTTAACTTGGGCTTCCAGAAGTTCGGATATTAAGTCGAAAAAATTGACCTCCACTTTATCTTCACCCGATTCCAGGGCGAGGTAAGCCATATAGGTGCCGCCAAAATGATCGTTTAACACTTTATCCGCTACACGAATTGGATGAGAAATCTTGAACCACTTTACCGGGTTATCATTAATATTTATCTGAAATATCCCGTAAACCGCGATAACTGATATAATGGCAGTCACTACCATAATGAGTATTGGGTGATGGAAAGTAAAAAAACCGGTCGCGGTAAGAAAAGAATTCAGGTGAGATTTCGTGGTTTCCTCCTCATTACCTGTTCCTAAGCCGAAGTTTGCAAAAGACTTTTCGGGAATTAACATTATGTAGGCGGGGATAAAAGTAATAGTCCAGAACCACGCCGAAAGCACTCCGAAAGCTATAAACAGCCCGAAAACCTGGACAGGCGGTATCGGCGTCAGGGCAAGAGAAGAAAAACCAACTGCTGTTGTGAGAGTCGTAAATAGCATGGGCGCGGATAATGTGTTCATAACTTTAAGGATGGTTTTTCGCCGGTCTTTTGTCTCCTGGTAACGGTCGAAAAAATCGGACAATATATGCACGGCGTCCAATACCGCAATCGGCATTATAAATATCGGGATCATGGAACTCATAATGTGAACCGTATTGCCGGCAACAATTAAGAGGCCCATAGTAGAAATTACCGAAATCATAGCTACTATCAGAGGAGAGAGAATAAGAACCAGATTGCGGAAGAAAAAAAACAACAATAAGAAAATGACAAGCATTGCTATAGGCGCAGAAATGGCCATCTGCTTAAACATTTCCACGCCAAAAGTATCTTCCGCGACAGGCAGTCCCGTAATGTAATAACGCTCATCACCGGAAAAAGAGGCGATTTTTTCTTTAAGCTTTTTAGAAATTTCATAAGTGATATCTTTTGAAGTGATCGGAAGGTAGAGGGCCACGGCCTTCCCATCTTCCGAAAGCACTGTCCCATTGAGAAAAGGGATGCGTTCTACTTTTTGACGAATAGCCAGAGCGTCTTTTTCAGAACCAGGGGGAGAGGGCATGAGCCATTCGAACTTTACAACACCGGTCCCGCCCTGCTCTATGTTATCAACTGTTGATGGCGCTATAAGGTCCACCTCAATGACGCCTACCTCTTCTTCAGAATTTTTCTCATCCGGCCAGTGAAGGGTTTTTGCAAATTCGGTAAGATCGTATATTTTCTGAAGCGATTGTGTGTTGAAGACCCCTTCAGGATGAGAGTCGTTTACAATACCAACCACAATAATATCGTAAAGAGAAAACTCCTTCTTCATTTTGTTGTGAAAAATTCGAACCGCCTCGTCCTCAGGTAGCATGTTCTCCGGGTCTGTATCCACGGACAGTGGATGAAGCATATTGAAGGTATTTGGCCAGATGCTCGGCAACGCCGCGACAAGGAAAAAACCCGCTGTTATCACAAGCATGATCCACGAAACAACTTTAGGCCGGTCAATACTGAATTCAAATAATTTATTCATTTTTTGATTCTTAATTACTTAATTTGTCATTAAGCGTCATGCCATGACTAATGCCTTATGGCCAATGACTAATTTATTTTACATTCACTGGATTCCTTAACTTCACAGGCTTTCAAAAAGCTTATCATGGGGCACCAGTTGGTAAAACCAGATTGTAAAAGGTTCAAGCCTACAAAAGCTGTAAAGATCAGCCAGTAACTGCTGTGAATCGTAGCCAGACCCAGGCTCATTAATATAAAAATCCCTGCAATGGCTCGAAGGTATCTTTCAACAGTCATGTTTATTCACCTCCTGAAAATCTATTATATTTTGCTATTTATTTTTATTGAGACAATATATTGAAAAAAGATTCACTCCAAAAATTCTATTATCTTTAAAGCAAAAGCGTTATGTGAAAGTGTATATCAAGCGTATTCCCCGTAGCTCTGCTACGGGGAGATTCAATTGTGTTTATCGGCCATCCATGGCCTCAACCCTTCGGGCGATTTTCCTTACTGAATTGTAAATTATTATTTCAAACATATCATCTTTCACAAAGACTTTCTTTCCTTCAGATTTAAAACTTTATACATTTAGAACCCTTTCGAAAAATCATGTCTCTACAGATATAACAAAGCATAAAACAGATCGCGTAACACGCATAATTATTTGTTTAAAGGAGGTGAATCATCATGAAAACAAATATTGGTACGGTAGAAAGAGTAGTCCGGGTTATTGCCGGAATTGGAATTTTATCTCTGATTTTTGTTGGCCCGCAATCATTATGGGGATTAACAGGGATTATCCCGCTGGCTACAGGATTTGTAGGATACTGTCCGGCTTGTCACTTTGGTTTTTCAACATGCAAAAAGTACGTTTCATAGGCTAAAGCTCGGAAGCCATTAATCATTAATCATTTTTAAAAGGAGATTTATCATGAAAAAATTAATTATTACAGGAACTACTTTGTTTTTAATATTCTTTTCCTCGCGATTTGCAACTGCGTCTGTTTTAAATTATGCGACTTTTAGAGAAATCGTTAATTTTCAGCCTGTTTTAGATCAATATTATGAGAATTTTTCCAATAGTAATTATCAAGTAAAAGTTGAACGAGATGGGCATATTAAAAAAGTTGAATTCCAAAATAAAAATAGAGAATGGAACCTAGTTCAAATTCATAATGAGAATACGGGGCTGATTTCTTTTTTTAATAATAACTTTTTAAGGTATACCAGAGAATTGGAGGATGGCCTTTTAGCTCACTATAATAGTCGTGCTATAGCGGAGGCTGACAAAGCAGGTCAAAATGCAAATTATTATACAAAATTTTCAAAGGAAGACCTTTATACTTACTACTATAAAGACATCCTCAGCGCATGGGAAAAATCGGGTTTTGTTAGAGTATCCGTAAAAGAAGACGAGTGCCAAATTGAAACGAATAATCCTAAAGGAGAATGGGAAATAAGTAGGGCAATCAATATGCAAACAGGGATTATTTCTAATTTTGAAGGTAATAAGATGGTGAGTACCGCTCGACTTACTCCAAATGGTACGACAGTTTTCTAATCGTACAGCGATTCTTAATGCAAAACGTGAGTTTCATGGAAGAAAAATGCTCACCAAAGGGGAGATGTTTTCTCCCCTTCTCCACAGTAACCTCAAGATCGGGTGAGCGTTGCATTACCGAAAGGAAGAAAAAACAGGGCAGCAGCCTTAAAAATTAGGCGAATATTTTTGAAAATACTAAAATATATTAAAGTAGTTTTGCTGCTGCCTTCGTCCCTTTTCCACTTCAACACATGGTGATGATAGTATCATCTTTTTTATATTCGTCTTCTGTCTTCTTCTCAAAGCCTTTATTTATTTCCCAGGAGGAATAAAATCTGTATGGGGAATTGGAAACACCGTTTGGCAAATCGGGATGTCCTACAAGCCCATACTATGCTTTAGTCCTTACATCTAGAATAAATGAGAAGGCTTATCCTAAACCCTTTTATAATATTCCCTGGAATCTATACCGTGTAACTCTGTTCCTGCAAAAGCAAGACGGAAAAAGGCTAGAGAAAGAAAAGCGGAAGTTAGCGTATGTTAAAAAAACCTATTCATAACATTTAATCTCCTTTCGGCATGATTAAGATTAAGTTGCAATAGAATATTCTTACACACCTTTGATGTCTGAAATTTATTTTCCCTTTTACCAGGGGGCTCCTGGCTATTATCTACCCAATAAAAGTAAAAACATTTTATTTTATATAGTAAGCACTTCAGGTATTGCTTTTGGAGAAGAGTTAGAAGGGATGGTCTTTGTCAAAGGGAGTTGTTTCAATATGGGGGAACCTCTTGTCGAAGATACTCCTGATGCAAATATATGTGCCACGCACTTTCTGAGTGCGTGACACATGTCGGGGAATAAACATTAAAATTCCTATTTAGTAAGTTAGGCCATCCCTGACAAACTTCTATTCCCTTTACCAGGTTTAGAATAAATCTACTGTAAACTTGCTTCGCAAAAAAGCGATAAGATCAGCCAGTTGCTGTGGAGGTATAGTCAGCCCCCAATCAGGCATGGTAGCCGCTTTTTCCATGTTCTTGCCTCCGTAATAGAGAAGATTGAAAAGATCATCCTCCGGATAATCGCTAAGTGCCATTTTTGAATGCGCCGCGGGTTTCGGATCCAACCCTTCTGCTCCGGGACCATCACCATCTCCATTTGCGCCATGGCATTGCGTGCAGTACTCTTTGTAAACCGGTTCTCCTCGTTTTGGGTCAGCATTTTTAAAATAATTGCTTTTCCAGGGTTCATAGTACGGATAATTATCGACGCCGAGAGTCATTAAATACCCTACAATATAACGGGCTCCCAAGCCACTGAGATCGGCCAGATATTCACCGCTATGAGGAGTAAAATCCTGGGGATTCGAGGCAAACCGGTAAAGCCAGTCGAGGTTATAGCGATTTCCGGAATCGAAAAGATCGGCGCTTATTGGGCCGCCAACAAACTTGCCGTCTTCTTTAATCCTATGACAGCCAATACATGAAAATGACTCGAATATTTCGGCCCCGAATTCAGCTTCCTTTTTGCTGAAATGAGAAAGATCGATAGCGTTTTTCTTGATCCTCGAATCCCGCAAATTTTTGTCAAAATAATCTGCTACAGCTTCAGCTTTTTCGCTCGATAATTTGACATGGGGTTCAGCTTTCCTCTCTATGTCCCAGCGGTATCCATTAGGATAAAGATTAGGTTCTTTGCCGGTAAGCATTCTGATAAGCCATTGCCTCTGGTATTTATCCCCACCCCACATCAAATCAGGAGCTTGTAAGTTAAACTTTGATTCCGGTTCGCCTTTAAATTTATGGCATGTGGAACACATTGCGTTTACCAGTTGTTCTCCCTGTTCATTATTAGCTGCAAGAATCGAAACCGGAAAGGAAAGGTAGCTAAAAATCAAAAAAAATCCAAGGAAAAATCTCGTCGGATTTATGAATAATCTTTTCATAAAAGTTCTCCTATAAATTATTTTTTATAATCCTGTCTATGCTCCAACCGACTAAGTTGACTATAAAGTTAAAAATCTACTTCCATTGCCATTGCCTTTTAACAAGTTTACTCTAACGTTTTTGCAACTACCACCTCCCCCTTTTTATAAAATAAAAGCCTCTATCTCCCATATGGCTTATATGAACTTTATTTGATTATTTGAACGCATTGTTACATGCGTTTAATACAAAATTGTTACAACAGCATAAAATCATATAGAAAATATCAGGAGATATCAGTGTAGAGACAACATTATTAAAAAGGGTTCAAATGTTGAGCAGAATTTTTTTGAAAGTGCTTAGCGAGCGCTGTCGCAGCTCTGCTGCGGGGTTAGCGAGTGAACTTAAAATAAAATCATACTCTACACTGAAGATTCCTCGTAGCTCTGCTACGGGGGACTTCAATTTATAGTAAACGACATTAGGGCACTTTAAAAAGACTTTCTTTCCTCCAGATATAAAACTTTATACATTTTGAACCCTTTCCAAAATTTATGTCTCTACAGAATTAAAGGACACAATTAAAAAAACTTACACATTAAATATTAATTTAAAGGAGGTGAATCATCATGAAAAGGAATCTTGGAACAGTAGAAAGAGTGATCCGGGTTGTTGCCGGAGCTGGGATTTTATCTCTGGTTTTTGTTGGTCCGCAATCATTATGGGGATTAATCGGGATTATCCCACTGGCTACAGGATTGATAGGTTATTGTGCTGCTTATCAGATTGTGGGTTTTTCAACATGCAAAAAGTGCG
>DASCNB010000162.1:0-5762 GCA_036011265.1 Nitrospinota bacterium | reverse complement strand
CTACTGTTTTAGGTGAATCCGCAATATATATTCTGCAAACAAATAGGCCGGGAATACGACGCTTGACTTTTTTGAAAGGAGGTGGATTTTTTCCTGCCTGGTCACCCGTTTTAAATTAGATTTTTATCAAATATTCTGTTAATGTTATTGTTAAATTTTTTTATTTGAAAGGAGGCAGATTGTGGTTAACAAATTATCATTAAATTATGTAATTGCATGTTTTGCTTTTTCAATGATTTTTATAATGGGAGGCTGCGCTAAGAAAGCTATGGTAGCTCCTGAAGTAGAAACAGCCAAGGAGGCTCCTATAGCTGAAGAAGCGCCTATTGCCGCACCTACTTATGAGGAAGAAACTGTTTTTCAAGGATTGAAAGAAACGCCACCAGATCTATTTGTTGGTGAGTCAAGCGCGGATTTTAAAGAAATGGTCGCTCCAGACTCTAAAGCATTCAAGCCAGCTCCAAACCTGGAAGTTGTTCATTTTGACTTTGATAGATATAATATTAGATTTGGAGACAGAGAGAAATTAACTAGAAATGCAGCATGGATGAATTCAAATCCTAATGCTTTTATAAGAATAGAGGGACATTGCGATGCAAGAGGGACATCAGATTATAATCTTGCTTTGGGTGACAGGAGAGCAAATGCAACCAAAAATTATCTGGTCTCTCTTGGGGTTAATCCATCCAGAATTTCGACTGTTACTTATGGAGAAGAGAGACCTCTCTGTTCGGAAAATATGGAGTCTTGCTGGTCGCAAAACAGGCGAGCGGAGTTTCTTGTGGCTCAATAACTTTAAAACATGACTAATTTGTCCTATTTTTTTTTTAGTTTTTGCGAAAAGCCTAAAAATCGGTTTTTATTATGTTGTTTCTCCACTTTATTGTTTTTAGGCTTCGCAATGACTTTTTTGCACCCACCATCTGCCTTCGCATTTTTTTCTTCTAAAGATTCAAAGGCTATACATGCACGATTCGATCTGATTGAATCCAAGGTAGACAGCCTGGTTCAAACTCTAAAAAACCTCCATGAGACAGCTCTGAAAAATCAAGCAGACATCAAGTTAGAAACAACTTCCTTCCAAGAAGAACTTTCAAAAGTTCATGCTTTTACGGAAGAAACCAACAAGGATTTTTTTAGTTCATTACAAAAATTAGAAGAAAAAATCCAAAGACTTGAGAAGTTCAACCAGACTCATTTTGATGAATTGCAGAAATCTTATGTTGAGCAAATTCAAAAATTTAAAGACTTTAACCAGGCGTATTTTGAAGAAGAAAGAAAAAACAAGCTACTCTTTCAAAAGAATTTTCAATTAGAGCTTGAAGAAATTGCGTCAAAAATTGCTGACCTTGCCGCTATTTACAAAACTTCAACGCAAGAAGAAATTGATAGAGAGCATAATAATATTGTTAATTTTGACCAAAAGATGAAGGAAGTTAATGCCCAGGTTAATCAGTTAATTAAAGTATATAAAAATATGGCTATAGAACAAACTTCAAAGGAAAAAAGCATGATCGCGAGCTTTAACAAGCAGCTAAGTGCAGTTAATTCAAAGATTTCTCAACTCATTAAGATATATAAACAATCCATTTCAACAAGTACTACTTCAAATAAAAAAGGTTTGGTTACTTTAAATAAACAGTTGGCTTCAGTAAACGCAAAAATTAAGCAACTGGCAGGAATCTATAAAACTTCTATTAAAGAAAATAATGCTTCATTAGCAACAATCAGTAAAAATCTTTCCAAAGAACTTCAGGCGATAAATAAAAAATTATCCAGGTCTAAAATGGCAAAGCCTTCCAAAACAAAAAAATAATACCTGAATAAGAGCGGAGAGTATAAAAAAATAATCACGCGGGTTTCGCTATTATAGTTCAATCGGAAATAGCATAATAAGATGGTTTGTTTGAAATGAGATGAGTTTAGAAATGCCGCGAGCCTTAGAAGTGGCTGGTACTTTATACACATTCTAATAGGAATCAAATAACATTTAATTATCTCAAACACTATAAACCGGCTGATTTTAAAGAATTTTTCCTGATTTTTTTATGAGTAAAACCACCCATTTATTATAAAAAAATCATTTTTCTGCTGTTTTTTGACTAAAGTATCACATACTATTAGCCGATAAGTCTTGTAGGATAAAGAATGAAAATGAAGGATCAGTCGATGGATAATACAATAAATCAAATATTTACATCTTTTAGAACGTATGGTTTTCAGATTTTGTCGGATAAAAATTTAAAAAATTTGTCTGACAATAATTTTTTTGATACACTACCAGAAGAATCCGAAAAGAATAATCCTGATTCTATACAAGCTGTGGCCAACAATATAATCAATAAAAATCGAATAAAACATTTAACAACAGATGAAAATAAAGCTGTGGTGCAGGTTATTAGAGATGAATCAGGAAAGGTAATTAGAACAATTCCTTTAAATGAGCAACACGCATTAGACATTTTTGAATAAATTAACATAACAGGACGGTAAGATATGGAAATTCCAGGTACACCAGGTCATTTAAGAGTACGACTTCCAAAACTGAATCAAAAAAAGGGGCGAAAAAGGCTGACACAAAGGATAGCAACGTCTCAGGCAGTGAAAAAAAGTCTACTGAATCTAAGCCCGCTGAAAAAGTCCTATTGTCATCCACGGCAAAAGATATAGCAAAAATTAACGAGATAATAAAAGCATCTCCAGATATTCGTACCGACAAGGTAGAGCGGATCAAAAGTGAAATTGCCTCTGGAACCTACTTTGTCGAGGGCAAAGAAATTGCGGAAAAGATTCTGAAAGAAATCATAGCAGAATCAGATTTTCTTAAATAACCCCACCCAACGTCCACCCAAGTCCGATCATTATCATTACCCGTATTGTCTTTTTGACCACGAAGGATGTGAAGTAAAAAGTGCCTGGAACTTAGGAGAAAGGGGCAGGAGAATCAGTGATTTACTCGTGACTACGGCCTTATGAGCTTTTTAAAAAGAGACAGGAATCATCAATCCATTTCAGGTAATCTCTCGATCCATCAACAATTGGTAAGGCGATTATTTCCGGAGTCTCGTATGAATGATGTTTTTTTACCCATTCTATAACTTTTCCCATAAGCGATTTACGGCTTTTAGCAATTAACAGGGACTCATTGTCACTACATATCTCACCTTTCCACTTATAAATTGACTTTATTGATGGGACAATATTAACACAGGCAGCCAAACCTTCTTTTACCAAACCAGCAGCAATATTTTCAGCTTCTTCAGTGTTGCCCGAGGTAATGTAAATTACAATATGAGTTTCCATTAATCTTTTTCAACAAATGCCACTGCATCCATCTCAACTCCTACTCCTTTTGGAAGCTCTGAAACTTCAACGCAAGTTCGAGCAGGTTTATTTTTGGAAAAAAATGACTGATAAATTTTGTTCATTCGGGAAAAATTAGACATGTTCTTTAAATAAACGGTTATTTTAACGGTGTTTTCAAGAGAAGATCCACCTGCCTCTAAAACTGCGCCAATATTTTTCAAGACCTGCTTTGTTTCGTCTTCTATCTCACCGCTAATAAGTTCATTTGTTTCAGGGTTAATTGGGATTTGTCCTGATGTAAAAATAAAAGAGCCAACCCTTATCCCCTGCTCATAAGGTCCAATTGCCGCTGGAGCTTTTAAGGTAGATAGAATGGTCTTTTCCATATTTAAAACCCCTTTATTTTTTTTAGCTCATCGTATGCCGCATTAATCTCAGTAAATTTGTTGTTGGCAAACTCAATTAATTCGTTTCCAAGATGTGAAACTTTATCAGGGTGATACTGTGACGCCATGACCCTGTATGCCTTTTTAATCTCCTCTGGTGTTGCTCCCGGTTCGAGTCCAAATATTGAATAAGAATCTTTCTTACTCTCATGGGAATATTGGTTCCTAATTGTTTGATGGTCCTCATTTGATAAACCCATTTGCGATGCTATAAGGTCAATAGTACTCTGTTCGTTTTTTGTAATTACATGATCTGAAGAAGCGATTTGATAAGTGATGTCAACAAGCAACATCTTGGTTTCTGGGTTAGATGTCATCCTGAATGCCTGACAGATTTGCGTCAGGTCCGGATTAAGACGCTGGGTTTCTTGTATAATGCCGTCTATGAAACGGAGTTCTTCGCCTCTATAACCCAGTTTATTGGCAAAGAAATTATGAATGAGTTGTGTTTCTTCTTGACTTACGTGTCCATCAGCCATTGCAACTTTAGTCATAATAGCCGCGAGATGGGTAACAAAAAAAGTTTCCTGGTTGGTTTTTGCGGGGTTAGACATTATTTTATCTCGGGTATCCTTGGTCAACATATGCTGCGTTACACCTCCTACTACAGCTCCAAGGGGGCCTCCCAGAAACAGCCCCATGCCCGCGCCAAAAAGCCAGCTCATGATAAATCTCCTTTTTAATTATTCATTAGCCATTTTCCATTGGTCAATTCTACAAAGCCCCAATGACTAATTACCAGTATTCAATGACTGAGAAATCGCTTCCTTAAAACCTTCTAATGATCTTTCAATAACACTTTGGGCTACACAATAAGAAACCCTGAAATAGCCGGACCTACCAAAACCTCTGCCCGGAACTGTAAGAATATTTTTTGAATACAGTATTTTAACAAACTCCAATTCATCCTTAACAGGCGATTTTGGGAAAAGATAGAAAGCGCCTTGAGGTTTTATCATCTCATAGCCTATTTTTATGAGACTACCATAAAGCAAATCTCTTTTTTGTTGATAATTTTGAACATTAACTGAAACGTTCTTTAGACGCCTGATAACCCGTTGCATTAGGGCAGGTGCGTTTACAAAACCAAGTGTTCTATTGCAGAAAACAGCTCCCGCTATAATCTGCTCCCAATCCGGGCATTGAGGAGATACTCCAATATACCCTATTCTTTCCCCCGGTACTGAAAGGTCTTTAGAATGAGAATTAACAATAATACTGTGATTGTAAAGTTTCAGGATAGTAGGTACTACAATATTATCATATACGATTTTTTTATATGGTTCATCTGAAATTAAATATATGTTCTGATTATAATCTTTACTTTTTCGATCCAGCAAGATACACATTTCTTTTAAAACACTTTCATTATAAACAATGCCTGTGGGGTTGTTTGGAGAATTCACTAAAACGGCTTTTGTTTTATCATTGATAGCTTTCTCGAGATTCTGAATATTAATATTAAAATCATCAGTAGTTTCCACGATTTTTGGTGTGCCGGCACTGTTGTTAACATAAAATATATATTCTGCAAAAAAGGGCGAAAATATTATTACTTCATCTCCGGGATTTAAAATAGTTTTAAATATCACATTGAGGCCTGCAGCTGCGCCGCAGGTCATAATAATGTGGTCTGCTGATACAAACAATTCACTTTCTTTAGATAGTATGTCAGCAATATATTTCCTTGTTTCGGGGTAACCGGCGTTAGGCATGTAACGATGCTGGCCCGGTGTCCGGTCATTTACTACTTGTTGCAAGGCTTGATGAAATTGCGGTGGTGGCTCTGAAATTGGGTTTCCAAGGGAAAAATCACAAACATTTTCTTCTCCTACTCTCTTTTTCAGAGCATTTCCTTCCTCGAACATCTTGCGTATCCACGAGGAATTTTCCATAAGATGCTCTATCTTTTTTGAAATAGCCATGATTGGATTTGAGGAGGAATTATGAGGAGGACGTTGTCATTAAATTGTTTGTGGTTGTAATATCGGAAGGCGCAATTGTAATAGT
>DASCNB010000161.1:0-10926 GCA_036011265.1 Nitrospinota bacterium | reverse complement strand
TTACTCATAATCATTTTTGCCCCCCGTAGTTAAAAAAAAGATTTACAATGACTTCATAATTACCTATCGGCATTCGAGGAAAAGTCCTAAAGGGTTTTTTTGTCTAAAGGGTGTGTCTATGGAGTGTTAAAAATTACCGCAAACAGAACCGGGTATTATCCTTTTAAAACAATGGTTTATCCAGCTAGACTACTTGGATTAAAAAGCTGAAAATTTTTTATAGTGTGCTTTTTTTTGAATACAATTTGCTGCAAGCATGCAAAACTGTGTCTTTTTAGCAAAGCTGAGCTTAGCTTTGCAAAATTTTATTAATGGCTTTTTAAAATAATGGATTTCTAACCACAAAGCATACTAAGTCCATGAAGGAATAGTTTTTTCAATTATTCATTTTCTTCCTGTCTTTCGTGATCTTTGTGGTTATTTTTTTTGGTTGCTTCAAAGTTGCGCTCTGTTAAAGTTGCCACTCGATAAATTCGTGTGATATTCTGTCTTTCATCATGAATTTTGGGAAGTTAGCTCCATACAGAAAAGCCAAAATACCACCTCTCAAAGGTCTGTTAACTGCATTAGGACCCGGGGTCGTTTGGATGGCGCTTGCCCAGGGGAGCGGAGAGCTAATCTGGTGGCCTTACATCATAGCGAAGTATGGTCTTACATTCCTGTTTCTTCTCCTTCCCGCATGTCTGTTGCAATATCCTCTTACCTACTCAATTGGTTTTTATACGCTTGTGACAGGGGAGAGCATATTTCAAGGTTTTATTCGTTTAAACAGGTTTTTTGCTTTGATGCTGTGGGTATTGATGAGCATATCATTTCTCTGGTTCGGGGCGTTTGCTTCAGCCGGCGGTACTGCACTTGCCGAGTTAACCGGTTTGCCCGAGGACTGGAGTCAAAGAGGTCAGTCACTTTTCTGGGCTTATTGTTCTATGGCAGTATTTTTAGCCGCTATACTTTTAAGCCGTGTTATTTATAACCTTATTGAAAACTTCATGAAGGTTATCGCGATTTTCACGGTCATTGGGCTTGTATGGGCGTGTACCACATCTAAAGTCCTGAATGTTCTGCCCGAGTTTCTCATGGGGCTTGTTGGTTCTTTTAACACTATGCCAAGGGCATGGGATCAGAGTGATGCCACAAAACTTCTTACAGCGATAACTTTTGCCGGGCTCGGAGGTTTCTGGACGCTTTTCTACTCGTACTGGTTAAGAGACA
Source organism: Nitrospinota bacterium (assembly GCA_036011265.1). Taxonomy (GTDB): domain Bacteria; phylum Nitrospinota; class Nitrospinia; order CAJXCL01; family CAJXCL01; genus CAJXCL01. Next base: position 9,714 of record DASCNB010000161.1, on the reverse strand, counting down.
AGGGGTCAGGGATGGCTGTTCATATGGGTAGAATAACAGGTCCTATCACTGGCAGACCCGAAAGCATTCCTGATTCCGGTTTTGTTCCTTTTGATGAGGAAACGGACCGAAAAAATTTTATAGGATGGAAAAAATATCTTCTTTTGGATACTGGCATCGGGATATTCGGGAATATCTTTACAACTCTCATGACATGTCTTTTAGCTTATGCCCTTCTTTTCCCGGAAGGACTTCTTCCGCAGGGTTACGAGATTGCGGTTGTTCAGAGCAAGTTTTTTGAAGTCAACTGGGGCGGTTTTGGCACAATAATTTTTCTAATTGTGGCTGCTGCCTTTCTTTCAGACACATGGCTGGTGACTATTGACGCAGTAAGCCGTATTCAGGCAGATGTTCTACATAGCCTTTTCCCTGTTACGAAGAAGGTTGGCGTCAGGGGGCTCTATTATATATTCCTCGGTGTTTTAACTATAATTACATCTATTACCATGCTCTTCAATGCCCCGGGACCATTGATTCTTTTAAGCGCGGTAATAGGATTTATTGGTACGGTTATATTTACAGGCGCAATAATAATTTTAAACCATTATTATCTTCCCCGCCATCTACCTGAATGGGCGGGACCGGGCAGAATAGTTTTAATACTGCTTGCTACGGCATTCATATCTTATCTGGCTTTGGCCGGAGGATACATATATTTAATTTTCAGATGATATTGACTTGACAAAGCTATATAAATCAATGAAAATTCTGAGATGGATAAATTGATTTTGAAATTCAAGGATAGCGTGATTAAAGAATATCCGATAACCGGAGACCAGCTAAAAATCGGGAGAGACGAGGACAATGATATTGTAATTGATAATGCTGCCGTCTCAAGACATCACGCTAAAATTAAACGGGCAGGAAGCGGATATACTGTTGAGGACTTAAACAGCACTAACGGTACTTTTGTCAATGAAGATCGTATCAAGCAACAGGAAAAGTTGCAGGATGGAGATATTGTCATTGTGGGAAAACATTCCATTATTTTGGAATCAGAGTTGAAGGTGGAAGCTCAGCCCGGTGCAGATTTTGGTGGAACAATGATCCTTGATACAAAACAGCAACAAGAGTTGCTTAAAAAGCAGAGAAAGGCTACTGTTATACCTGTTGAAGATAAACAAGCTAAACTTATTGTTATTCAATCGGGGGAGAGAAAAGAATACAAAATAACTAAAGATGTGACTGTAATAGGAAAAGCTCTGACCTCTGATGTAGTACTTAATGGATTTCTTATTCCTCAAATGGTAGCGACAATTAAAAAGGAGGGGAAATCTTTTCATATTACAGGGTATGGCGGCTGGATCCAGGTAAATGTAAATGGAAGGATAGTCGGGAAAAACTGGAAACTATACCCAAACGATACAATTGAGGTAAGAAAAGTTAAAATAATTTTTCAATATAAATAGTTATGGGTGGTATCTCTGTATTTGCGCAAACTGATCTCGGTAAAGTACGAAAGGGAAATGAAGATAGTTTTTTCGTGGTAGATACTACAAGTGAAAATTCCGCTTCTTTGTCGGAAGTTCGACAGTATAATTTGAGCGAAGGAAATAAATTTTTTATGGTTGCCGATGGAATGGGAGGTCCGGCAGCCGGTGAAGTTGCAAGTCTGTTAGCTGTTAACACTGTTTTAAAAGAAACGAAATCCAAAACGGCTTCTAGCGAATCGGAGTTCGTTCAGGTTCTAGATGATTCTCTTCAAAAAGCCAATACAGCAATTTTAGAAAAAGCTTCAAGCAATCCTGATATGCGAGGTATGGGTACGACAGCAACGCTAGCAGGGATTTCAAACAACAAACTATTTATTGGACAGGTAGGCGATAGCAGGGCCTACATCGTGCGAAATGAGGCAATCACGCAGGTCACAAAAGATCAATCATTAGTTGCTCAACTTGTTGCATTAGGAAACATAACCGAAGAAGAAGCGGAAAAACATCCTCAAAAAAATGTAATTCTTCAGGCGCTTGGCAGCCAGCCATCGATGCAGGTTGCAGCAACCTCTATTGAACTTTGTCAGAATGATTATCTTTTGCTTTGTAGCGATGGATTATCCGGATTAGTGAAAGATGTGGAAATGAAATCAATTGTTCAATCTTCTTCTGACCTTGAGTCTGCTTGTAAAAAATTAATTGATTTAGCAAATCAAAGAGGGGGCAATGATAACATTACTGTGATCATCACTCATTTTTCCGATGAAGTTTTCCCCCCTCCTGACAAAAATGGAGCAGTTGCCTTTAAAGCAATTTCCGATTTTAAACCGTAGTTTACCTGAAAGTCTTTTGAACGGGAGCCGTTATGATACCTTTTGGATTTTATTTGAACGGATACAACGGGTGCAGACATAAATATGCTTGCGGGTAGCATTTTGGATGACATGTACTCTTTGCAAATTGGGGTTCCAGCGTCTTCGAGTCTTATTATTGGCATGGCTGACATTATTTCCGTAAACAGGGCCTTTACCACAAATCTCGCATTTCTTGGCCATAAGTTTTATCTCCTGTAGATATTTCTTATTGTTTTATAATAAAAGTAATGCTAACATAACATACAAATTCTGGCAACATCTAATTTTCTATTGTGAGTAAAAATGGACGTCACAAAAAGCTCATCTATCAATGATGTTCTTCGTGATTACCCGGAAGCCATAAAAGTTTTTGAGAAATATAATATGGGATGCATGGGATGCATGGGCGCCACGGCTGAATCAATAGAAAATGGAGCCATGATGCATGGTATAGATTCCTCCGTAATTATTAAAGAGATTAATAAACTAATCCACAAAGAAAAGAAATAGTCCTTTCACTACTGAAGATTCCCGGTAGCTTGCTACGGGGAGCTTCAATTGTGGTTGTGGCCCTGAGTACTCTGCGGTCAATCATTATTTCCCCTCAGCAAATCAATTGTCTTATTAATAGCCCCGCGGTTCTTCTCTACTACTTCTCGTGAAATTCTGCTGAGACACTCTCTTTCAGCCGGATCACTAAGAAGACGGCGTAAAGTCCGGCAAAATTCCTGTTCATTTTTAACTTCCACAGCGGCTTTATTATCTTTAAAAATTTTCACGACCTGCCGAAAATTGTCCATATTGCTGCCAAATATAACTGGTTTACCATAAATTGCCGGCTCAATAATATTATGGCCTCCTTTAACTCCACAGAGACTTTTACCCATAAAAACAATATCAGAAACGGCAAACAAACCCATCAGATCACCTGTCGTATTAACCAGCAACACTTTTCTTTTTGCTTTTCCTTGGTTGATGATCTCTTTGGAAATAGCGCTGTTGACATTCTTCAACGATTCTTTTAATTCTGTTAGCAAAACATAATCCATATCTTCCTTTTTTAGAATTTTCTCTACCTCATAAGTTCGCTCGGCATGTCTAGGAGCTAATATAAAGTTGAGGGATGGAAAGTCAACTACGAGAGACTTAAACGCTTTGACCATAATAACTTCCTCGCCAGGATGGGTGCTGCCCGCAATAAAGATAAGACGATTTTTGTCGGGGAAAACTGTGTCGATCGGCGAACTAATACTGTCGCTTTGAGAATCCGTAACCTGGTCAAATTTCATGGTATTGCAGACCTTTATATAAGGTTTATCTCCGATGATAGATTTGATTCTACAAGCGTCCTCTTCTGTTTGAGTGCAAATTAATGAAAACCTGGAAAAAATATGATTAAAGAACCAACGGTGTCTGGAGTAACCCTGTGCTGATTTATCGGACATCCGGCAGTTGACCAGGGCTAATTTGATTTTTCTCCATGCGGTAAGAACTATTAAATTAGGCCATACTTCTACTTCAAAAATAATCAGCATTTGGGGTTTGAGGGCATTGAGAGTACTCAAGACACAGATAAAAAAATCAATAGGACAATAAATAGGTATTACGTTTGCGGGTGATTGCTTTTTCGCGATTTTTTGAGCGGTGCTGGTTGTTGTGGAGAGTACAAAATTTAAATCTGGATCTTTTTTGTTCCATCCCCGCAGAAAGGACAGTGCTGCTATAGTCTCTCCGACACTTACAGCATGTATCCAGATAGGGTTTTGTAATCTTTTCAGGTCTTTCTTTTTTGAAGCGGAAAAAAAACCAAACCTTTCCCAGAAGTCTTCTTTAAAATCCCCGCGCTTCACCAGTTTTGTGATAAATACAGGGAGGTAGAAAATAAAAAGAATTGGGAAAAAGATGTTATAGAAAATTAAAGCAATTATTCTCATTTTAATACCCTGTAAATCTGTAATTATTGGTGTTCTTTTTTCAGAATTTGTGTTACTCCCTCAAATACTTCCTCAACCGTTATAGACTTCATGCATTCAAAGCTGTTTTGGCTGCACGGTTTCCGAAAGCAAGGAATACATTCCATTTCTTTCTGGATTATTATTCGTTTTTTAGTGTACGGACCTGTTCGTACCGGATCCGTAGGGCCGAAGAGGGCTACAACAGGCGTTCCCACTGCTGCCGCAATGTGCATGGGCCCTGAGTCGTTTGTCACCACCACATCTGATTTACTGAGAAGTGCTGTCAGTTTCCGGAGGGAAAAACCTGCTGCTTCCGAAGATGAATTTTTCATAGCACTGCGAATTTCATGAATCAATCCTTCTTCCTGTCTACTACCCGCAACTATTATTCCAGCCCTTAGTTCCTTATTTATAAGATCGCCTAATCGGGAAAAGTAAAGTGGTGGCCAGCGTTTCTTCTCCCACCGCGCTCCTGGAACGAATGTTACAAGGGGTCTTCTTGTACCTAACTGATTTTCTTGAAGAAAATCTAAGGTTTCCTCTAAGTCTTCCGGATTTAAATTGAGTGAAAAATTAATATCCTGAACTTCGCAATCTAATGCAGCAGCCAGTTTTAAGTTCCGGTCTACAGCATGAAGGTTCAAAGGGGCATCAACTTTGTGTGTATAAAATAAAGAAGCAAGTTCCCGTGCATTGCTGAACCCAATCCTTATAGCAGCGCCGGACAAAAATGCAATCAAACCGCTTCGGAAAAGCCCCTGCATGTCTACCGCCAGATCAAAACTTCCTTGATGCAGTTTTTTTCTGAACGAAAGGATCGAAGTGGTTAGACAGCTCTTTTTTAATAGTATCAGGCTATCAATAAGAGGATTTCCATGAAGAATATCCGCGTAAATGTCTTTGGCTACCCAGGAAATCTTAGCGTCAGGCCATTTATCGTGCAGGGCTTTTAATACAGGAAGGCCATGAATAATATCGCCTAAAGAACTCGGTTTAATGAGAAGAATTTGTTTTGGCGGACAGTTAATTTTAATAATTTTCTGCCTCACTGGTATTAATATTTAACGTTGTACAGATAAAATTTCCTGTTATTGTATGTTGTTGGTATATGACTATACCATATGCAAGTTTTGATGAAAAAATTTCTTTTTTTTGTAAATCTGTTAATAATAAAGCGAAAAAGTTACCAGTTTTGGTGACTAAAAAAATCCTAAATGATAAGATCAATAATTTATCTTGATTTCCTTATTATTGGGCGGTTAAATTAAGAACCGAACTAAAGGATAACTTTTCAATGTTTAGTAGAAATAAATATTCCACCCCGGTTCGACCCAGGCCCGGCTTGTTCCGCGCCCTTGGGTTAAATGATCCGCCTCTAGAAATTGAAGTTAAAGGAAAAGCCTGCAAACAAATCGAAATTTTTAAGCATGACTCCTGGGCAGCCACAGCGCTTTACGAAGGAGTAAATGGTAAAATTACCTGTAAATTTAACCGTCAGCAATCAATTTTTGGGTTTCCTATGTCATGGTTGGGACGAATGCTGGCGCGACGAGAGGCACGTGTATTGACCGAGATGGTTGATACGCCAAACATTCCTGACTTCAGCGGCAATGTAACTATCAAAGGTAAGTCGGCACCTAACGCTGTTGCCAGAAATTATGTTGAGGGGCACCCTTTGATGAAAAACGAGTATGTCGGTGATGATTTTTTTTCAAGGCTTAGTGATTTGCTTGGTAAACTTCATCGACATAACTTCGCGTATGTGGATTTACACAAGCGAGAGAATATCATTGTAGGGAATAACGGCGAGCCTTATCTGATCGATTTTCAGGTGAGTTTCCGCCTGCCGGATTGGTGGCCGGGTAATTCCTGGCCGATGCGTACGTTGTTGAGTATGTTACAGCAGACCGACGAGCACCATCGCCTAAAGCATTTCAGAGCATGCCGACCGGACCAGTTCACGCCGGAGGAGATGGAGCGGGCCAGTCGTCGCCCATGGTGGATTCGTGCTCATCGCGTTATTGCTAAACCACTGCGGGAATTAAGGAGAAAATTTTTGATTGCCATTGGTATCCGAAGCGGTCTTGGTCAGGCACATTCCGAATACGAACCGGAACAAGCAGTGCGTAATGAAATAAAACGGAAACACAGAGAAAAGTCTGTGAGAAAGGGCCAGGAAAAAGCAACGTTTGATCCATGACCCTTGTCCCAAAGCCGTTATTTCCCTCCCCTGGCCCACTCCTTTATCTAAGTCATAGGAGGAAAATTTTTTTATTAAAGGACTGTAGACTATTTTCGTCTTAATTTATAACCAGAATTTACCGCGAACAAAATCTCTTCATCAGTTAGTTTGAAATATTGTTTTTCTATTTTTCTTTTTCGTAAAAGTTCCGGTATTTTTTTTATGGCCAGAAAGAAACTTATCCAAAATCTTATTTTCCCTTTCAATAAATCCCTAACAAGAAAAAAAGGAATAAATATCATATAAGAAATGATTTTCCCCGGGTCTGTAATATTTTTCCAAACAAACAGGTAGTTATTTCTACCGGATATATAGCCTATCCGTTTTTTACTCTCCTGTTTTGTGATAGTAGACTGGACCTTATGGTAAAAAACCGCTTTCGGTTCGTACAGGATAGACCATCCCCTCTTCATTGCCCTGTAGGACAGGTCTATTTCTTCGTAATAAAGCGGATGGAAAATAGTATCAAAACCGTTTAGTTCAAGAAATTTTATCCGGTTGCATATAAAAGCTCCTCCACACGCGAAAAGAGTTTGAGAAAGATCATATCTTTCCTTTTCAAACAGATAAAAATGACCTCCCTTAAAATAACCGCCACGATTTCCATAAAGAAAAGTTTTTTTATCCCATCCAAAAACTGCGCCGGTTACGGCAAAGATATCCTCTTCATCAAAATAAGCCGATAAAATTTTAAACGTATTTTTATGAATTTTTATATCATTATTTAAAATAGCAATTAACTCCGATTCACTATTTTTCGCGCCATAATTCACAGCGCCTTGAAATCCCATGTTTACAGGAGTTTTTATTAATTTGATATCGGGATAGTTTTTTTCCAAATAGGGAATGCTGTCATCATTACTGCAATCATCAACCACTTGAACAATGTATTTTCTATCATTATCAAACTTTACAGCTTCTACTATTGACGGCAGACATTCTTCCAACAATTCTCTTCCATTCCAGTTTGTAATGATTATGCTTACAGATTTTTTCATAGCTAGGGCGCGGCAAGCTGCCGCAATCAAATGGGGCTGTCGCTCCGATGAGCAAAAAAACTTTGTTAAGCGTTGCATAAGGCGCTGTGCTTTGCATAAGGCACTGTAAAAAGAAAGAGCTAAACAGTGCCTAAAAAATAAAAACTAAACAGCGCCTAATAAAATCCAATAAATCCCGTCTAAGAATTTAAGTCTTTTTTTGTGTCCTGGTATCCTTGTGGCTAAGAGAAAGAACATTCCCATCACCAGATATTCCAATTATTTCCCGGGGTCCTATCAATTCTGCTACTTCAATGACATTTTGATAACTCTTTTTATTTCTATTATTCATTGGCAGGACAATCAGTCCATATTTATTTTCTTTCAATTTCTCAAGTAACCCATTATTTAACATCTCCTTGGATAAAAAACCTTCACCATAGTTGTAAACTGCGGCAACGCCTTTTTTAGCTTTTAATTCCTGAATCATATTATCCTGAGACAAGGCGTCAATTTTAACATCATAAAAATCTTTTAAGAAGTCTATAGCCAGATTTACCTGCCATAAGCGGGCGGACCTGATTATGAGAATTGTTTCAAATCTACCCTTGCCATCCAGTCCTTTGTAGATGGTCTCCTTAAATAAACCTTTTTTAAACTTTTCTCTTCCTTTGTCATAGGCGGAAAGGGCTTCATTGCAATTACTTTTAATCTTCCCGGCAGAATAATCCGGGTATTCGATGACCGGGGAATTTGCCCCATCATATTTCCACCACTCTTTTGTTAGCAAAAAAGATTTTTTTTCAGCAATATCATAAAACGCGGTTCCCGGCTGGGGAGTAGAAATAGATATCTGCAGATCGTTCAGCAAACCCTTTTCGGTTAAATCATAAATCATATCTACTGTTTTTTTATCTTCATCATTAGAAGAACCTATTGCTCCGACCAAAAATGTTCCATAAACTTTTAAACCCAAATTTCGAGCAATTAGAAGTACTTCATTTAATTTATCCGGTCTGAATTTCCCGTTGAGATCCATCTTTTCAGCTATTACAGGGCTTGCAGTTTCAATCCCTATTCGTATTTTATAGTAGCCCGCTTTTTTCATATTTATTAGCATTTCTTCATCAAGTGAAGCGTATTCACACATGGCATTGTAATGTAAGGTATCAAGCTTTTCCTCACGAATTGTATCAGTAAGATTTTTGATAAAGCTTTTGCTTATATTGTGTACCTCTTCATCAAAAAAAATTCCATCCATCTCAGGGTATTTATTTTTTAAATATTTAATCTCTTGAATAACTGATTTCACATCACGCGGTCTCCAATTCGGCTTGTCATAATAAACGCCCACTGCAGCACAATAGCTGCATTTTCTGGGACAACCGCGGGAGGCATACATTTGAATTTCTTTATACTCACAATTAGGCTCGTGATAATCTATACGCCTTATATCCTCGTCTTCCGGGAATGGAAGGGTATTGATATTCAACAGCTCCCTTCTTTTGTTAGGATAAATTCCAGGAATATTTTTCCTCTCCTTCTCATTAATTATATCCAGCACGGTATATTCATATTCTCCCAAGCAAACATAATCAGCCACTTTCTGTATTGCACCTGGGAAAGCAGTGGCATGCTGCCCGGCCAAGATTATTTTGGTCCCGCAACGTTTTTTTGCTTCACCAGCTAATTTTAAGTCTGACTCAATAGTTCTGGTAGAGCTGTCCATGACAATAAAGTCAGGATTTTCTTCATGGATTTTCTCCAGGTAGGTATCGTGGTTCCAGCGATTTTGAACGCCATCAAGCATTTTCACTTCATGATCGGTTTTATTTTTTAAAAGGGCTGATGTGTAGGCCAGTTCCCAGGGATAATAAACGCAATTAGTAAAATTTTTTACTCCCAGGGACCAGCGACTCGGGGAATGGACCATTATAAAGCCCTTTTCATCAACTCCAACTGAATTTAATATAAGTATTTTCATAAGCAGGGCGCAGATTTGCGCAGAGTGGCGGAGCCACAACCAAATGGGCTCCTGCCCGATGTGCTAACAAAATTTTTCCAAAAAGAGAAGCTTTTACGGTGTAATGCGTTATTTTCCCACGAAACACACTAAAAATTATTATTTTTTCGCCTATTTTCTGTATTTGTGGGCATAAATGAAATTCAATGATTTACAAACAATTAAAGGGATGGTTGTTTGATGCTTTGAAG
>DASCNB010000160.1:0-3468 GCA_036011265.1 Nitrospinota bacterium | reverse complement strand
GAATTTGCCAGGTTGCCCGTTGACGCGCATCCCACAGTATCCATTCCGAGTTCATTGGCTTTAGTCACAGCCACAGCAACCACCCTGTCTTTGAATGAAAACGTCGGATGATTAACGCTGTCATTTTTTACGTACAGGTTTTCAAGGCCTAAAGCTTTTCCGAGGTTTTTTGTCTTTACTAAAGGAGTAAAACCGCAGTGGATACCTACTGTTGGTTCCCCGTCAATAGGTAGCAATGCTTTATACCTCCACATATTTGGCGGTGAATTTTCTATTGACTTTCGGGAAATGACCTTTCTAATTCCCTCATAATCATAGTCCACTTCCAGCGGACCAAAACAAAATTCACAAACATGCAGCGCTTCTTTGGGATAAATTTTTCTGCATTCTTTGCAAATTAAACCTTTAACAAAACCCATTTCTTTCCTTTTTAAAAAAGCGATTACTTAAAACTTTTCTCTAAAGTCATATACCGATTCCCGGTATCCGGGAATAAAGTTACTACATTTTTTTCTTTTCCGAGTTTAGCTGCTACTTTCATTGCGGCGAAACAGGCTGCTCCTGAAGAAATGCCAACGATAAGCCCTTCTTCTTTTGCCAATCTTTTAGACATGGTATAAGCATCTTCATCAGATACCCCTATGATTTCATCCATGATACTGACATTTAAAATCTTCGGGACGAAACCAGCGCCAATACCTTGAATTTTATGGTAACCGGGTTCTCCCCCGGAAAGGACGGGAGATGACATTGGCTCCACTCCAACAATTTTTGCATCAGGATTATCAACTTTTAGAACCTCTCCCACTCCGGTAATAGTTCCTCCGGTACCGACACCCGCGACAAACGCGTCTAATGTTTTTCCTTTCATGGCTTCTTTAATTTCTACCGCTGTGGTTTTTCGGTGTATTTCAGGATTAGCCGGATTATTAAACTGCTGCGGCATAAAATAGCCCTGGTTTTTGCTGACAATTTCTTCTGCCTGATCAATTGCGCCTTGCATCCCTTTTTCCAGGCCACTTAAATGCGTAGTCGCGCCAAAACATTCAATCAGAAATCTTCTCTCATAGCTCATGCTTTCAGACATTACCAGTATAATTTTATAGCCTTTTACTGCCCCAATCATGGCCAAACCAATGCCGGTATTTCCACTCGTTGGTTCAACGATAGTATCGCCTTTTTTAAGCAAGCCTTTTTGTTCAGCATCTTCAATCATGCTGAGTGCAATCCGGTCTTTAATACTGCCTCCTGGATTTTGAGATTCCAGCTTGGTGTAAATTGCCGCCATGCCATTCTCTACGACCCGATTAAGCCTGACCGTTGGAGTAGAGCCAATTAAATCAGTTACATCTTTTGCTGAACCATTTAATCTTTTATTCATTTTTGTCACTATTAATAAATCCCCCCAGCTTTCTTTTTACAAACGCAAAAATGGGGGGATTAAATTATGCTAAAATGCACTTTAAAAAATCTATTGATTAAAAAATAATATAATACCTAACTATTTTTGTCAAGTATTGTTAATTAGTTTGATTATAGATCGAAAATCTAATATATAATAGATATTCATTCTATTTTACTTCCCTTTTCAAGAAAAAATGAACAACAATTACAGCAGATTATTAGAATTAATCTATAAAAACTCTTTTAAATACAGCGAAGAACCTGTTTTTTTACTGGCATCCGGACAGAAGAGCCAATATTATTTTAATTGCAAGGCAACTACTCTCGATTCGGAAGGACTGGTTCTTGTTGGGAATATCTTTTTCGAACGGATTAAAGACTTCCGGGTTGACGCAATTGGTGGGCTTACGATGGGTGCAGACCCTATTGCTATAGCGACTTCTTTAGTCAGCTATCAAAAAGGTCGGGCAATAAAAGCATTTTGTATTCGTAAAGAGCCTAAAAAACACGGACTTAAGCTCTGGCTGGAAGGAAACCTTAATGAAAATGAAAATGTAATTATCGTTGAAGATGTTATTACCACAGGGGGGTCAACAATAAAAGCAATCGAGAGGGCAAAAGAATCTAATATAAATGTCGTTTCCGCTATCGCTTTGATAGATAGAGAAGAAGGAGGCAAAGAAGCTATTGAAAAATTTGGAATACATGTAGAATCCATATTTTCTAAAAGTGATATCATGGCTTTCCATAATGAGAAGAAATGACAACGTTCTTATAGCTCTGACAATGGGAGATCCCGGCGGAATAGGGCCGGAGATTATTTTAAAAGGTTTTTCAAAGTTTAAAGAAAGGCCCTGGCAGGTTGTTGTTATAGGGGATTATTATTGTTTACAAAAAAAGGGAAAGGAGCTTGGCCTATCGATTAATTTTAAGCGAGTTGCGAATATTTCAGAAACTGATTTTTCCCCGGAAAACCTCAATATCCTGGATATGAAAAACCTCCCGCCGGAGATTCCACGGCGCGGCCAGTGGCCGCAACCAAATGGAGCTGCTGCTCCCAACAGCAAACAAAACTTTGTCAATAAAACAGAAATTGGTGGATCTGTAATGCAGGGAGAGGCAAACAAGGAATCAGGAAAAGCATCATATGAATACATTAAGAAAGCTGTAGAGCTGGCATTAGCAGATAAAGTTTCTGCTATTGTGACGGCTCCCATCAATAAAAAGTCCATTTCTTTAGCAGGTTTGTCGTATGCGGGACATACGGAAATATTAGCTGAACTCACTGATACTAAAGATGTTGCTATGATGCTTATTGGCGGGAAAATCAGGGTGGTATTGGTAACTACGCATGTAGCCATATCCGAGGTAAATGAATTTATACAAAAAGACAGAATTTTTAAGATAATTTCCCTGGCAAATCGTTCCCTAAGACTTTTTGGAATAGATGTGCCCTGTATCGCTGTAGCAGGACTTAATCCCCACGCGGGAGACAGCGGGATTTTTGGCAATGAGGAAATAAACGAGATACTGCCTGCAATTAACAAGGCGAAGGAGCAGGGTATTAATGTGACAGGCCCTTATCCGGCGGACTCTTTATTTGTAAAAGCCAAAAGAGGGGAGTTTGACGTAGTTATTGTTATGTACCATGACCAGGGACTGATCCCGGTCAAAATGGAGGGATTTGGTAAAGGAGTGAATGTTACCCTGGGACTTCCGGTCATCCGAACTTCCGTTGATCACGGGACTGCTTTCGACATTGCAGGGAAAGGAATTGCAGAGACAGGGAGCTTAATAGCAGCTCTTGAGGTAGCAGTCACTCTGACTAAAAATAAAAAGAAAAATCTTATTGCATTGCCATAATAAGGGCATTGGAAAATTTTTCACCTAATTCACGGGGCGTAACATCTTCTTCCTCATCTCGGCTATAAATCAAACTATAAATTATTGCGCCATTTTGAATGTCGATAATATCCAAATGAGCCGAACTTATGTTGTCGCTTTTAAAAAAAAGCCACCCCTTGTTGATATTAAGACGCCCTGTTAAAAGAAAATCAACTATAT
>DASCNB010000159.1:0-5535 GCA_036011265.1 Nitrospinota bacterium | reverse complement strand
TCAATTAATTCCTCTACTGCATAATTATTTGATTTTAAAGGGAAAACATGTCCTACCACTTCCATGGAAAATTTTTGTTCCTCAGAAATGTTTTGAATTTGAGGCAATGTTTTGAAATTCTGAAGCGTATAAGCTTTGTATTTTGTATTTGACATAATAACAACTGACTCAGAAAAAGAGCAAAGTATTCCTAATGCAGGCAACTTACTGAAATTAAAGGCATTGCTAAGGTATGTTGCTGTCAGTTTCCGTTATCTAAAGAATAACGAAAATCTGAAATCGGAATAATAATTTTTTTGAATAGGATACAAGTATCTCATTTTTGATTCACCTTGTCAAGCGCAAATTATTAACCAAAGACGAGATTTAGAAGACAAAAAGTGAAATCTCATATTTTTCTAATGAATTTTTAATGAAGTGTCATAAATAAGCATAAATATGATATAATTATAGTATTAAGTGTCTTTAGAAATTCAAAAAATGTATAGTCAAAGCTTCTATCAAATAGAAGTTTGGTTACATGATTTTAAATGAAATTATTTGATTACTGCTCATGATGTGTAATCTCTTCATCACCCATCACAAACCGGAGAGTGTTTTTTAGTTTCATTTGTTGAATAAATAAGTCGTGCTCAGGAAAGTTTCCTCTTTCGCACATGGGTGATTTATAATAAAAAGAGAGCCATTCCTGAATACCTTTTCCACCTGCTCTTTTAGCTAAATCACTAAATAATGCTAAATCCAAAACCAAAGGTGCCGCGAGGATTGAATCCCTGCATAAAAAATTCAGCTTAATTTGCATGGGGTACCCCATCCATCCAAACAAGTCAATATTATCCCATCCTTCCTTGTTATCACCTCTTGGCGGGTAATAGTGAATCGACACTTTATGACAGATATTCTGATAGAGGTCCGGGTACTGGTCTTTTTGTAAAATCGTTTCAAGTACTGAAAGTTTGCTGACTTCCTTTGTTTTAAAAGATTCCGAATCATCCAGCACTTCACCGTCTCTATTTCCTAAAATATTGGTGGAATACCAGCCGTCAAGTCCCAGCATCCTTGCCTTTAAACCAGGCGCGAGAATGGTTTTCATAAGGGTTTGTCCTGTTTTAAAGTCTTTTCCGGAAATTGGAACCCCTGATTCATTGGCTAATTCAACTAAGGCATTACTTTCCACTCCGAGGTTTGGAGCCCCGTTACAATAAGGAACACCCTTTTTAATGCATGCGTAAGCGTAGATCATCGATGGCGATATTTCCGGGTCATTGTTACGCAACCCTTTTTCAAAATTTTCAAGGCTCGCGTGCACTTTTCCGGGTGGTATGTAAATTTCTGTCGAGCCGCACCAGACTGCAACTAGTCTGTCGACCTTCATTTCATCTTTAAATTTGTCAATATCCTCCATTAACATCTTTGCGCCGTCCATCTTAGTTTTTATCTTTTTGACATGGGTTCCATCAAGCTTCTTCACGTAATTTCTATCGAATACCGCTTTCATAGGTCTTATTTGCTCCAGTTCCACTTTTAATTGAGAAAGCATGGTTTGATCCAATACCCCTGCTTTTAAAGCTGCCTTGTAACAGGAGTCATCAAAGATATCCCAACCTCCAAATGCCAGCTGATCTATTTTTGCCAATGGCACGTAATCTGAAATTTTAGGAAAATTGCTGAGAGATCTTTTTCCTATTCTAATTGTTGCCATTTGGCTTAAAGAGCCTATGGGTAAGCCAAGACCTTTTTTTATTCCAAGCACCCCTGCGATAAAAGTAGTAGCGACTGCTCCCATTCCAGGCAACAACACTCCAAGCTTTCCTGCGGGCGGTTTTATTTCAACAGGTTTTTTTAAATTGTTCATATGATTTAACAGATAATAGACCCACCGAAGCAATTTCCCGGGACCTAAAATGTATTATTACGATTATAATCAATGCTCCGGCTGTTTCTACCTTGCGCAAATGGTTCATAACCCTTAAGGAATATTCTGTTACTGTATTTCTAAAGCGCTTTCGTTTTCAACAATCATTTTTTCTGCCTTTATTAAATCTTCTTTTGTATCAACATCTATCCACCATGGTTTAATCTCTTTTCTCATCTTTGATGAGTAGCTGTCAATTTGGGTGATATCAAATATCGATGCATCTCTGTTATTTGCAGCTTTCGTAATACCATCTGAAAGTTCGGTTTTTTCTTCATTTGTTGCTTCCTTGAGATAGGAAAATATTTTTGGGGAACACAGGAAAAGACCTGTATCCACACAATTTGCTTTTTCAATATTTTTACCTATCTCTATGATTTTTCCATCCCTTTCCAGAACTTTTGTGTCTCCAGGCAGTGGTTCTTTTCTGTCGATTGCCAGAACAACAGAGCTTTTTATATCATTATCAAGCAGTCCTTTCAGGATACGAGGATCAAAGATATGATCGGACATCGAGAGCATGAAATTTTCATTTATCAGCTTTTTTGCCGTTAGAACAGAAATACCGTTGCTTTTTTGCCATTCTTGATTCTCAATATAATCTATTTTTACACCCAACTTTTCTCCATTACCCAAGGCTGCTTTTATCTTTTCTCCCAAATAACCAATTACTATTGCAAATTCGTTAATGCCAGCCTGTTTTGTAGTTAAAATTACTCTCTCAATTAATGCCAAACCTGCAGCAGGAATTAATGCCTTGGGTTTGTTGTCTGTTAAATCATTTAACCTGTTTCCACGCCCTGCGGCAATTATCAAGGATTTCATAATGTGCTATAATTAAATGAGTTTATATCTGTGCGTCCCTTTACGTAAACAGGTGACAATAAGTATTATACCGGTTAATCAGCAGGTTTAGTATGCCCTCAAATAGAGGTTATGGTGAGATTTTTGAATCAGCAGTTTGATGACTGTTTCTGCTATAAGGGAGGAAAAGTTTCTCATTTTTATGATTTTTTGTCAAGGGGAAAATTGGATAAACCCACTAAAAATTGTCATTTTGACTATTTTTTGGTCATAAATGGCATTTATATTGCATATTTTGGGTTCGTTAGGAAAAAGTGCCAAAAAACGGGTAAATAGTTCAATATGTTACAGAGACATAAGAAATTAATTCAAAAACTAAAAAATCTTCTTTTGATGATTGTGGTTCTCCTCGGCTTATGGGGCTTTAGTTCAGAGGGGTTTGCTCAAGTTGATCCGGAAATCAATAAGGTGAATAATATTCGATTTGCTCCCCATCCTCTTTATACCAGGGTTGTTTTTGATCTGGATAAAAACGTTCCTTACAGGATTATCCCGAATTTCAAAAAAGGCATCATCTCTGTATTATTTAAAAATTCAATTTTATCCCAAAAAGTTAAAACCAAAATCATTTCAGATAGGCGTATTTCAGATATTAATATAGCAGAAACCGCTGAAAGGGAAGCGCGGTTTGATATTAAAGTGAATTTTACTAAAAACACATTTTTTCATATGCCAATGGAAAATCCATCGAGGTTAGTCTTTGATATTAAAAACAAAACTCAAATGGTTTTTAAAAATAGGAAAATTAAGTTTGCCAAGGTAGAAAAGAAGGCAGGAGCTGAATTAAAGGCGGAGAAAAGAGCGGAAGAGGAGGCGGTGAAAACTGCGGAAGAAATCGAAAAAAGAGAAAAAGAAGAGGCTGCAATAGAGGAAAATAAGAAAAAAATTGCAAAAGAATCTGAAATTATTCTTACCAAACGCCTCGATGATGGGAGAGAGGATTTTCTCAAGGCATTAAAAACATACCAGGCTAAAGAGAAAGATAAAGAGAAGGATTATGCGAAGGCAAAAGAGGAACTTAGTGCTTTTCTTGAGAAATTTCCAAAAAGTAAACACCGTAAAGACGCTGCCTTTCTCTTAGCTGAGGCAACATACAAAATGGTGACTGCAGATCCAAAAAATCTGAAATTGCAGCCGGTTATTGATACTTTTGAACGGACTTCAGGTATGTTTACCGGCACTAAATATGAGGATATGGTCCTGTTCAGAATGGCAGAGGTTTATAACAAAATGGGGTTAAGAATGGAGGCCAAGGCCCACATTAGAATTATAATGGATAAATTTCCTGAAGGACGTTACGCGCTTAGGGCGCGGCTTCGCAGGGCGCAGATTCTTATGGATGAAAAAGATTTTGAATTTGCGTATAAGGAACTCCTGAAAATAGTAAAGAAGGATCCGAAAAGCCAGGAAGCCAAGGAAGCAACTTTTGCTATTGCTAAATTTTATTTTTCCAATAAAGATTATGATAAGGCTATTAAAATCTATAGCGATGCTGTCGAAAAATAGCCGAGTTACGCGCAGTTCCATCCGGAAGTGATTTATAACATCGGGGAAAGTTATTTTATGCTTGGAAAAAGAGAAGAGGCGAAATCCAACTTATTTAAGCTGGTCAACCTGTATCCTTCTCATGAACTCACTCCCAAATCTTTAAACAGAATTGGGGAAATCTATCGAATGACACAAAACAATGAAGCAAGCGCAAAAGTTTTTCAAGAAACAGTTATTAGAAAACCTGATAGCAAAGAAGCTGATTACAGCCATGTCCGAATAGCAGATTTAGGTATTGTAGACCCGTCTATGAGATTTAATAATTTGATTTTTAATTATGACTCTTTTTATGACCCTGTCAAAACCTATAAAGACGTTTCCGCAAAATACCCGGAGACTAATCTGGCTCAAATGGCCATGTTGAGAGAAGGAATAACTCTCGCGAAGGAAAAAAGCTATACCGCTGCAATTCATAAATACAAAAAATTGTTAGCCGCATTCCCGGAGACGGAGATTAAAGAAGATATTTATGCGCTAATCCGTGAATCTTTCTATAACTTGGTTGATACCTACTACGATCAAAATGGGTATTTGCCTGTTATAGCCACCTATCACCAAAACTTACGTCCCTTCCTGGAAGAAATTGACAGACCTTTAACGTTATTCCGTGTTGGAGAAAGTTATCAGGCTATCGGGCTTAATGATTTAGCTCTTGCTAATTATAAAAAAGTAATAAAGCAAGATAAAAAAGGAGTTTTGAGAGAACCATTAATGATTAAAACTGCTGAGATATTTTTTGCCAAAAAAGAATTCAAAAAGGCGGAAGAATCTATGAGAAAATTTATTAAAAGATTTGGTAAAAGCAAACATGCCAAAGACGCCATGCGGCTATTAGCAGATAGTCTTTATAGTCAACGCAAATACGCAAAGGCTGTGACAGCGTATACAAGGTTTTTAAAACGCTTTCCTAAAGGCCGCGATGCCTCTGAAGGCTATTACTTTCTTGCCGATTCATATTACCAGCAGAAGAAGTATCGTGCGGCTTTAAAACGCTTTAAGCAAAGTATCAAAATTTATTCTCCTGTCATAGGGGAGAAAGAACTTCCTTCATATCTTGTCGATAGTTATTTTAAAGTTGGCGAGTGCTATTTCAAAATTAAAAATTATTCAAAGGCTGTCCAGATGTATAAAAAGGCCATTGAAAAAAATCCAAATGACAGTAGAGTTTCTTTAGCTCAATTTATGATTGCAAAAAGTTATAATGTTCT
>DASCNB010000158.1:0-23850 GCA_036011265.1 Nitrospinota bacterium | reverse complement strand
AAGAAGTGCATTTCCGGGTCAGCGCTCCTCCAACAACTCATCCATGTTATTATGGAATTGATACGCCATACAAGGTCGATCTGGTCGCAGCAACTCACTCTATTAAAGAGACTGAAAAGTTTATCGGTGCTGACAGCCTGGCGTATATCAGTATAGAAGGACTTCACAAAGCTTTGCGTGACGGAGAAAATAAATTTTGCAACGCCTGTTTTGACGGCAAATACCCTGTAAAATCTAGTAGCATGGAATCTCCCCAGCTGATGCTTTTTGATAAAAAATAATCAGTTCATATATTAGCGCCGGATCAAGCAGGGTGATAATGAGAAATTGGCACTATTGAAGATTTAATCTTTTCTTTAAATAGATTTATTCCTGAACTGTTTTTCCCGGAAACAAAAATACTATCAGGATGTCTACTTTTCAGATTATCCAGAATTCCCTCTTCCTGTATAAGATCAATCTTATTAAAAACCCAGAAAGAAGGAACATCGGAAACACCAAGTTCCTGGAGTACATTCTGTGTTGTGCTTATATGTTTATCAAAACATTGATGGGTGATATCGACAACCTTGATAATAAGGTTTGCGTATCTTATTTCATCAAGAGTGCTCTTGAATGATGCGACTAAAGAATGCGGTAACTTATCGATCAATCCAACCGTATCTGTAATTAGTATTTTAGGTCTTCCGGCTGTTTTGAGAGTTCGTACTGTTGAGTCCAACGTGGCGAATAATTTATTTTCCACCAACAATGAAGACCCTGTCAAGCTGTTCATCAAGGTCGATTTTCCCGCGTTGGTGTAACCCACAAGCGCGGCTTTAAAAAGATTTGACCGGTTTTTCCTCTGGGTTTTTCTCTCCTTATCAATACGTTCCAGTTCTTTTTTTAATTTAAAAATTCGTTTTTGTATTAAACGGCGGTCAATCTCCAATTGTTTTTCTCCTACTTCCCTGAGACCAATACCGCCTCTTTGCCTTGAGAGATGACTCCATTGTCCGGTTAGTCTCGGCAGCATGTAATTCAACCTTGCCAGTTCCACCTGTGTTTTTGCTTCGCTGGTACGAGCATGCTTGGCAAATATCTCAAGAATAAGAGCGCAGCGGTCAATAACATTACACTTTAAAGAATTTTCAATGTTTCTGTTTTGAGACGGAGTGAGATCTTCGTTTAAAACAACCCAATCCGCCTGACATTGTTCCACAAGACCCTTAAACTCATCAATTTTACCTTTTCCCAAAAAAGAGCGCGGATTTATTTTATTTGACTTAATAGATATTTTTTCAACTACATCATAGCCAGCAGTTTTAGCAAGTCCGGTAAGTTCCTCAAGAGATTCATCATTAGAGTACGTGTCCAAGGCTTGTTTTTTTAAAGAAGAATTCAAACAAAGCTCAACCAAAATTGCGTTTCTTTTGTCTTTATTATCTGTTAAATACATATAGTGAAAAATACTTATTGCGGAGCAATTGCCTGCGAATAAATTTACACCCTCTCTAATCCCGAATTATGAGCAATACTAAAATAACTTTTAAAAATAGTTACTCAATAAGAATAATTATAACATTAATCCTTGTTTTAATAGTGTATTCCAATACTGTATATCATCCTTTCCATTATGACGACATTGGAGTAGCTACTAAGAGCGATTTAATAGAAGGCAGCCTATCCGATTTTTGGAAAAAAACAGTTGGTTCAGGTGGAGACATTTTTATTAACAGACTATTCCTGCTTTACTCCTTCTCGTTGAACTATCACTGGGGAGGAGGAAGTGTTGTAAGTTACCATATAATAAATATTATATTGCATATTCTGAATACTTTTCTAATCTATCTGATATTAAAAAATATATTGACCAATAACCTTTCTTTTAATAAACAGGAAGACCCTCTCTGTAAAAATTTTTATCTTATATTCATTCCATTTTTCTCAAGCTTAATCTTTGCTGTCCATCCTTTAAATACGGAAACCATTACTTTTATATCAAGCCGTTCATCCGGCATGTGTACTTTCTTTTATCTTCTGTCGCTATATTTATTTATTTATGGGACGTCTTCAATATATAGCCAGGAGAAAAGAAGAACTTCAACAGCTTTTTTTTATTATACCTTTTCTTTGATTGTCTTTATTATTGGCCTTGGGATAAAGGAAATCATCGCAACTCTGCCGGCTATAATATTTTTGTATCTTTATTATTTCGTAAACCGTGAAGAAAATTTGCTCAAATTCATAATTAAGTTCAAAAAATATTTTATAGGGATTGCTTTTCCGGTAATTTTTTATCTTGGATACAGAAAAATGATACGCCATGCCATTTTTACTGCATACGCTGATGCGGGTCTAGAATTACACGGAAGATATTACTATTTTCTGACAGAGCTGAAAGTTGTTATTTTTTATTATTTAAAACTCTTTATCTTTCCAATTAACTTAAACATTTATCCCATGATGTCCATCCCTACTTCGCTACTTGAATTCCCCGTCTTTATCTCCCTTCTAATTATATTATCTCTTATCGTTTTTGCTGTTAAAATAAGCTGGGGTAAGCGGCAATTTCCCCAGAATAAACTAATTTCTTTTGCGGTTTTCTGGTTTTTTATTACATTATTGCCGTCGTCAAGTTTTATTCCCTTAAATGACCCTATTGCCGAACATCGAGCGTATCTCCCTGCTGTCGGAGCTTCCATCTTTTTTGGATCGGTTTTCTCAATTTTTATATTATCTCTAAAAAATCAGGTTAAATTAAAGCTCTTTAAAAGTTTAGCGGTAATGCTTGTTTTACCGCTCTTTTCATTATTAAATATTCAGAGAAATTTAGTTTGGAAAGATGGTCTTACTTTATGGAAAGATTGCGCGCTTAAGACACCAAATCACGTTAAACCGCACATAAACTTGGGATCAGAATATACTAAAAAGGGCTTGAATAAACTGGCAGTTGATGAGTTTAAAAAAGCGATTGAACTTTCCCCAGATCATGCTGAGTCTCATTACAACCTTGGCATAGTTTATTCAGATCTCCTAGATTATAAAAATGCTGCAACCGAATTCCTGCTCGCTATTCAATATGACAAAGACAGTTATAAAGCCATGTTTGGACTTGGAAACACCTACAGCAAAACCGGACAATATGATAAGGCCATTAATGTTTTTAATATAGCGGACCAGACCTACAGCAGAATACAGAAAAAAAGCTACCTGGATGCGATTCATAATGTGGGCGAGGTATATGGGAAAATGGGTAAACTTGGTGAAGCGATTAAACAGTTTCAAAATGTTTTAGAAATTGACCCTGATCATGTCCTGGCCAAAGAGAACCTCGCCCGAGCTCGCCAATATTTGAAAGATATCAAGAAAGCTAACTAATAATTTCATTTAGTACTATCAGCATTCTTTAACTCAATTAATATTTTTTTTGCTTTTTTAAACGCTTTTGCTCTATGACTGATCTGATTTTTAATTTCCGCAGGCAATTCGGCAAAGGTTTTCCCGTATTTAGGCAAAAAGAAAATCGGATCGTATCCAAAACCTCTGTCCCCTTTTGGTTTGGTGGAAATAACTCCCTCACATTCTCCTTTACATATAAAAGACCTGCCTTCTGGGATATAGATAGCAATAGCGCATTTGTATTTCACGGTTCTCTGGCTGCCTGATTTTCCTTCCAAGTCTGCTATAATTTTCTTGTTTTTCTGCTCATAAGTGAGCTCCGGAAAGAAGCGGGCTGAATGTACTCCCGGTCCATTATTGTAAGCCAGTATTTCAATACCTGAATCATCCGACACTATAACCCTATTTGAAAATACTGAAACCTTTTTAGCCTTATTTAATGCATTCTCAGAGTAAGTTGTTCCTGCTTCGGGGATTTCCTTATTAAAATCGATGTCATTAAGCGAGTACACACGAATATTCAGATATTTAAGCAGATGTTTATATTCTTTTAATTTCCCTTCATTTTTAGTCGCAACGACTATTTCCATAATTAGAGAGCTCTTGCCAAAGTAAATACTTCTATTCTCTTTGTACCATGTTGTTTTAACACTTTTGAGCATTCATTTACTGTTACTCCTGTAGTAATAACATCATCCACCAGCAGGACATTTTTCCCTTCTAAAAAACTGCTGTTTCTGACATCAAAAGCGCCCTTTAAGTTTTTTATTCTGATTTGCTTTTTTAATGCTGCCTGGGGAGGCGTCTCTTTTTTCTTAAACAGAAAATCAGCTTTCAGAGGGATATTCGATAATTTCGATATCTCTTTAGCTATGAGAAATGCCTGATCAAATCCCCTGGTTCGTAATTTATTTTTATATAACGGAACATAAAGAATCAAATCTATACCACCGGTTTTATCGACGCCCTTCTTCATGGGAATAAAAGAATAATTATTTTGAGGTTGAAGACATATTTTTATAAAATCTTTCAGCAACTCCTTTCTTCCTTTATACTTGTAACATATCAATGCCTGTTTAAAGACCCCATCATATTTTCCTAAAGACCTTGCCTTATCAAAATAATGCTTTTCAGTTCGGCAGTTACCACATCGATAGCCACCCTCCAATGGGAGATCGTACTCAAAATAAAATGGTTTACCACAAGTATCACAAAAGGGAGGATTAATAAGGCTAACCTTTTTAAAACAGGAGGGACAAATCGAGCTGCTATCCAATCCGATCAAAGAAAACCCACATTTAAAACATTTCGGCGGAAAGATAATATCTAAAAAAAAGTTAAGAACCTCTGGGGAATAATTCACTGATAAAATGTGTAAAACCTTGTTTTTTGAAAATTAGTCCCCAACCTCAAGGAAGAATTAAGGGGCATTATTCTGCGCTTTAATCAAAATTTTTATTTCCTTGAATTAATCGATACAGGCTGTCTGTTTCTTTTTCGATTACTTCTCTCTCGGTCTTTAATTCCCGTTTCACTTTAAACAGCTCATCAGCAATATTTAAAGCGGCAAGGACAGCTACTTTTAAAGATGAAACAGTTGAGGTGGCTTGTGAGATGTCTTTCATCTTTTCATCTACATATTTTGCAAGAGATTGAGTGTATTTTGGCGAAGCATCATTTACAATTTTATATGACTCCTTGTATATTTCGACTTCTGTTATATTTCTTTTTTCTTTGTCCATTTTATCCATTTTAAAAAGAAATATTATCTATCGCTATCTGCCTTAGGCATATATTGGACATTTCTTTTAACAAGGTTTTTATAACCTAAAAATCTTTCGATGTTAATTTGATTTTGACCATCCTTGACTTCAACCCTTTGGACGGCCTTTCTTTGGAATCCGTCCAATTCGGCTTTCCTGCCGAATTGTAGCTGAACCCCCTGGCAACTCTGTAAAAATCTACATTCACAATAGCTTAAAAAATCTGAACAGCTTCCAACTTCTTTAGCATCTGATCGACTTTTTTACGAAGAAGTTCTTTTTCACGTGTAAGTTTATTGAAATTGTTTTTAAGATTTTCATAGTCTGAAGAAACTTTTTGACCTTTTATAATTTTTTTAGACCCCGAGGCCTTAAATTTTTCCAGTTCATTTACGCGCTTTTTTAATGTTTTATTTTCATCCTTAACCGAATTCAGCTGAGAAATCATTTTTTTTAATTCTTTTTCTATTTTTTGAAATTTATCAATAGTTCCGATTTTCATTGTGGCCTTAAATACGCTTTAAATTTGTCAGCCAATCCATTAATTATATTCTCATGTATCGTATCAACTTCCTCGTCTTGCAAAGTCCTCTCGTCATCCGCAAATACCAGAGAATATGCAAGACTTTTTTTACCTGGTGGAATGGACTTTCCTTCATAGCAGTCAAAAAGAGTCAATTTTTTTAATAGGAACGTCCCTTGCTTCATAACAAAATCTTCAATTACTTTGGATTCTACTTTACGGTCCACAAGAATAGCAATATCTCTTAATATGTTCGGGTATTTAGAAATAGACCTAAATGATGTAATTTTTTCCCGAATTTTATACAGCATATCAAGATTAATTTCAAATACAAATAACTTGTCTTTGATATTAAATTTATCATTTACACCGCGGCGTAACTCTCCAATAAATCCAATTTTATTTTCGCCGCTATATAATTCCATTAGACTATTAAAAGCAGGCAAAGGAGTTTTTTTAAAATTAAATTTTTTTAAATGCATGCCTTCCAGAAACATCTCGATAAGCCCCTTCAAGTAATATATCTCTCTCGATATTTCTTCTTTCCATAGTTCTCTTTCTACTTTTGAGGTAACTATTCCTGATAGATAATTAACTTCTTTTGATAAGCTACTTTTATTCTTGTTCGCGGTCTTATTATTAGAAGAGACATTTATGCCCGTTTCAGGATCGTATCGTCTACCCAATTCAAACAGTTGGACATCCTCGATGCCCCTGCTAATGTTTTTCTGAATAGAGATAAGTAATCCTGGCAACAGGCTTTTCCTCATGACTCGCCATTCATTGTTTAGAGGGTTTTTCAGGAATACATTATTTGACTCGAAATTCCGGTTATTGTTTTGAAAAAGCCTCTGCATTTCATCGCTGATAAATGCGTAGTTAATTGCCTCGCAAAACCCTTTTCCTTTAAAATAGTTTTTTGCTTCTTTTTCGAAGGCGTAATATTTATTCAGGTTCACTTTGTTGATCCTGCATTCAGGACTTTTAGCTTCAATATTATCATAACCATGAACCCGGGTAATCTCTTCAATCAAATCAATTTCTCTTGTAATATCACGCCGCCAGGAAGGCACTTTAATTTTAAAGTGTCCCTTTTGATCTTTTAAAACAGAAAAGCCAAGTTTTTCCACATAACCTTTCACTTCATTCCCGGAAAATCTTGTTCCTAAAATTTTATTTACGCTGTCCAGCCTCAAAATTATTTCCGGAGATGATATCAATGTTGGATAAATATCAATAATCCCTTTTGCGACTTTTCCACCCGCCACGCTTAAGATTAATCCTGCGGCACGGTTTGATGCTTTTAAGACATTTTCGGGATCTGTTCCCCGTTCAAAACGAAAGGAAGATTCCGTCTGTAAACCAAGTTTTTTTGAGGTACGGCGGATTTGCGTCGCTTCGAAAAAAGCGCTTTCCAGAAGAATATTAGTTGTTTTCTCC
This sequence comes from Nitrospinota bacterium, assembly GCA_036011265.1. Taxonomy (GTDB): domain Bacteria; phylum Nitrospinota; class Nitrospinia; order CAJXCL01; family CAJXCL01; genus CAJXCL01. The sequence continues at coordinate 16,743 of DASCNB010000158.1, read as the reverse complement.
GATACCTCTGTATTTTTACCACCTATTATTCCTGCCAGGGCTATTGGCCTCTCCGCATCGGCAATGACAAGCATAGAGTCCTTTATATCACAGGTTGTATTATCAAGGGTTACAAACTTCTCTCCTTTATTACCGCGCCGCACCACAATCCTATTTTCTTTTAACAGATCGTAATCAAACGCGTGAAGCGGGTGCCCTACTTCATGCAAAACAAAATTTGTGATATCAACAATGTTATTAATGGATCTGATATTGATTGAATTCAATTTATCCACCAGCCATTGCGGAGAAGGGCCTACTTTTACTCCCTGGATGACCCTGGCTGAGTAGCGCGGACACAAATATTCATCATGGATGGCAACTGCCGTTACCATTTCGATATTCTTGCCTTCTTCTTGTACCATGCTGTCCGGGTACTTTACCGGAGACCCGGTAAGGGCGGATACTTCCCGTGCTATTCCAATGAAACTGAGGCAATCAGGCCGATTCGGAGTTATATTAATCTCCAGCAAAGCATCGGACTTACCTTTTACTATCAGGTTTTCAACTTCCAATCCTGCGAGAGTTAATTTATTGGAGAGTTCTTCAGAAGATAGATCAAAATCAATATATTCTTTCAGCCAGGAACAATTAATATTCATAGCCCAATATTGTAATCATCGCATGTAATAATGTCAAACCGGCTTTTATTTTGATAGTGGAACCAAAATTGATTTTAAGTAAACAGATTTTATCTAACTGTTAAGAAGTATCAAGAGAGCCAATAATAGATTGGATTTCCTGCTTTTGTTTTTGTTCAGGATCTAATCTTAATGTCTGTTTAAAATAAAACATCGCCTTTTTGTAGTCCTTAAGATGGTAATAATAAATAATAGCTATATTACGGAAACAGACCGAACAAATCGCTTGGCGATGAATAGCCGATTTAAACATATTAATTGCTGTTTCATACTCTTTTTTATCCATATAAATATTGCCAAGATTTATATAAGCTTCTGACAAGTTTTCGTCTAATTGCAATGCGGTTGAGAATTCCTTTACTGCTTTATCGAGGTTTTCCAACTCATAGTAAATAGTACCGAGGTTATAGTGTGATTCAAAATAAAAGTTATTAATGTTATTGGCCTTTTCATAAGCAGTAATAGCTTTATGAAACATCTTTTCGTAATAATAAGCCCTGCCTAGATTGAGATAAGATCTAACGTGATGAGGCGATTTTTTCACTGCGTCTTCCCACAGCGAAATTGCGCTATTCCAAACACTATTTCGCTGGACAGTTAAGATAGAAAACAGTATCACCAAAGTTAAAACTGAAACTATTTTTAACATTTCAGGCAGTCGCCTGGGATGTACTATGGCTAGACTTATTGCAATAAAAAATCCGAGAGAAGGGAGATATATTCGATGCTCGGCTACAAGGTCGTTTAATGGAATAAAGGAAGACGTTGGTGAAAGAGTAACAAAAATCCACAGGGTAGAAAAAATCAATAGTGGCAATTTCTTTGAATATTTTACTAAATAAAACAATCCAAACAGTGCCAGCGTTAGTAAACAAATTGTATGCCATAATGAAGATGAAAAAGGGAAATCAGGGTTGACATTAAAGTTAATTGGAAGAAGTAATAATTTTAAATAATAAGAATAAAAAGCTTTAACCTCAGTCATAAAATAACCCCACCGCCCATATTGTTCTATTGCCATGCCGCTAACCCCAAACAATCCATTTTTTGTAAAAAAAGCCTTGCGAATCAAAAACAAAGTAAAGGCTGCAAGGACTCCCACCAACAGCCATTTATATTGACGTGCAACAGACAAAACACTAATTTTATTGATATTAATAACAAACAGATAAATGATCAGCATAATTGGCAAAGTAACAATAGTTAATTTGGAACCAAGGCCCAGGAGAAAACAAATTAGAGCGGTGATTAAAAAAACAACTGTTTTGGTCTTATTTCCAGGAAAGTTTTGGGTAGAATTGATAAAAAAATAAAATGCCAGAAGATAAAAAAATGTTGCAAGTAATCCAGAACGGCTCATCAGATAAGTAACTGATTCTATTTGAACAGGATGAAGCGAAAATAAAAGGGCTGCTAAAAGTGGCAAATTCCATCTACTGTTAAGATACAGGTTGCGAAGAACTATAAAAAAAAGTACCGATATTATAATATGCACGGATAAATTGACCATATGATAGCCAATGACATTAAATTCACCAATTAGATGATTCACAGCGTAACTCCAACGAACGATGCCTCTTAAAAAGTAGGTTTCAAACAAGGAATTAATATCTAATGGTTCTAAAATATATTTATTCTTCTCGATAAATCTGACATCATCAAACTGAAATGGTACTTTTAAGGTATTTGCATAGACAAGCAGATTGAGAGCTATTATTAAAACCACCGATGAGCAAACAAGTCTTTTATTTTTTCTCATTTTTTAACTTTTCTCGGTAAAGATTAAGAAAATCTTCAGCCTGTTTTTGATGCCCTTTAATAAGGAAATAATTTCCAATATTTAAGTATGGGGTAGGAAGTCCCGGCTGTTTATTCATAGCTTTTACAAACCACTCATAAGCTTCATCGTGTTTCCCCAAATTCCAATAACTGTATCCTAAATTGTTATAAGCTTTTGCGAAATCAGGATTCAACTCAATAGATTTTTCAAAGTGGCGGATGGCCTTTTTATAGTCCTTCAAATCATTGTAAGCGTTTCCAAGATAAAAATAAGCAAGGTATGAATCCGGTTTTTTAAGTAGCGCTTTGTTTAATTCTTGTATTCCTTTAAAGTACAGGTCTCTTTCTAAATATAGAAATCCAAGATTAAGGAACGCCAAATAATCTTTTGAAATTAAAGCGGCCAGTTTAAAGTGTTCTTCTGCCTTATCAAGATTTCCATCATTATTAAATATTATACCCATGTTAAGATGCAACTTATGGTTAAAAGGATCTACATTTAAGCCCTTCTGGAAAACAGGCCGTGCTTTGTCATCTTTCCCTGCTCTGATATATGCCACCCCAAGGGCATTAATGGACTTGACGTGTTCGGGAGCTTTTTCAACAGCGTCTTCCCACAAAGAAATTTCACTTTGCCATATATAGTTTCTTTTTAAAGTTAGTAAAGAAGCAGATACTAAAATTGCCAGAATAAAGGATAAAGTAATAAGGCGATTTTTTGAAGTTAGCGACGCAGCTAATCCTGTTGAAACTGCTAAAAAAAAACCGATGTTGGGAAGATATGTTCGATGTTCCGAAACCAAATCGGTTAAAGGTATGAAAGAACTGTAAGGCATAATTGTTACAATATACCAAAAAAAAGAAAATGAAATTAATCTTAAATTTGAAGACAAACAATATATAGATAATAAAACTAAGGCAAATAAAGCACCAATTAATGTTTTCCAATGTTCAATATTAAATGCAGGAAAATCAGGAAAGACACTTTGATTGAAAGGCAAAAATAGAAGCTTAAGGTAATAAAATGCAATAATTTCCAATTCAGACAAAAAATAGACCTTTTCGGAATATGAATCTTTCCCTATGCTATAGACCTGCCTACCCCTTGAATAAATAGAATGATATGTGTTAGTTAGGATATTTGGTTTATCCATTGAAAAATATAATAAATTAAGAAACGGGTGCTGCTTTATTTTGATTTCTTTAAGCTTGACGATTGCTCCCTGAATACTTTTTTCTTGAAATTCAGATGTCTTATATAGTACAGCCAATCGGCCTATCTCTTTATAGTGCACAAAAAATCCTACGGCATGAATCAGCAGAAGAAATACCAGCAAACAGATAGAACCAAGAACCTTCTTTGATAATTGCACTTGCTGTGAGTGGAACAAAAATATATATAGAAAAAAAATTATCGGCAAAACAACGATAGTTTCTTTGAACCCCGATCCTAATAAAAAAAACAGCATACCAAAGAAAAAATAGCAAACTATATAGATTTTGTGTTTGATTTCCTTCAAGGGTTTGAAAAATAGGGTCGATCCTTTAATAAAAGAGAGGAACGACAATAAAAAAAATAAAGTAACCGCAAGAGTTGATCGGCTAGAAATATAAGTCACTGATTCTGTTTGTAATGGATGAATAGAAAACAAAAGAGAAGCCAAGAGAGGGATTGTATTGCTATGCTGAAATTGCTTTTTCCCACTTTGGTATGTGTTTAGGGATTGGCATGCCAACATTTCTTTAACTAAGAAATATATAAGAATAGAAACTATGAGATGTATATTGACATTAACAAGATGATACCCAATTATATTAAGGCCGCCAAAATTGTAATTTAATACAAAACTGTAAAGTAAAAAAACTCTATTTCGGAATACATCGGAGAAAGCATAAGGATTAGCTTCACTAAAAAACATGCTAAAATTTTTAATCGAAGGCGTATCGACTATAGTGCTAAAATCGTCAAGATGGAAAGGGCTTTTATAGGTGTGAAAATAAAGAAGGCTGGAAATAATAATTATTAAAAGAAGATTTTGCAGATCTGCTTTGCGAAAATATTTATGCACTATGAATTACGCAAAATCAAAGAGAACCTGGATTTTTTTGGTAGCGGCGTAAGAATTTATGGGCTTTATCAATCCAGATTTTTTCCTGCTGGTATTTATAATCCGGTAATGTACCGGCATTATTAATGAGAGTTCGCATAGATTTAATGGCGTCGTCCAGACGTCCTTTTTTTACAAGGAGCATTGCATACTCATAATAACCTCTAAAAAAGGAATATGCCTTAAAAAGGTCCTCATACACTTTTATTGCTTTGTCATCCTCCCCTGAAAGACGGTAGCTTTCTGCCAAGCCAAAAAGCGCATTTCCATAATCATGCTTCCGGTCTTTTGCTACAAGGTCTTCCAGCACATAAGCTGCCTCCAAGTATTTCCCTGCTCCATGTAAACATTTTGACAGACCATACTGGGCGTTTAGCATACTTTGATCCTTTTTAACCGCTTTTTCGTAGCATTCTTTAGCTTCCTGCAGATCACCCCGCTTTAGATAAATATCACCAAGTTCATTGTAATGATAAGCTTTACTATGCAGTTTTATCAGGTTTTTTAAATTTTCAACCTCTTCTGTATCCTTAACAGTGGTTTTAATTTTTACGCTGTTACCGGAAAGTTTGACAAAAAACAAATAAAGAGCAGCTCCAACAGGACCAAACAGTATAATAATCAGAATCCAGAAGAAATTTTCTTTGCGCTTCAAACAGTCAATAAACATCCAAATTTGAAAAATCAAACTTGCGACTACAAATATTGAAAATTGTCCATCCATAGTAATAATTTAATATATTTTAAATACTTTTACCAGTAGAAAAAAAGACCGAGCGACAAAGCAGAACACACAACTTTTCCTTAGTTTCATTCAATTTAACAGTATTCTTTTACACCTTTAAATGTTTTTCGGTGAATTTTGCAAGGGCCAAACTTGCTAATGTTTTTTAAATGATATTGAGTTCCGTAACCCTTGTGTTTGCTGAATCCGTACTGTGGATAAATGCCATCATAATGAATCATCATCCTATCTCTGGTTACTTTTGCAATAACAGAAGCCGCTGCGATCGATGCGCTTAGCGTATCTCCTTTTATAATAGTAAGTTGAGGTATAGTAGAAGGTATTTTCTGATTACCATCGACTAAAAGAAAATCAGGCTTACAGCTTAACCGGGAAACAGAATCCGCCATGGCAGCTTTTGCGGCTTGCAAAATATTTATCTGATCTATTATGTTTTCATAAGTTATCCCTATGCCGATTGCAACGGCTTTTTGCCGGATAATTTGATAAATCAGATTCCTTTTTTTTTCAGACAATTTTTTTGAATCATTGAGCCCTCGGACTCGACTATCTTCCGGTAAGATAACAGAAGCTGCCACTACAGGTCCTGCAAGGGGGCCCCTTCCAGCTTCATCTATGCCTGCAATTATTTTGTGGCCCTGTTTTCTGGTCTCTTTTTCATAGTGCCACATGATAATGTTAAATTTCATCTATCAAAAAATAATTACAGAGCTAAATCTATTTTTTTTCAACTTTACTTATTTCCTTAATCCTGGCGGCTTTCCCTTTAAGATTTCTCAAGTAATAAAGTTTCGCACGACGTACTTTCCCTTTTCGTACGACAACAATTTTTTCTATTCTAGGTGAATGGAGCGGGAATATTCTCTCTACTCCAACACCAAATGAGACTTTTCTTACTAGAAAAGTCTCACGGACTCCCCCATGTTTTTTAGAAATAACCACCCCTTCAAAAACTTGAATTCGTTCTTTTTCTCCTTCTTTAATTTTTAAGTGGACACTAACCGTATCACCCGCCTTAAACGGGGGAATTTTTTTCTTCTTTAATTGTTCTGATTCAATTTTTTCAATAGCGTTCATTTTGTCTTTCTCCTTATTCCCTTGTTAATAAACGATCGACGATTATAGCTGCTGCACCTCTCACCGGAAGATGATTATAATTTCCAATGCCTTTAATAGGTTCCAGGATATAGTCTGCTTTCATAACAACACTTTCTTCGAGCCCCCATCCGGTTCCTAGAAGAATTGCAAAAGGATCATTGAGATTAATTTTTTTCTTCATCTCATGAAACTTAATCGAATTTTGAAATTCCCTGGCGCCGGTAGCAATAACTTTTGGTGGTTTACCCTCACGATCCATAATTAGCCTAAAAGCACAATCCAGATTGTCAGCTACACAAATGTTGCCAAATGCTTCATTCCGGGTTGGATTATAACTGGCGCCGAACCCCGTTTCCCAGTGTGAACATACTTTTTCAATTAAATTTATCTGCGCTTTTAGCGGCGTAACAATATAAAATGTCCCCAGCCCATAGGTTTTAGCAATTCTTGAGAGATCATGTATATCAAGGGTAGTTATTGAAGAAACTACAACCTCTTGATTTTTGTTATAAACAGGGTAATGTGTGAGAATCAAAGAGATATTAGCGTAATTCTTACACATATTATTCACGCATTGTATCAAGATATAGCGTATCTTCCACGTTCAGTTTGGCCTTTGCCAAAAGATCCGGCCGTCTCTCTAATGTTCTTTTTAAAGCCTGCTTATGATGCCATTCCTTAATATGCTTCTCATTTCCTGAACGTAATATTTCAGGCACTTGCAGTCCACGGAAATTGGCCGGCCTCGTATATTGAGGGTACTCTAAAAGTGAGTTTATAAAAGAATCGTTTTCAACGGCTTTTTCACCTCCAATTACTCCAGGAATATACCGAACCAGAACATCAATTAACACCATGGCAGGAATTTCCCCTCCCGTTAAAATATAATCACCTATTGAAATTTCTTCATCAACAAAATGTTGCCGCACTCTTTCGTCAACACCTTCATAATGACCGCATATGATAATCCATGATCGCACTTTAGACAGCGTTTCAGCATGAGCCTGGTTTAAAGTTTTCCCTTGAGGCGTCATAAGAATTACTTTACTATTAGGTCTATCAGCTTTTATTGATTCAATGGCCTTTACAATGGGCTCGGGTTTCATTATCATCCCGCCACCCCCGCCATAAGGATAGTCATCAGTAACTTTATGCTTTCCTTCCGCAAAATCGCGTAAATTGAACAAGTTAATTTTAAAAAGACTTTTTTCCTGAGCTTTTTTAAGGATACTCTCATTTAGAGAAGTTTGAAACATCTCAGGGAAAATAGTAACTATGTTAAACTCAATATGGGTCATAAACCATTCACCAAACGAACAACCATTTTATTTACTTTTAAATCAACTTGTTTTACAATTTCCTTAATTGCCGGAATAAAGAATTCTTTCCTTTTATCGTTTTTGACTACATACACATCATTGCTGCCAGTGGAAAAGAAATTATCAATTTTGCCAAGAAAAGCATCTTTTTCATCATAAACGTCAAGCCCTAATATTTCAAACCAATAATAATTTCCCGCAGGGAGTTTCCGGAAAAAGGTTCTATTGACAGCCACTTTTTGTCCAACAAGAGGCTGCGCTTCATCTATACAGTTGACACCTTCAAAATGAATAATCCAAAATTTTTTATTAGGTCTGATGGAAGCGATTCTTCTTTTTAACACTGTCCCTGATGAGTCACTGGTAGAAATTTCTCCTGCATATTCATTCAGGGCAAGACCTTCAACGAAAGGAAATAACCGGACATGGCCTTTATTCCCCTGGCACTTAACAATCTTGCCGATGGGAATTAATTCTTTCTTCATTCCAAAATTTCTAAAACGGCCTTCTTGTTTGCCTTTGCAGCTGTTGCATTCATAAGAGTTCGAATGGTTCTTGCCGTTTTGCCTTGCTTGCCAATGATTTTCCCCATATCTTCCTGAGCAACTTTCAGTTCAATAATGGTTGTTTTATCACCCTGAACTTCGCGGACTTCCACCTGTTCTGAATTCTCGACTAAAGACTTAGCTATAAATTCGATTAGTTCCTTCATATTTCAATTCCACTTTTTTTAAATAAACTTTTAACCGTTTTAGATGGCATGACTCCTTTTTTTAACCATGAAGTTGCTTTTTCTTGATCGATTTTAATGTTTTCTTTTTCAATCAGGGGATTGTATGTTCCGACGATTTCCAAAAAACGTCCATCTCTTGGTGATCTTGAATCTGCTACAACTACCCGATAAAAAGGTTTCTTTTTTGCTCCATATCTCGCTAATCGCATTACTACAGGCACTTAACCACCTCCTTTTAATTGACCAATGATATTTCAGAAGGGAAACATATTTCCCATTTTTAATCCGTTTTTCAAATTCATTTTAGAAAATTTATTCATCATTTTTTTAGATTGTGCAAACTGCTTTAAAAGCCTGTTTACATCGGAAACATGAGTTCCGCTTCCTTTTGCAATTCTCTTTTTCCGGTTTCCATTTATAATTTGATGCTTTAATCTTTCTTGAGACGTCATAGAATTAATGATTGCTTCCGTCCTGACAAGGGCGTTATCATCAATTTTAATATTTTTTAAACCTTTCATCCCAGGTAACATTCCTATTAGCTGATCCAGCGGACCCATTTTTTTCATTTGCGCTAACTGGTCTCTGAAATCCTCAAGGGAAAAACTATCTTTTTTAATTTTTTTATAGATATCTTTAGCGGAATCTATAGAAACAGTAGATTCTGCTTTTTCAATTAATGAAAGGACGTCTCCCATTCCTAAAATCCTCGATGCCAATCGATCAGGATGAAAAACTTCCAAGGCCTCTAATTTTTCTCCAACACCAATAAATTTTATTGGTTTTCCCGTGATTTCTCTTATGGACAAAGCCGCTCCTCCCCGCGCGTCCCCATCCATCTTTGTTAAAATAATCCCGTCTATCCCCATGCTGCTATCGAAAGATTTGGCTATATTTACCGCTTCTTGCCCTGTCATAGCGTCGGCTACCAGCAAAATCTCATGAGGTTGAATCTCAGATTTAATATTTTTTAATTCCTCCATTAACTTCTCATCAATGTGCAATCTTCCTGCAGTATCAATAATAACAGGGTTGAAGCCTTTTCCTGACGCTTCTTCACAGGCATTTTTGCAAATTTCGACAGGGTTTTTCTGGTCTGCAGCGGCAAATACCTCTACATCAAGCTTTTCACCTAAAACTTTTAACTGTTCTATTGCTGCGGGTCGATAAACATCAGCAGGCACCAAAAACGGTTTTTCTCCTTCATCCTTAAGTTTTTTCGCTAATTTTCCAGCAGAGGTTGTTTTACCGGATCCCTGCAAACCAACCATTAAAATAATAGTTGGTGATTTTCCGAAAAAATTAATATTTGATGATTCGGAGCCCAATAAATGAATAAGCTCCTCATGGACAATCTTGACAACCTGATGTCCGGGTGTCAAACTTTCCATTACCTCGGATCCAACAGCTTTGCCAGCGATTCGCTCAATAAAACCTTTAGCGATCTCAAAATTTACGTCGGCTTCCAGTAAAGCTATCCTGATTTCACGAAGGGATTCCCTGATGTTTTCTTCGTTTAGCTTGCCCCGTCCCTTTAATTTTTTTAGAATCGGTTCTAACCGATCAGATAGATTCTTAAACATAATAAACTTTTATTTATATCAGATTTCATAATATAATGTCAACATGACAGACAATGACATCAAGCTGAAAAAGGATATCCGCTTCCTCTTAAAAGAAAAGAACGCCGTGTTACTGGCGCATAATTACCAGAGGGATGAAATTCAGGAAATTGCTGATATTGCCGGCGATTCTTTAGGCTTGAGCCAGGCGGCGGCAGAAACAAACGCGGAGATTATTGTTTTTTGCGGTGTTCATTTTATGGCGGAAAGCGCGGCAATTTTATCTCCTCATAAAAAGGTTTTGCTTCCGAATCTTGAAGCAGGATGTCCTATGGCAGATATGGTAACCGTGCAAAAATTAAGGGAGGTAAAAAAAACCTATCCTGATGCTATTGTCGTGTGTTATGTAAACTCAACTGCTGATGTCAAGGCGGAAAGCGATATATGTTGCACTTCATCTAATGTCGTTAAAGTAGTTGGATCGCTAAATGGCAGAGAACAAGTATTGATGATTCCAGACATGAATCTCGCGAAATACGCTCAACGTTTTACCAAAAAAACAGTTATCCCATGGAAAGGTTTTTGCCCCACCCACCATAACTTTATAAAGGAAGAGAATGTACGAAAAACGATGAACGAGCATCCGAAGGCAGTTTTTATAGCACATCCTGAATGTACTCCTGAAGTTTTGAACCTTGCCCATCACATTGCCAGTACTTCCGGGATGATTAAATTTGCCCGGGAATGCTCTCACAATGAAATTATTGTAGGAACGGAGATCGGAGTCGGGTACAGGCTAAGAAAAGAGAACCCGAGAAAGAAATTTTATTTTCCATCAAAAGAGCAGATATGCCCAAACATGAAAGTAACAACTCTGGAAGATGTTTTGGAAGCTTTGGAGGATGAAAAACATCAAATTACCGTGCCGGAGAAGATTCAAATCAGGGCTAATTCTGCGCTGAAAAAGATGCTGTCCGTTTCATAAACCTTACCTTCCTGTTAAACGCTGTTCTAATATCGTTGCTATTAAAATCTATTAAACTTATAATGTGAGCATTAACAATCCGTTTGATGGGGGTATTAATGCCTGATTATAAATTTATCAATTTTTCATCCGAAAACAAAATCGCCATTATTGCCATAAATAACCCCCCTGCTAACGCTCTCAGCAGCAAAGTTATGGAAGAATTGGAAGAATCTGTAGATGCGGTTCTTAACGATGAAGAAATAAAAGCGGCTATTATAACAGGGAGCGGCGGTGTTATTTTCGTGGCAGGTGCGGATATAAAGGAAATTGCGGAGATAACTGATGCTAAAACAGGAGAGAACCTAACTGCTAAAGGACAGGCGGTATTAAATAAAATTGAAAACTCGGAAAAACCTTTTATCGCTGCTATTAACGGTCTGGCTCTCGGAGGAGGATGTGAATTGGCAATGGCGTGCCATATGAGAGTTGCAAGTGATATGACAAAAATAGGACAGCCGGAAATTAATCTAGGGATCATACCAGGCTTCGGGGGAACACAAAGACTTCCCCGATTAGTAGGACCGGGAAAAGCAGCAGAGATCATTTTAACAGGAGATATGATAACAGCAAAAGAAGCTTACAGGATAGGTCTTGTAGATAAAATTGTGCCTCCGGACGACGTCTTAAAACAGGCAAAGGGACTCGCAAAGCGGATTATATCTAAAGGAAAATTGGCGATTGCAGCTGCCCTAAAGGCCATAAATCAGGGCCTAAAAACATCTCTGGAAGAAGGGCTCAAGATAGAATCTGAAATGTTTGGAAAAATATGCGGAACAGAGGACAAGGAAGAGGGACTTGCCGCGTTCCTCGAAAAACGCCAGCCAAAATTTAAGGACTCGTGAATTGATTTCTAAATTAAATTATTCTCTATGAAACCTGTAGATTCAGGAGAAAAGGATGGATTTTAAGTTTTCTGAAGAACATAACATGTTGCGTGATATGGTGAGGAAATTCGTTGATCAGGACGTCAAACCCATTGCAGCTAAAATAGATAAGGAAAAAAAAATTCCTGAAGAGTTGTTAAAAAAAGCAGCTGAACTTGGCTTAATGGGAATCCCTTTCCCTGAAGAACATGGCGGATCTGAACTAGGCGAGACCGGTGCCTGCATCATGCTGGAAGAGTTGGGTCATGGTTGTGCCAGCACAGCTGTTACTATATCCGCACACCAGAGTCTTGCCTGTTCTTCCATTTACTTTGATGGAACTGATGAACAGAAAGAAAAATACCTGGTTCCTCTGGCAAAAGGGGAAAAGCTTGGAGCTTTTGCTCTGACAGAACCACAAGCCGGGTCTGATGCTGCATCCATTAAAACTCTGGCTGTTCGAGATGGAGATGATTTTGTAATCAATGGCACCAAAATATGGATTACTAATGGCAGTAATGCCGATATTATAGTTGTTTTTGCTGTAACAGACCCTGCAAAGGGAGCGCGTGGCGGGGTATCTGCTTTTATTGTTGAATCAAATACACCTGGTTTTAAAGTAGGAACTATTGAAGAAAAAATGGGTATTAGAGGTTCCACTACAGCTGAATTAATATTTGAAGATATGAAAGTTTCTATGGATAATATGCTGGGAGTTTACGGCGCGGGCTTTATCACCGCTATGAAGGCGCTTGATATAGGACGGCTCAGCCTTGGCGCAGCCTCTCTTGGCGCTTCTAAAGAACTGCTGAATTTATCTTTAAAGTTTGCCAAAGAAAGAAAGCAATTTAATGTCCCAATATGTGAGCATCAGGCGGTTCAATTTGCGTTAGCAGAGATGAACACAAAAATTTACGCTATGGAAACAATGGTTTACCGGACAGCTAATATGGTGGATAACGGAGAAAGGTTTACCCGTGAATCCGCTATTGTAAAAATATTCTGCTCCGAAGCCCTGGATTGGATAGTTGATGCGGCTATGCAAATACATGGAGGTTTAGGATATATGAGCCATTATCCTGTAGAACGTTTTTACCGTGATTCCCGTATCAACCGGATATTTGAGGGAACCAATGAAATCCAGAAATTTGTGATAGCAAAAGAGTTAATTAAGAAAGGAGCTTAGAACTCAATTTGCTTTTTGCTCACCACTGTAATTTTGGAAAACTGTGATAAAGAGCAGATTTGATTTTAGATTGTAGATTTAAAATCTGAAATTACTTATTTCATTATTCTTGGAGTGAAGCAGAAAAAGCAGGCCTCAAATAAATTTCAAAAGATGGGAGACAAGAGATGAATAAGAAAGAAAAAACTGTATTCCCATGCAGAAAGTGTCATAAAAATATCTCAGTTTCACGCTTTGAGGTGGAAGAAAGTATAAAATCAAAAGGAAGCTTTGAATGCCCGTACTGTAAAGAAAAAAATACTAAATCCGCAGACATTTATACAAGAATATAGGAACCTGGTGATACAGTGTGAAAAATTTTATACAAGATTAACAAAATCAATGACTTATCAGGCCATTTTCTTCGCTCAGGGTGATAAATATAGAAATTTCACACTGTATTAGAGAGAGTTTTGCATATCAATTAGTTTTGATATAATGGTATCAAAAATGCGATAATTTCGGTAAGTGGAGAAAATCTGTGTCGCTTAAAGAAATAATTTCGGGATTTAAGATTTTTGAAGGATTAAGTTCGGATGAATTGGATAAAATCATACCGATTTGCATTGAAGAGAAATTTAATGAGGATGAGGTTATCATTGAAGAAGATAGTAAAGGTTCAGACATTTATATCATTTTGGAAGGAAGAGTAAACGTTGAAATAAAAATAACTTCATCGCAACCTTCTGGAAGCTCAAGCAGGCGTCTGACAACGCTGCGAGACGGTGAAGTTTTTGGGGAAATATCTTTTCTGGAAGGAGGGCGCAGATCAGCTTGCACTATTGCTCTGGATAAAGTTTCTGTGCTTAAAATCGATGGTGAAAAACTGTATAAACTTTTTGATTTGGACAACCACTTGGGATTTTTAATAATGCGAAACATTAGCTCTATTTTATCTCAAAGACTTTGTGATATTAATTTTAGATGGAGAGATAATATTTGATGGCAGAAGAGAATATCAATTATATAACGGAAATAGAATCTTTAAAGAAAGATATCCGGGAACTAGAAAAAAAAAATAAAAAACTGGTAGATATCCAGAACACGCAAGGAGATTTATTCAAGATGATTATTCATGATTTGAAAGGTCCTGTGGGTGAAATTACAGCCAACCTGGATTTGTTGAATTGCGATAAATCACTTTCCGAGCTTAATCGAGAATACCTGGAAACTGCCATCATGGGATGTGAAAACCTTTACCGGATGATTTTAAATATACTGGAAATCAGCAAAATTGAAGAAGGAAGGATGATTCTCAACAAAAAATCATTCCAGATAGATGAAATAATTAAGGAAAGCATAAAAAAAATTAAAACGATTGCAAAACAAAATGAAATTTGTGTTACTATGGAAGTTAAAGGAGAAGCTGAGTCGGTAAATGCCGATCAGGAAATTATAGAACGAGTTTTGTTAAATTTGCTTTTAAATGCTATATCTTTTTCTCCTCCCCAAAGTGAAATCAAAATTATTGCTGAACCAGAGGGAGAAAAAGATTTTTTAAAAGTTAGTGTGGCGGACCAAGGAAAAGGGATACCGGAAGAATTCAAAAAAAAAATATTTGACAAATTCAGCCAGGAAGTGAAAGATGGTGAGAGAATACAGCACAGTACCGGACTCGGGCTGACCTTTTGCAAAATGGCTGTTGAAGCTCACAAAGGAATGATCTGGGTTGAAAGTAAAAAGGGCAAAGGAAGTACTTTTAGTTTTACTATTTCTACCGCTGAGAGGAATTAATTAATGGTTGAAAAAGATAAAAACATGAAAATCCTCGTCGTAGATGATATGACAAATATGAGGAGGACCATCAGGAATATGCTTCGCTACATTGGTTATGAATTTATAGATGAAGCAAACGATGGAGATGCTTGTATAAAAAAAATGCGTGATTTTCAACCAGACTTCCTTATCTTAGATTGGAACATGCCGCGTATGGCGGGAATTGAGGTAGTTCAAAAAACAAGGGAAGGTCAGCAATTTGCCAATATCCCGATTTTAATGATTACGGCGGAAGTGGAGGAATCACAAATAGCCCAGGCTGCTGAAAATGATATTGATGGTTATATTATAAAACCTTTTGTTGCTTTGACCCTGGAAAGCAAGATTGCTTCTATTCTCGAAAGAAGAAATGCACCCACTGAGTTTGATAAGTTAATTCAAGAAGGTATTAGTTTAAAAAATCAGGAAGAGTACGAAAAAGCTCTAGAGTTGCTTGAGAAGGCATTGGAAATCTCTCCGAAAAGCGCACGGGTGCGGCAGTTTATCGGTGAGACGTATAAAAAAATGGGTAATATTGAGAAAGCAGAAGAGACGCTTCAGGAGGCGGTTGAAATCAATCCACAATATATTAAAGTACATCAATCCCTTGGTGATCTTTATCAGGAAGTTGGAGATAAAGAAAAGGCCCTTGAATCTTTTGAAAAGGCGATAAAAATCAGCCCGCACAACGCTAAAAGGCAAACTACTTTAGGCCAAATGTACCTGGAAAGTGGTGATGTGGAACAAGCAGAAAAAGCATTTGAAAAAGCTGTAGAAGCTGAGCCGAATAACCCTGACATTAAAACAAATATCGGTGAAATATTTTTAGAAAGAGGCCATGCAGAAAAAGCTGCTATTGTATTTAAAGATTCTTTAAATCAGAAAGAAGATGTACATGTTTACAACCGCCTTGGGATTGCCCTCAGACGAAAGGGCAAGGTAAATGAAGCCATTAAAGAATATCACAAGGCGCTTAAGCTTGATCAAAATGATGAAGGTTTACATTATAACATTGGCAGAGCTTATATAGAAGTAAATAACAAACCAAAAGCAGTCCATCATTTCAAAAAGGCCCTGGGAATCAATCCGAATTTTAAAGATGCTCAAGTGATACTGAAAAAATTAGGGCATTGATATCAAAGATTTTTCTACAATTTTTTTTAAGTTCTATCCTTTTTTAAGACAATTCTGGACTAAACGATCTCAGCCCGTGGTATGGAAAAGAAACGTAAAACAGAACTCGATATTGACCTTGATCTCAAGATACAAGAAGATGTTATAGAAGAAAAACCGCCCCCTCCTCCTGAATCCGAAGAACCTGAAGAACCTGAAGAAAAAGGACCCGGCTTTCTACAAAAGCTTTCTGATAAGTTTAATAAAATACCGTCTAAAATTTTTATAATAGCCGGCGTCAGCATATTAATAATTATATTGGTCACCGGGGCTATTGTTTATTTTTCTCAAAAACCGGAACCGATGCCCGAGGAACCTGCGGAATCCGTTGAACCTGAAAAACCTGAAGAGGAAGCAGTTCCATCTTTTAAGA
Source organism: Nitrospinota bacterium (assembly GCA_036011265.1). GTDB lineage: Bacteria > Nitrospinota > Nitrospinia > CAJXCL01 > CAJXCL01 > CAJXCL01. Next base: position 303 of record DASCNB010000158.1, on the reverse strand, counting down.
TGGTACCTCAATATGAATTCACTCCTTTTTTCTTTCCCCTTAAAGAAAAAAATAAAGATGGAGCCTTTCTCAAAATAGCCTTCTCCTTTGACCTTAGCAATGAAGAAGTTTTAAGAGAAATCGAGCAAAACATTGCGCTTTTAAGAGCAAATGTATCTTTTGCGCTGAGAAAAAAGAGCTTGAGTAATCTAAAATCGGATCCTGATAGAACAAAACTCGGGCAAGAAATTCTTCAAATCTTAAACCGTTCCCTCCAAAAAGGTACTGCTGTAAAAATTTACTTTACTCAATTTCTTATAAAAT
>DASCNB010000157.1:0-4623 GCA_036011265.1 Nitrospinota bacterium | reverse complement strand
TAACTTTGGAAAAAAATCTGGAAAAAGCTTTTTGAAATCAGTATGGCCGGATAAAACGATAAGGTTTTTAAAAGCAGATGTTAGGTTTAAAAAACCAATCTTACCTAAGTTGTGGCCAATTTCTTCATCAAATGTTTTTTTATCGAATAGATCATCGGTTAATTGTTTAATATCATTTTTCATTGATTTATTTCTTAACACGGCGGCCCGAAGGTTTGCTGCCAAGGCCTGTCCTGAGCTATGTCGAAGGGATGGCAGAGCTAAGCTCAGCTTTGCCGAAATCAATTATACCCCCCGTGTCATGCTATCCGAAAATGTCAATTTGAGACATTAGCCAAAGATTCTCTGCTTTGCAACTTATTGAAATCATGAGATTCTTCACTTCGTTCAGAATGACAAAAAAAGTGCTTCACCTGTTTTCGGACATCCTGAGTACCACTCCCTATCTTCAGGGAGGTGGTAAAATTTCTTAAAAAAAATTTCCAGTGTAATAGAATATAAAACGCTTGAAAATTTTAACACAGCGAAGCAAAGCCGCAACTAAAAAAATAACCACAAAACCACAAAGGTCAGCAAGAAAAAAATCTTTGGATATTCACAGAAATATGATAATTTTTAAGGTTTTTTATTGACAATTGCATGGTGATAGTTATAAATTGCTTTCTCTGTCTATCTCAGAAATTAAAATCTTCGTAGGAGATTTTACATCTAATTAACAAGCTTATGATTATTGGTGTACCGAAAGAAACATTTCCAGACGAGACGCGCGTTGCCTTAATCCCAAAAAACATACCAAATCTCACAAAGACTGGTTTCGAGGTTTTAATAGAATCAAAAGCAGGAAAAGCTTCTGGTTTTAGTGACTCTGAATATACCGGTAAGGGCGCAAAGATTTCAGGGAATAGAAAAGAACTTTTTTCTAAAGCCGATGTTATCCTGCAGGTTCGCGGGATAGGCACCAATCCCGTTGACGGAAAGTCCGATCTTGAACTGATGAAACCCGGTCAAATTGTCGTTGGTCTTCACGATCCACTTACCGCGATTAGCGCCATAAAAAAATTAGCTAATCGTAAAGTCATCTCGTTTTCTATGGAACTTATACCGCGAATTACTCGTGCTCAAAGCATGGATGTCCTTTCTTCCATGGCTACAATCGCAGGTTATAAATCTGTTCTGATAGCCGCGGAATCACTTCCCAAACTGTTTCCCATGTTAATGACTGCAGCCGGAACAATATCACCTGCCCAGGTGTTTGTTGTCGGGGCCGGAGTTGCAGGGCTTCAGGCTATTGCAACAGCGAAGCGTCTTGGATCTGTAGTGAAAGCCTACGATGTGCGCCCCGCGGTTAAAGAACAGATTGAAAGCCTGGGCGCCAAGTTCGTGGAACTGCCTGTTGAAGCAGGGGAATCTGAGGACAGCGGGGGATACGCGAAAGAAATGGACGAAGCTTTTTATAAACGACAGCGCGAGATGATGACCAAAATCGTAGCTGAAAGTGATGTTGTGATTACTACCGCCGCGATACCGGGAAAAAAAGCTCCGGTATTAATTACAGCAGCGATGGTAAAAGAAATGCATCAGGATTCGATAATAGTAGACCTTGCTGCCGAATCAGGTGGAAACTGTGAACTCACAAAATCAGGAAAAACAGTGGTAAAAAACGGGGTTACTATTATTGGTCCCGCAAATATCGCTTCTGCCATACCGTATCATGCAAGCCAGATGTATTCAAAAAACATAACAACTTTTCTTAACCATATTGTAAAAGAGGGAAAGTTGAGTGATGATGCCGATGATGAAATCTTAAATGATACGATGATGACAAAAAACGGAGAAATCGTTAATAAACGGATAAAAGAACTTGCCGCAAAATAGAAGACTGATAACGCGGATATTCAAAGATAATAATTTTTTATTTCAGTGCTTTTCCGTGGTGAATGTTTTTTGTGACTTAGTGCCTGAAACTGAAGGAGAAAAAAAATGGAAATTTTTGTCACAGCATTAACGATTTTTATGTTAGCAGTGTTTGTTGGGTTTGAGATCATTACAAAAATCCCTCCGACTCTTCACACACCACTCATGTCCGGGTCAAACGCTATATCGGGGATTACACTTGTTGGAGCAATATTATCCGCCGGATCTCAACATACTGTTTTAACTACTATGCTCGGTTTTATTTCTCTGGTCCTGGCCACTATTAATGTGGTTGGCGGGTTTCTTGTAACAAACCGAATGCTGGCTATGTTTAAGAAAAAGAAATAACATTTCAAGAGAGAGGTTATGCAACAAGCTACAATTATAAATTTATCTTATCTAATAGCGTCCGTTCTTTTTATTTTCGGATTGAAAGGTCTTACGCACCCCCGAACCGCGGTAAGAGGCAACCTTACAGCGGCAATGGCAATGCTGATTGCCGTAGTTGTAACACTGCTGGACCAAAATATTGTCGGCTTCAAAGTCATCATCGCCGGCATTATCCTGGGCGGCGCGATAGGCATGACCCTGGCGATAAAAATTCAGATGACGGACATTCCGCAGCTTGTGGCGCTTTTTAACGGATTTGGTGGCGGTGCTTCAGTTTTTGTCGCGGGCGCCGCGCTTATCGAAGTTAGCGTAAAAACAAAAAACCCTGAGCTGCATCTAACAGTTGCTACGGCAGTCTCGGGCCTGGTCGGAGCGGTAACTTTCTGGGGAAGTCTTATCGCCTTCGGCAAATTGCAGGGACTTAAGTTCGCTAATGATGTAAGGTTCCCGGGTCAGCAGCTTGTCAACGCTTTATGCGCAATATGTGCAGTCGGGGCGGCTTTGCTTATTATTTATAATCCTTCGTCTGTAATTTTTTATTGGTTGTTGGTCATTGTGGGATCTGTCCTTGGCGTCCTTACTGTTATTCCTATTGGCGGGGCTGATATGCCGGTAGTTATCGCGCTTTTAAACTCCTATTCAGGGCTTGCAGCCGCCGCAACCGGATTTGTCTTAGGCAATAATATATTAATTATTGCGGGTTCACTGGTTGGCGCGTCCGGAATGATTTTATCATCTATTATGTGCAAGGCCATGAACCGGTCTCTCGGAAATGTCCTTTTCGGTGTCTTGGAGCCCACAGCAGATACGGCGTCTGCCGATGAGGTATACGCGGGTAAAATAAAATCCACTTCAGCGGATGAAGCCGCTATGCTTTTTGACGACGCAAGGCGCGTTGTATTTGTGCCCGGTTATGGGATGGCAGTTGCTCAGGCGCAGCACGCGGTAAGAGACTTGGCAACCCTCCTTGAATCAAAAGATATTGAAGTAGATTTTGCTATTCATCCGGTAGCGGGGCGAATGCCGGGACACATGAACGTACTCTTAGCGGAAGCGGACATATCTTATGACAAGTTGAAAGAAATGGATGATGTTAACCCTACTTTTCAACAGACGGATGTAGCGATTGTGTTAGGAGCAAATGATGTGGTCAATCCGGTAGCGCGCACTGATCCAAAAAGCGCTATTGCCGGTATGCCTATTTTGGACGTTGATAAATCCCGCACAGTTATTGTGATTAAAAGGAGTTTAAGCCCCGGATTCGCCGGAATCCCTAATCCTCTCTTTGCCATGGATAATACACTGATGCTTTTTGGTGATGCTAAAAAGGCAATTCTCGATCTGATTACAGCAGTCAAAGAATCATAAAAAATCTCACCGCAGAGTGACAGGGACTCAACCATAATTGAAGCTCCCCGTAGCAAGAGCTACTGAGAATCTTCAACAATGTTCATGTTAAGCATCAATTTTTTGCAGTATTTTTTTTGCTTCCTCAAAATTGGGATCAATCGCCAATGCCTTTTTAAAGTACTCAACAGCATCCTTTTTTTTATTACCCTCCAAATATGCCGTCCCAATATTATAAAAAATTGTTTCATTTTTACGTTCAACCTTTAGGGCTTTCATATATTCTTCGATCGCCTTTTTCCACTTCTTTTGTCTTCTAAGAGCAATGCCCAGCCGGTTATACACGTGAACGTTCTCTTTTTGTGCCAATGACGTACGGAAAAACATTTCAGCTTCTTCTGCCTTATCGTTTTTCAAGTAAGCTTCGGCAATATCTTCTGCCATTTGAGGGTTTTCTCTCATCGCAGTCTTAAATGCCCGCCTTGCTTTTTCCGGATCTTTCTCATTTTCCAGGGCAAGCTTTCCTATTGTTATCTGTCTGTCAGCGTTAAAAGGACTAATCTTTGCCGCTCTTTCCAGGGAATCCAGTGCTTCTTTCTTCTTTCCTATTTTGAGTAGAAAATCAGCTACTGTATTGTGGGCTCTTAAATATTCCGGATTTTTTTCTACTGCTTCTTTATACAGTTGATACGCCTTTTCGTTCTCCTTTTTTCCTTCAAAAGCTTTTCCCATTAGAATGCGGATACTCGCGCTTTCCGGTTTAGTTTTTAATACATCCTCAAGAATTGAAAGAGCTTCATCAAATTTACCTTGCTTTATAAGTTCCTCCCCTTGTTTGATCAGTTTCAGATATACCGGGGGATTAATAATATTAAACATTTTTTCCTGCAGCGTTTTTGCAATAAAGGGTTTGATAATATAGCTTTCTGCTCCCTGTTCAACTGCCAGGGCAATTTGTTGCTCATTGCATTC
>DASCNB010000156.1:0-8120 GCA_036011265.1 Nitrospinota bacterium | reverse complement strand
CCAGCACGTAGTTATGACCATGGCCGTTTGGATTATTACACTCCCCAAAAATATTTTTATTTTCCTTATCGCTAAGTTTTAGATTATGCAGACGGTGCGCGGCGCTAAAAGTAACTTTTCGGGTTATATATAACATGTTAAATCTATATTACGAAAAAAAATGCCTGATTGCTAAAAATATTTAGATAATGATATAACCTAAATCTTGTACGCACAAGTTTACCGAAGCTGCAAGGCTTAGGCGCTGTTTAGTTGTTGTTTATACAGCGCCTTATGCAAGGCTCCAAGTACGCAGTCGTAGTATTTCACTTCAAGTACTTGATAACGTAGCAGATTCGGTGAAATTGTGCGCCTTTAGGTGGTGAATTTTAAAAAATATATAATAAATATTAGTTTTACCGATTGGATTAACTTTTTTTTGCATTATAATCGCTTAAGCAATGATACCTTCTTAAGATAAATACCTTTTAAAAATTTATCATGCAAGGTTGAAGTATAAAAAACTATGCGAAAAGACGAAATATACAAAATAAAATTAAAAAAAATCTCCACCTTTAGATTTAATAAAGAAGTGGCCTCTGCGTTTGATGATATGGTTAGCCGGTCAGTTCCCCTCTATAAAGAGCTGCAAAAGCTGTTAGCACAATTAGCGGTTCATTTCCATAATCCGGATAAAATAATTTACGATTTAGGCTGTGCTACAGGAGAAACTTTATACGAGATTGCTAAAAAAACAGGGAAAGCAAAGGTGCAAATGACCGGTATGGATATATCACCTTATATGCTAAAAATAGCACAAGATAAATGCTCTGATTTTCCAGAAATTAATTTTTTAGAAGTGGATTCTCTCAAGGCTGATATCGTCAATCCGGGAGTTGTAATTTTGACCTATGTTTTACATTTCTTTGAAATAAAAAAACGAAAGGCCCTTCTATCAAAAATTTTTAATAACCTTGAAACCGGCGGTGTTGCTTTAATAAGTGAAAAAATCCATTGTGACGAGCTCGAAAAAGATTTTATAAAGCTTCATGACCTTTTTAAAATTGAACATAAATATTCCAAGTTGGAAATTAAACAAAAGAAAAAGGCTCTTGAAAAGTCATTAACCCCTTTATCTTTTGAAGAAAATAAAAAAATGCTCCATGATTGCGGTTTCCGGACTGTTGAAACTTTCTTTCAGTGTTTGAATTTTTGTGGGTTTATTGCGATTAAATGAAATTAAAGACAGAATATATCCCTGAGAACTCAATATTCATAACAAAAGATCCGCGTAAAGACCGCTGGGCAATTCCATTTAATCATGAAGCCGTAAATGTTAGAGCACAAACCCTGCTTGATGAAAATATAGAGCATATACAAGGAAAACGAATACTGGACTTAGGTTGCCATTTTGGAACTTTTTCATACATTGCACTGCAATTAGGGGCAGAGTCTGTGCTGGGTGTGGACAGTTCAGTAGATTTGATAAAACAGGCTAAAGAAATGTTTACAGCATCTTCAGTCCCAAAAGATAAATATGATTTCATAATTCAAGATGTTATTACATATCTTGAAAATCTATCTGAAAATTCCTTTGATACCATACTTTGTTTCGGGCTTTTATACTACATCCCGGATAATTACCATTTCCTAAAATTACTCAAAAAAACAGCTAAAGATGCCATCCTTATAGACACCTTTACGGCATATTATTCGCTTATCCAGGGAAAAGACGCTGTTGAAGCCAATTCAATCATTAAAGACGATATTTTAAAGCTGCCTGTTATGATGCATTCATTAACTCAGACCGATAAAAAGTATTACAGCCTCCCTGAGAGTTTCAAAGGCCAAAACAAAAAGCTTAGTTTCTTAACATGCCCGACAATTCCGTTGTTGGAACTATATTTTAAATCTCTTGGTTTTAAGTTTTGGCAGTTGGACTGGTCTCAATACCTGAAAAACCCACAGAAAAACTGGCAGGACCTGATCTCATCACAAGGAAAAATCGACTCCCACTGGACAGATATTTACAGCACCGATATCAGGGTGAGTTACTTGCTGACTTTGTGAGAGATTAAAGGTTCGTAGTAGGTTAGAAGTACCGTCTTAAGACGGGGACTTTCGGACAGAGAGCCCGCTTAAAAGCGGAGCTACAAACGGGAATTCATTTTCTTATTGATAAATTCCCTGATTTTTTTCTCAAAAATTTCCCGATCGAATTTCAAAGTATGCTCCCTGATTTTTTTGCTATCAAATTTGTTTTCAACTTTTTCAAATTGTTGAACAGCTCCAACCAACGACTCTGCAGTCTGCTCTTCAAAAAAAAGTCCGGTTGGGGAGTTATTTTCATTAGTGAAAGGAATAACGGTTTCCAATGCTCCTCCTTTACCAAAAGCTATGACAGGTCTGCCGGAAGCCATAGCTTCTAAGGGAGTTATTCCAAAGTCCTCCTCCCCCGGAAAGATAAAAGCCTTACATTTTGAATAATAATGTTTTATTTCCTCATCATTAAGAGAACCAAGAAATTCTATATTCGGTCCTGCCATTTGACGCAACTGTTTTTCACATTGTCCAGTGCCTATAATTTTAAGCGGGTATCCTAATTGGTTAAAAGCATTTATTGCGAGATCAATTCTTTTGTACGGCGCAAAGGCTGAAACCACTAAATAATAATCACCCACGCTGTCAGACAGTTCAAAAAAATTCGTGTTTACAGGGGGATAAATAACAACTGATTCACGGTTATAGAACTTCTTGATTCGCTTGGAAACATGTTGTGATATAGCAATAAAATGATCTACGTCTTCTGCCGACTTTATATCCCAGTTTTGCAGATATTTTTTTACCCATGGAAAGACAAATCTTGTAACCAGACCGGCATTTGTTTTGTTAAAGTATTGGGATGATTGGTCCCATATATATCTCATAGGCGTATAGCAGTAACAAATATGGCAACTATTTTTTTCTGTTCTAATCCCTTTTGCAACGCAATGACTGCTGCTTAAAATCAGGTCATAGCCTTTTGAATCGAATTGTTCTATGACCACCGGCATAATCGGAAGCAAATAACGGTAATATCTTTCTACAAATGGAAAAACCTGTAGATTTGAGGTGCGGATATTTGTTTTTTTTATGGAAGATGACAGGTTATTTTTTTTGCAGATTAAGGTATAAAGACTTGCGTCAGGGAATATATCGCAGAAAACTTCAAGGCATTTTTCCCCGCCCCGCATTCCGGTAAGCCAGTCATGTACGAGAGCTACTTTCAAAGTGTTTTATTTTATTACTTTCAAGAGAAAAAATCAAAAAATCTCCCGTTTGCCTTTTCGTAATAATTTCTACGTAGTAATGCAGAAATATTCTTTTTTTGATGAAATATCAAGGTTATTCTTAGTATAATAAAGGTTTTCTTTACACCATGCAATTTGGGCTGTTACGGAGTTAGATATGGCAGATTCGACTTCAGATGATCAGATTGAAATAATTCGAGCATTTGCTCAAGAAAGCTGGGGGCTAATTAACCAATTGGAACCCTCTGTTAATGAGTTAGAAAATAGCAAAGATCTGCAGACAATAAATTATATCTACGGTTTATTTCATTCCATCAAAGGGGGCGCCAGCTTTCTGGGACTGAGCAATATAACCCATGTCACAAATGCGGTAGAAAATCTGCTTAATCAACTCCGTTCCGGCAAAATTCCTCTTCAAACTCCTGAACATCTCGATCTTTTAAATCATGCCTGTGATTTTCTCAAAAAGGCATTAGATCATCTGGGAAACAAGCCGAATGATAATGATTTAGAAAGTCAGGCTGAATCAGTTGTTTCTGAATTTAAAAATGCAGTCAGCGAACCCCTAAAACTTTTTAAATCATCTCGAATTTTAAGAACTGATTCGAATATTCGAAAAACTCTTATCGTGGGGGGAGGTCGAGGGTGTTTTGCCATTCTTCCTATGCTTTCAAACGAAAAAAACATCCATATATTAGCTATATGCGATATTAATGAAACTGCTCCCGGAGTTATGTTAGCCAAAAAATTTGGAATTCCTGTTACAAAGGATTTTAAAGATTTCATTCAAAAAAACGTGGTGGATTTTATCATTGATGTGACAGGAAATCCGGAAGTTAATCTAATGCTGAATTCAATGAAAAAACCGGGAGTTGAGATTCTTGGAGGACTTAGCGCAAAGCTTGTTCTTGAATTGGTGTTAGAGAGAGAGAACAAAAAAGAAGAAACAGAAGAGAACCTGGCTGAACAGGAAGCTTTAAATCGTATAGGGCTCATGTTAATCTCCGCGAAAAACATTGATGTGGTTTTCCAGAGAATTATTCAATGCGCGATTAAATTATCAAAAAACAAAGCAGGCAGCCTTGCTCTTTACGATGAAAAAACCAATGAGTTTAAAATGGAGGGAGCCATTGGCTTCAGCAAGACTTTTTTAAAAACACAAAGGTGGAAATTACGGAAAAACGGACTTACCGATTATATCTTGTCGAATAAACAACCAACAATAATACCGGATATTACAAAAAATGTTCATTGCAGCAACAGTGTGTTGATAGAGGAAGGAATCAAGTCGCTCATTGCCGTTCCTTTGACATTAGCCGGCAAAACTATCGGCATCTTATATGTAAACGATTACAAACCAAAAAAAATAAACCCGAGACTGTCTTCTTTAATGATTGCTTTAGCAACACAGGCTACTTTTGCTATAGAGAAAAATAAATTATTACAAAAAGCAGAACAATTAGCCATCATTGATGAATTGACTAAGCTTCATAATCACCGATATTTTGTTGAGGCTTTGGCCAAAGAAGTTATTCGTTCTAAACGTTTTCAACACCCGATATGTTTTCTAATGATGGATATTGATTTTTTCAAGAATTACAATGACACCCAGGGACATGAAACTGCGAATATTGTTTTACAAACTGTTGCTAAACTCATGGGGGGGAATACCAGGGAAGTTGATACTCTGGCACGATATGGAGGCGAGGAATTTTGTGTGATATTGCCTGGAGTGGATGTTGAGGGAGGGAAACACACAGCGGAAAGAATCAGGGCGGCTATTGAAAACCACGCTTTTCCGCATGGAGATGAACAACCGGGAGGAAAACTCACTATTAGCATCGGTTTAGCCTGCTATCCCAAAGATGCTGACTCTGGCACTGAACTGGTTAAAAAAGCCGATAGTGCCCTTTATAAAGCCAAAAAAGAAGGAAGAAACAGGGTTCTCGTCTTTGAGTAAGATATATAGTATTGACCCCCGGGACTCAATATGATATAAACTCTCGTTTCGCCATTTTAATATTTCCAGGATTTGTATGAAAATTCACGAATATCAAGGGAAAAAGATTTTAAAAAAATATGGAGTGCCGGTCCCGGAGGGGGGTGTAGCTGACAACCCGCTTGATGCAAAAAAAATAGCGGAATCTTTCGGAAAGACTGTTGTTGTAAAGGCCCAGATACATGCCGGTGGAAGAGGCAAAGGAGGCGGAGTAAAAGTTGTTAAAGGCCCGGATGAAGCGGAAAAAGCTGCTGAAAAAATATTAGGGATGACCCTGGTTACTCATCAGACAGGACCGGAAGGCCGTCTGGTTAAAAAAGTCTTAATTGAAGAAGGAATGGAAATTAAAAAGGAACTGTACCTTGGAATTACCATTGATAGAGCTTCTTCAAAACCAGTCATTATGGCAAGTGAAGCGGGCGGCGTTGAAATAGAAAAAGTTGCCGCAGAAACCCCTGAAAAAATATTAAAAGAGACTATTGACCCCGCGCTCGGAATTTTACCTTACCAGGCAAGAAACCTCGTATTTGGTTTAAACGCGGCTCCGGAGAATGTTAGAGAGATGACTTCATTTATCATAAAACTTTACAATTCTTTCAAAGGGGAAGATTGTTCCCTGGCCGAAATAAACCCACTGGTAATTACAGGAGATAACAGAGTTTTAGCCCTGGACGCTAAAATTAGTTTTGACGATAACGCACTATATCGTCATAAAGATATACTGGAATTAAGAGATTTGGACGAAGAAGAAGAGCTAGAAGTTGAGGCTTCAAAGTTTAATTTGAATTATATTAAACTCGACGGCAATATTGGATGTATGGTGAACGGAGCCGGCCTTGCGATGTCCACTATGGATATTATCAAGCTGGCAGGCGGTGAGCCTGCTAATTTTCTTGATGTGGGCGGAGGCGCTAATGAGGAAATGATTGAAAACGCTTTTCGTATACTTTTATCCGATAAAAATGTGAAAGGCGTATTAATAAATATCTTTGGAGGGATCTTAAGGTGTGACACCCTGGCAAAGGGAATTGTTCAGGCGGCAAAGCACCTGAATATTCAAATTCCAGTTGTCGTCCGAATGGAAGGGACCAATGTTAAGGAAGGAAAAGAAATTTTAAAAGCCTCCGGTTTGTCTCTGATATCTGAAAGTGACATGAAAAACGCCGCAGAAAAAATTGTAAAAGAAATTAGCAGTTAACAATTAACGATTCTCATCCTATCATGCCAGCAGAGGCGGGAATGACGATTCTGACGCTGAAAGCTGATAGCAGAAAGCTATTAATTATGTCTATTTTAGTTAATAAAAATACAAAACTGGTTGTCCAGGGAATTACAGGTAAGGAAGGGACTTTTCATACCAAACAGGCCTTAGCCTATGGCACTACTGTTGTTGCCGGAGTCACGCCCGGAAAAGAAGGTCAAAACGTAGACGGGGTCCCTGTTTTTAATACTGTTAAAGACGCGGTTGAAAAGACTTCTGCAAATGTAAGCGTTATTTTTGTTCCACCGCCGTTTGCAGCAGACGCTATTATTGAAGCCACTAACGCAGGAATAGAACTCGTGGTTTGCATCACGGAAGGTATCCCGACTTTTGATATGGTGAATGTTTTTGGATATCTGAAAAACAATAATAATACAAGGTTGATCGGTCCTAATTGTCCGGGAATAATTTCACCCGGAAAATGTAAAATAGGAATCATGCCCGGACATATCCACAAAGAAGGAAATGTAGGTGTTGTTTCCCGGAGCGGAACGTTGACTTATGAAGCTGTGGGACAATTGACCGGTCTGGGTATCGGCCAATCCACATGCGTTGGAATCGGCGGAGATCCTATAATCGGAACAAATTTTATCGACTGTCTTGGGTTGTTCCAGGAAGACGATGATACCAAAGCAATAGTAATGATTGGTGAAATTGGTGGTACTGCAGAGGAGGAAGCAGCCCAGTTTATAAAAGAAAATGTGAAGAAACCGGTTGTGGGATTTATCGCAGGACAGACTGCGCCTCCCGGTAGAAGAATGGGACATGCGGGCGCGATAATAGCCGGAGGAAAAGGAACTGCAGCGGAAAAAATGGCTGCGATGTCTGATGCCGGTATTCATGTTTGCAAGAGCCCGGCAGATTTAGGAGAAACGATTCAATCTGTGTTAAACTAAAAATCAATTTAAACCACGAATTACACAAATTACAAAATAAATAAACTGTGTATTTAGTGGATAATAGTTTTTATTAGTGTAATTAGTGAAATTTGTGGTTTTTTTTAAGAAGGAGGTTTTTCATTGTCTACTAAAGATGATTTAACAATTCGGATTGGCGGCGAAGGGGGAGAAGGCATTATCAGTTCCGGGGACATCCTGACCCAGGCTGCAACACGATCAGGACTGAATGTTCTGACCTTTAAAACCTTCCCTGCGGAAATCAAAGGTGGGTATGCCATGTACCAGTTAAGACTTTCGGGTGAAAAAATTATCTCAACAGGCGATGGTTTTAATGTTTTCGTGGCATTTAATGAAGAGGCCTACAAAGTAAACAAGAGCAAACTTACAGAAGGAACTGTGTTCCTTTATGATGGAGGGGGAGCCGGTGGGTTTGAACCGGAAGAACTACCAGGAGTAACAAGCTATGCTATTCCGATGTCAAAAATCGCAAAGGAAGACCTCGGAACTTATCGATCTAAAAATATGGTGGCTTTAGGAGCTATTGCTCACCTTTTTTCCATCTCCTTCAAAAACCTGGAGGAAATAGTAACAAGCAAATTTAAAAGAAAAGGCGATGAAGTCGTTGAGATAAATATCAAAGCCTTACAGGCGGGAAAAAGCTATGTGGAAAAGGAACTTAAAAAAACAGATAC
>DASCNB010000155.1:0-5176 GCA_036011265.1 Nitrospinota bacterium | reverse complement strand
TGATAATTTTGAACGAAAGCTTTTGTGATTTTAGCGAGGCTAGTGAAGATTCAGATTTAACCCTAAACTTGGGTTGTTTTTGGGGCAAATTCACCTCTTTTGATCATCCAACCCAGTGAACTCCCGAAAGCAAGTTCCTAAATAAAAATAAACCTTTCATGCAACAAAAACCAGGAGAATCGTTTGTTTAATTTATTTAAACAATTGATAAAAGAGCGGCATCTAATTTTGATCAATTTGTATCATCCATGCCGTGCTATAAATTCATTTCTTGCTCTTTTATCGTACAAACTTAAACTCATTAAACCTTTAGGGAAACCTATCGTGATAGATATGGAACCAACCAATTTCTGTAATTTGCGTTGTGAACACTGCCAGGTTACCCATTGGGATAAAGCTAAAAAACGGTTAACAATGGAAAAATTTAAAAAATGGATTCGTCACTTTTCTTTAGCCAGCCGGATTAAACTGCAAGGAATGGGAGAGCCATTTTTAAACAAAGAACTGCCTGATATTATTAAAGAACTCGAAAAGAAAAGTTTTTATATTAAGGTGATTTCTAATGGGACGATTTTAACCGATGCAGTCCATGAAGCAGTTACCCAGACAAAAAATTTTTGTATAACAATTAGTTTTGACGGCGCAGATAAGAAGATATTTGAAAAAATAAGAATTGGCAGTAATTTTGATAAAATCAAAGAGAATATAACAAAAATCATCAACTCGAAGTCGCGGAAGTCAAAAGTGTCTACTTTCATGGTGGGATTTGAAGAGAACAAAGAACAAATAAAGCCAACTATTGAGTTAATGGCAAAATTAGGTGTTGAGGAATTTCACCTCCGATTATTTGTTATCAATTTTGGCCAAAATGATTTAAATTCGAAAACACTTAAACATCAAATAAAGTTTAATAACAAAGTACATCTGAAAGATGAGTTTCTGGATATAGCTAAAAAAAATAATATAAAAATGCATCTGTCCAACCAACTTTATGATGAGAAGAATCAATGTCCTTGGCCCTGGTTAGGAACTTATGTAGATACGGAGGGTTACGTCATCCCTTGTTGTTGCATTGGCAATGCTGAGATTTATAATTTTGGTAATCTAGATAAAGAAGATTTTCATACAATTTGGTATTCGAAAAAATATCAACAATTCAGAAGGCAGATTCGTTCGAATGACATCCCGAAGTTTTGTCGTAGTTGTTATAAACCCCATGTTTGTAAAAATATTAATTGACAGCAGAAATGACGCTTGATACGCATATTGAATATGAAAATATAATTTGTCATCTATTTCCGATAAAAGCTGATTATGGGATAAGAAGTCATAGACAGACGCCGCCTCTCAAGATTCACAATCAGAGGCAAATTCGCCTTTTTTGAACATCGCGCTCAGTGACCTCTCAAAAGAAACTTCCTATCATGCCAGATCAATCAGATTTGAAAAAGGATATAATTTTTTCTGCAACTTTAATAGGAGTATAAGTTTCTTCAATGTTTTTTAGAGCGTTTGTTATTAGTTTTTGTCTCAGAAAAGAATCTTCTTTCAATTTTTTTAAAGCCTTGACAATAGCCTTGGAATCCTTTTCAGGAACCAAAAGACCATTATATTCTTCCTTAATTATCTCTTTTAACCCACCAATTTTGGATGCAATGATTGAAATACCGGAAGCCATCCCTTCAAGAGCAGTGATTCCAAGCGGTTCTTCAAGTCCTTTATAAGTTATTGACGGAATAACTGCGATATCTGCTATGCTATATATCTCGTTAACCTTATTATTAGGAATTGATCCCAAAAAAAATACCCGTTGTTTTAATTTAAATTCATTAACGATACGATTTACCTCTATTATCTCATCGTCTCCATCTTCACCTTCTCCCACCAACACCAATGTTGCATTAGGTTCTGTTTTAATGAAATCACTAAATGCAAGAGTTAAATATCTGACGCCTTTCCTATTAACAATTCTTCCAACAAACAGAACAACCCAACTATTTTTAGGAATATTATATTTAATTCTACCCGTCTCTCTTTTATTAAGATCCATGCAAATTTTTTTATTATCAACAATATTTCTTATGATAGTCAAACGTGCGTGATTTGGATTTACTTTTTTTATGTAATTGGCAGTATATTCACTATTCGCTACTATCCCTTTCGCGTTTCCAAATGCTCTCCGTTCTTCGGAGACAATATATCTCGCCACAAAGCTATTTTCTTCAATTTTGCCCTGGTTGATCAAATCATGAACAATTGAGCTCTGAACATTCAAAAAAACAGGAATATTTATAATTTTTGTAAAGCATTTTGTTGCGTTTACAACAGACATGTCAATTGCAAATAAAATATCATATTTATTTCTCTTATAAGCAATAACAAAGTTCAATAACAGAATAATTTTACTTAAATTGTATAGGATAAAAGTCGTGAAGCTATTTTTTTTCAAAAACTTGTCTGTTCTTGAGACAAATTTCTCTTTCACATATCTATACTTCGATATTCCGAAAATGGTTACTATGTCAACGTGATGGCCTGTCTCTCGCAATCCATCGGAGACCGAATTAATAAATGAGGTTATGCCTCCTTCATGTGGTCTGCCATTAACACAAATTGCTATTCTCATTTTACGCCCGCTTTTCAAAATAAGGTACTATCATACAAAAAAGAACCGAAGAACTTCTCTTCCGGATTAGCTGAATTAAATAAAATTTAATAACCAAGCTGCTATTTAAAATCCATCCATTTCTTTAAAGGTTTCAACCACCACGCAATACCCCCAAAAACACCTAAAGAAAGATATAAAAGAAAAACAAACAGAATAGAAAAACTTACAGCCGCTTCTTTACTCAGCCCTAAATATGAAAATAAAATAATTAGGGTCGCATCTCGAGTTCCAATTCCAGATATTGAAATCGGAATAAGAGAAATTAAATTAGCAATAGAAATACAAAAAATGAGGTTAAAAGATGAAATGTGAATTCCCAGGGATATAATCATCAAATGACATTGATAAAAAAATATTGAATATGCAATAAAAGAAGCAATGACAGGTACAAGCAGTTTTATGCTTTTGAATTCAGCAGTAGCATCAAAAAAATGCTTGAATTGTCTTTCTATTTGCATTTCATACTTTTTTAAAAAAGGCCAGTACGTAATAAAATACACTAGTTTGGCAGTCATCTGCTCATTTGTTAATGTGATCAATAGCATAAAGGCAAATATTAGCGGTATAAAAATAAGAAAAGCCGCATACTGCCCTATCGGAAAATAAAATATTCCAATAGAACCAAATAGTAACAAAACTCCCAAATCAAGAAATTTATCGGCAAAAACACTTGAAAAGGCTTTTCCAGTATCAATTTTTTCATCTTCTTTAAGATAAAACACCTTAACAAATTCTCCGACTTTTCCAGGAGTAATAATTCCAATATATCCACTCGACAAATAAGCTAAGAAAGCGTTTTTAAGGTCATATTCTATGCCTTGCATTTTAAGTAAGTAACGCCACCTCCAGGATTTAATAAGAAAGCCGGGGAGCGTAAAGAAAACCACAGGAACCAAATAATTTAAATTTGTTTTTAACAACAGCTCAATTACATCAGAAATATTTATTTTATAAAGAATTAATGCTAATATTAATATTCCAATAATTTTATGAAAATCTCTTTTCATTATCAAAACTCCATTTTCAAGAAATGTTTAATGGCAGACAATCTTAGTATAGAGTCTCTCGTATGTAAAGCAGTGGCATTCTTTCCTGAGGCTAAGATTCTCTGAAACAAAGATATTTGGCATTAAACCTTGTTGTCTTGAAAATGCTATTAAAAAGTTACGATAGAGAAAAACTCTCTTTCAGCATTTACGCTATAGTCAATAAGCTATGAACTCATATAATAAAATAGATTCGCGCACAAAAGTGAATCATGGAATTAGAAGAAAATGAAAAATCTTATGCTGTCAAAAAATCAGAGAAAAGTTTTATTTATTTACCCTGAGAATGAATCTTTGGGTATCCAAATACTCTCGGCTGTTTTAAAAAAACATGGTCATCTAACAGACTTGATTATTGATCCTAGATTATTTTCAGATTTAGAATTCAATGTTAAATTTTTAGCCAAAAGGTTTAGGTTTGTTCCAAATGTATTAGACAGGATAGAAAAATATAAACCAGATTTAATTGCTTTTTCTGTAGTCACTGATGACTATATTTGGGCATGCCAAATAGCAAGAGATATTAAAAATAAATATAAAAATATCCCTATCGTATTTGGAGGGATTCATCCCACTGCTGTACCGGAACGAGTTCTTAAGAATGATTTCGTTGATTTTGTGGTAGTAGGGGAAGGAGAGTACGCTCTCTTAGAATTAGTTAATAATTTAGATGATCAAAAGTCATGGTCAATGATAAGAAACCTTTACTATAAATTTGACCACCAAATTTTCAAGAATGAAATTAGACCCCTTGTTTCAAATTTGGATGATTTACCACAACCGGACAAAAGCTTATTCTATGAAAAAGTGCCATATCACCAAAGCAGGTATCTTATTATGACTGGACGCGGTTGTCCATATCTTTGCACATATTGTTGTAATAGTTTACTGCGCCAAATGTATAAAAAGAAAGGTCCATATCTCAGGAGAAGAAGTGTAGAGAGAGTTATTGAAGAATTGGAAAACGCAAAAAAGAAGTACAAGGTTAAAGAGATTTATTTTTATGACGACCATTTTGTTTCAAAAGATAAGTGGCTAATAAAATTTTTAGACGAATATAAAAAGAAAATCGGATTGCCTTATCGCTGCTTTGCTATTGCCAAGTATTTCAATGAGGATTCGATTGATCTATTAAAAAACAGCGAGCATTGCAAGTTTGTACAAATTGGCATTCAATCTGTTAATGATCGTATCAGAAGAGATATTTGCCATAGAGGAGATGACAATAATAAAATAGCCTGGGTTGTTGATAAACTTCGCGGGGCTGGCATTTCAGTAATTATTGACCATATTTTTGGTTTCCCCAGCGAAACGATTGATGATCAAATTGATGCGGCTAAATATTATAATAAAATACAGCCCAGTGTTATTAATACTTTTTGGCTCACCTATTATCCTAAAACCAAAATAATAGATATTGCAAAAAGTTATGGCTTGATAAGTAATGAAGACATTGAACATA
>DASCNB010000154.1:0-42274 GCA_036011265.1 Nitrospinota bacterium | reverse complement strand
TTTTTGTTGAATTTAAAGAAAAAAAATACCGGGCTACGCTTGCTAAAAAGGAGCCTGGCAAGCATATTCTTATCAGCATTCCAAAACCGGATACATATATAAGTATGAAGGTATCCGATGGCACTGAGGCTGTTCTTCGACTTGTTACCAGTACCGGGGGTATAGTGGCCTTTAAGACAAGTCTGGTTCAAAAGAGGTTGCCGTTAATGATATTTAATACTCCCTTAAAAGAAAGTAAGGGTTTTGTTCGGATTAAGCAGCGCATTTCTGCCGATATAAGCGCTACTATTACTCGCTTGAAACCGAAAAAAGTTACGGGAACTGGTACTATTATTAACGTAAGTGATGGCGGCTGTTCTTTCACAACTGAGGCTGAGTTGCATGTGGATGATGAGATCGAACTTTTTGTCCTGTTATATGAAAATAGGGTAGAAAGGGAGTACACAATACATGGCACCATTCGTAGCTCGAGAACGGTTAAGTCTAAAGACGAAATAACCAACTACGGAATAGAATGTGTTGATGAAGACAGGAAAATACTGAAGGAAGCTTGTGAAAAGTCTAAAAACGGAAAATGAAATAAAACAATCAAATAATAGTTAGTGAACAGACCTTTTTGAGTTTTAAAAAAGCATTATCAATGTTTGTACAAGCTGTGCCATGAAATGGTAATCCAATGTTTCAGGAATATCTCCATAACCATGGTAATTGGGGTTACGCAAAAAAGCCGTGTCTGTAACCATGACAGCGGGAAATCCATTGTCCCAGAAAGCGATGTGATCGCTCAGCCTTGAAATAGGAAGCATCCTGCCTTTTCCCGGAACAACAAGTTGTTCATAAAACACAGTATTATTATATTCGGTGAGTGAAATCAATTGTTTTAAAAAAGGTGCTGACGCCATGTTAGCCAGAAAGGCTATAAAATCACCGGTTCTGGGATAATTTCTGAAATTCAAGGGAAAAGGTATCCGCTGACTATTAGGAGCAATGTTTTTGAATCCAACCATTTCAAGACAAATCATCCCTTTTATCTTTTCACCTTGCTGTTTCAGGATATTGACATACTGGCGGCTGCCCATTTTTTTGGTATCGAAAGCAGGAGGTTCTTCAAGAGTAAACGCTAAAAACTTTAAGTTATTCTTTAACTGTCCTTCCTTTTTCAATCTCTTTGCCAATCTCGCGAGTTCCAAAAGTACAGCAATTGCACTGGCGTTATCATCTGCCCCGGGAGTTGTTGAGACCGTATCATAATGCGCACCTATGATAAAGATACCGTCATCAGAAGAACCGGGAAATATGTCGAGTTCCAGGTTTGCTACTTCAGTTTCATCATAAAAGTAGGGATATTCTTTTACATCGCCAAACTCTTCTAATCTGGATCGAATATAATTTTTAGCCTGCTTTAATTTATAGGGGTGGAAGATACTCCGGATGCCAATGTTTCCGGCTAACATTTGCACATCGTCTTTCATACGTTTTGCAGAATCTCCAAGATTTACAACGTATACGGGAGGGATAGTTCTATCTTTAGGAGTGGTTCTATCGCTAGGACTGTTGAGGTATAAAATCTTTCCAAAATAATAAACCAGAGCTATAAGAATTATTATCAGGACATAAGGGGACATGATTCTCCAGAGATATCTCATTCTACATCAATAAGTCAAATCAGATTTGGACAGATTTTTGCTGGTGCTGGAAAGGCGGTCGATCAGGGTTTTCAAAAAAACTTTGGTGAAGCGGAGCTGGCAGCCTTGAGTAGACTGGTCAATTAGTGTGCTGCTGATTTGTATAAGAGTAACATCAACGAGAGAGAAAATACTTGCGGTTCGCTTTTCTTTGGATATTAATCCCATTTCTCCAAAACAATCACCGGAACCGAGAGTGACCAGGTCTTTGTCCCCTTTTCTAACTATAACCTTTCCGGAAATAATGATGTAAAAGGAATCATCTATTTCTCCTTCTGTTACTATTTGCTCATTTTCTGGAAATTCTTTCCAGTCTCCGGTTCTTAGCACTTCCCATATTTCTGAGTCGAAAAATTCTTTAAAAAACTTCGTTTTCTTCATGGCAGCAAACTTTTCGTTTTCCTCAACATCATCTTTTTTATAGTCAAGAGCTTTAAAAGCCTTACGTAAATCACCAGCAAAATCATTTCCCATAGGATAACGATGCTCTACTTTTTTATTCAAAGCCTTAGTCACAATATCTTCGATAAGCACCGGAGCTTCAGGACGGTACTGACGCATGGATACTGGTTCTTCATGGACTATTTTATAAATCAGGCTGGAGAGGGTTTCAGCCTGAAAAGGCGGGCGTCCTGTAATAAGCTCGTACATTATAACTCCCAATGAATAAAGGTCGGTATGATTGGTTAAATTTTCTTCTTTCGCCTGTTCCGGCGACATGTAGCGAGGAGACCCCATCAGCCCCGTCATTTGAGTACTGTCGGACTTTACAAGCTGTGCAATGCCAAAATCTCCAATTTTTACATCGAGTTTCTCGGTAACCATAATATTGCTGGGTTTAATGTCCCTGTGAATAACACCTCGCCTGTGAGCATAGTCAAGGGCTTTGGCGGATTTTAAAATCACTTCCAGTACCTTCTTAAGAGGAAGCAAGTTTTCAACCTTGCAATACTCCACTAATGTCCGACCATCATGGATATACTCCATTACAATATAATAGTTTTTGCCGTCAATACCGGCGTCATAAATAGGTAGAATATTAGCATGATCCAGCATACCCGCGACACGGGCCTCATTGAAAAACAGTTTCCGAAATCTTTTCTCGTCATCTTTGGTTTTCAGTAAGTGCGATAAGGCCACTTTAATCGCAACCGAGCGGTTTATATAAGGATCAAATCCCAGAAAGACTGCTCCCATACTCCCCCTGGCAATCTCTTTAATCACATCATATTTGCCAACTTTTTTTGGTATTGAATGAGTCATCTGAAGATTACTTTAGAGTAAAGAACTCCTTGCTTTCACACGGGACATCAAAGACTGTTTTTTTAATGTAAATGTAAGCTAAAATACAATTTTTGATGTCAGTTGTAAATGAATTTTTTCGCAGAATGCCGGGATTGCAATGCCTTCTGTATCACGTTATTATGTTACGAAGAATTTATAATAACCCGCTTGCTCCTGGTTGTACGCATTTGGTTTTCTCAGTAGAGGCCTGGAGCGGGCCTGCAGTCTGGTTCCAAGTTTAATTTAGAACCAGACTGCATTGAGAATAATTATTTAATAATGACAAAATCCATCATGTTTCAAGGCACAGGTTCGAATGTCGGAAAATCGATCCTTTGTGCGGCCTTTTGCAGGGTTCTAAAAGATGATGGTTATAAAGTTGCTCCTTTCAAAGCTCAAAACATGGCCCTTAATTCCGCTGTTACTGGAGAAAACACGGAAATAGGCAGAGCACAGGCATTTCAAGCAGAGTGCGCCGGAATTACCGCTTCTGCTTATATGAACCCTATATTGCTTAAACCCACCGGTAATCAAACCTCTCAAGTCATTATTCTTGGAGAGTCTCACGGCCAAATGAGCGCAAAGGAATATCATCAGTATAAAAAAAAGGCATGGAACGCGGTAAAAAAGGCTTATAAGTATTTAGCAGAAGAGTATGATGTGATCGTCATTGAGGGAGCCGGAAGTCCGGCAGAAATAAATATCAAGTCTCAGGATATTGTAAACATGAAAGTCGCCAGGCACACGAAATCGCCTGTTGTGCTGATTGGGGACATTAACCTTGGAGGAGTCTTTGCCTGGCTGATCGGGACATTAAAACTTTTAACCACGGAAGAAAAAAGAATTGTCAAAGGTATAGTGATTAACAAGTTCCGTGGAGATAAATCTCTGCTCGATTCCGGTCTGCAATTTTTAGAGACTAAAACAAAAAAGAAAGTATTGGGGGTCTTACCCTATTTTAATAATTTAGTTCTTGATGATGAAGATAGTCTGGCACTGGAAGGAAAATCTAAATGTAATACTAATGGTAAGATAAACATTGAAGTATTGCGGTTACCTCGAATTTCTAATTTTACAGATTTTGATCCATTTAAGCATGATCCACAGGTCAATTTAAGTTTTGTGGAATCTCTTTCCGGAAAAGCGGACATCATATTTGTTCCCGGATCTAAAAACAGTATCGAGGACATGGCATTTATTGAAAAAACTAACCTTAAAAAACAAATCTTAACTCACTTTAAGAAAAAAAAACCTATCTGGGGAGTTTGTGGAGGACTACAAATATTAGGAAAAACAATTGAAGACCCTCATTTAGTAGAAAGCAAAATGAAAAACATCTCCGGGTTGGGGCTGCTGGATGTTAAAACGATATATTCAAAGAAAAAAATCACCAAAAACACTAAAGGGGATTTATTTTTAGATGGTAAAACTATGGAGGTGGAAGGTTATGAGATTCATTATGGGGAGAGCCGGTTTGGAAAAAAAAGCACTCCTTTTGTTTTTGGATCAAGGAAAAACGATGTGATTGGAATTTATCAAAACAATGTCTATGGAACGTATCTTCATGGAATTTTTTGTCACGACGAATTAAGAAGGAGTCTACTTAACTCTATTTTACAAAACAAAAAGATAACCGCATCTCAAAAATTCAGATATAAAATTGAAAAAGAAAAATCTATTCGACACTTGGCTGAACTTGTTAGAAAAAATTTGGATGTAAAATACATTTATAAATTAATGGGGTTATAAAATAGCCACCAGAAACACAAAGATCATAGAGGGAGGGATTATGATAACAGTCGAGCCCATTAACAGCACCACATTTAAAGTTACAGTCCAGAAAGGCACGCCGACCATTCATAGAGTGACTTTATCGCAGTCTTACTATGAAAAGCTTACGAATAAAAGCGTTAAACCAGAGGAACTTGTGAGGCAGTCATTTGAATTTCTGCTTAAACGGGAAAGCAACACCAGTATATTACGCAGTTTTGATCTTCCTGTTATCGGTCAGTATTTCCCTGAGTATGAAAGAACAATTCAGGGCATATTGAAAAACGACTAAAATGACAGGTAGAAGCTTTTCACAATTTAATATCTGTAATATTCTGGTTTATAAGGACCGTCTACTGAAACCCCAAGGTATTTGGCTTGCCCATCCGTAAGCTTTGTTAATTTGACACCTAATTTATCAAGATGGAACCTTGCCACCTCTTCATCCAGTTTTTTCGGCAGCATGTATACCCCAATATCATATTTTTTGGTAAATAGTTCAATTTGCGCTAAAACCTGGTTAGTAAAAGAATTTGACATTACAAAGGATGGATGACCGGTCGCGCATCCAAGGTTTACAAGCCGGCCTTCCGCTAACAAAATAACCGCATGCCTGTCAGGGAAAATGTATTTGTCTACCTGGGGTTTAATCATTACTTTTTGAATGCCGGGAAAGCTATTTAATTCCGCTACCTGGATTTCACAATCAAAATGGCCAATGTTACAGACAATTGAAGCATCTTTCATCATTTTCATGTGTTCAATAGTTACAATGTCTTTACAGCCTGTAGTGGTTACAAAGATATCTCCCTGGATAGCCGCGTCATCCATGGTAGTCACTTCATACCCTTCCATAGCTGCCTGAAGAGCGCATATCGGGTCAATTTCCGTTACGATAACCCTGGCTCCAAAACCTTTCATAGATGCCGCGCATCCTTTACCAACGTCTCCATATCCTGCCACAACAACTACTTTTCCGGCGACCATAATATCTGTTGCCCTTTTTATCCCATCTGCGAGGGATTCACGGCATCCGTAGAGATTATCGAACTTTGATTTTGTAACAGAGTCATTAACATTAATAGCAGGAACTTTCAGTGTTTTTCCATCCAACATTTTTTCAAGTGCGTGCACGCCGGTAGTTGTTTCTTCTGTTATTCCTTTAATCTCTTTTAAAAGATCAGATCGTTTGTCATGAACAAATGCCGTCAGGTCTCCTCCATCATCGAGGATCATATTTGGTCCCTGGCCGTCCGAAAAATTCAGAGTCTGTTCAATACACCACCAATATTCCTCTTCTGTTTCCTCTTTCCAGGCAAATACAGGGATTCCGGCCTCAGCCATAGCTGCGGCGGCATGATCTTGAGTAGAAAATATATTACAGGACGACCATCTAATTTCCGCGCCTAATTCGATCAATGTTTCCATCAGCACAGCCGTCTGGATTGTCATGTGCAGACACCCAGTAATTCTTGCTCCTTTCAAAGGTTTTGAATCTTTATATTTTTTTCTCACAACCATCAGGCCTGGCATCTCCTTCTCCGCCAATTCAATTTCCATTCTTCCCCATTTAGCAAGAGAGATGTCCTTTACCTTGAAATCAGCCTCTACCGCTACAGTCATTTTTTTCTCCTTAAAAAATAGCCCTTCTTTAATTGTTATCGATGAATACGTTGCAAATGTTAATTATAAATAAAATATCTATTTATAGTCAAGGTTTGTTATTATTACTGCATGAGGAAAAAGAAAATAAAATTAGGGCTTATACAGTCATCTGTCACTAAAGACATTATCAATAACTTTCAATTGACCACAAAAAAAATAGAGGACGCAGCTAATAAAGGGGCTCAAATAGTATGTCTTCAGGAATTATTTAAAACCACCTATTTCCCACAGGATAAAAATATGGACGCTTCAAAATTTGCTGAACCTATCCCGGGCAGTTCTACAAAAACATTATCCAATTTAGCTTCAAATCTTGACGTAGTAATTATTGCTCCTTTATACGAAAAAGGTTCTAAGGGAAAATATTTTAATACGGCTGTTGTGATTGACGCGGACGGTAGAATATCTGGCAAATATCGTAAAAGCCATATTCCTCATGACCCATTTTTTTATGAAAAAAATTATTTTACTGAGGGAAAATCAGGATATCCTGTTTTTCGAACAAAATACGCTTTGATCAGCGTACTGATCTGCTACGACCAGTGGTTTCCTGAAGCCGCTAGAATTTGCGCTCTCAAGGGCGCTGAAATATTAATTTATCCAACTGCAATTGGATGGATAAAAAACTATGCTCCATCAGAAGGTGACTGGAAAAAGGCATGGGAATTAATTCAACGATCCCATGCCATAGCGAATGGTGTGCATGTTGCTTCTGTTAATAGAGTAGGAATAGAGAATGAAATTGAATTCTGGGGAGGATCATTTATTTGTGACTCTTTTGGAAATGTTCTGAAAAAAGCCAGCAGTACCAAACAAGAAATCCTTATCGAAGAAGTTGATCTTAGCATGAATAAAAAAATTAAGGAGGACTGGGGATTTCTAAAAAACAGGCGACCGGATTCTTATAAAAGGATCTGTGGTCATTAGTTATTAGCCAATGGATTTTAGATTGATAAATGGGAATTGATAAATGACCGCTGTCCATTTAGATAAAACTCCTTCCTCATCAGGATACCGGATGCCGGCAGAGTGGGAAAAGCATGAAGCTATTTGGCTGAGTTGGCCTCATGATGCCGCGGACTATCTCCACAGACTCGATAACGTCCACAAAACTTACATTGAAATCATAAAATCCATTTTCAATTCCGAAAAGGTAAACCTCATTGTAAAAAACAGCCTCACTAAAAAAAATGTTAAAGAATTATTAAAAAAAGAAAACATTGATAGAGAAAAAATTACTTTTTACATTTTCAACTATATGGATATCTGGATAAGGGATTACGGTCCGATTTTTATTGTGAATCAAAATGAAAAGAGGCTGGCCATGACCCACTGGATATTTAATGCATGGGGAGAAAAATACGAAGAATTGAAAAATGATACTGTTATTCCATCCCTTATAAATCAATCGTTGAAAATTCCCTGCTTTACACCGGGAATTATATTAGAAGGCGGTTCTATTGATGTAAACGGGACAGGAACACTGATAACCACGGAACAATGTCTTTTAAATAAAAAACGAAATCCTAATTTATCCAAAAAAGAAATTGAATTTTTCTTAATGGAATACCTTATGGTTAAAAAAGTAATATGGCTAAAAGAAGGTATAGCAGGAGACGACACGGACGGACATGTTGATGATATCGGGCGCTTTGTTGACCCCTTTACCCTGCTTTGCGCTTATGAAGATGACAACGATGATGAAAACTACGCAATTTTGAAAAACAATTATGATATTTTAAAAAACTCAACCGATCCGGATGGAAACAGATTTAATATTATAAAACTACCAATGCCCGGTTTTGTTGGAGATGGGGAAAGAAGGCTGCCGGCAAGTTACGCGAATTTTTATATCGGAAACGATGTAGTATTAGTTCCTGTTTTCGGCCATGAGAATGATCAAAAAGCTTTGAATATTATTCAAGATTGTTTTCCAACCCGCAAGGCAGTCGGAATTCATTGTTTTGATCTTATCCACGGACTGGGCGCAATCCATTGTGTCAGCCAACAGCAACCGGCAATATCCTGAAGAGAAAATTACAAATGTCAAATCCCAAATTAGACATAAATCTCAATGATCAAAGCTCCAATTAAAGAAAATAGAACTCTGAAAAGTCTTCACTTTAAGAAACTAACATTAAAACTTCTTTTGTTTTCACCAAGGATATTTATTTTTATTTCGCATTGAGCTTGAGGAAGGTATTTAATAATTTTTTCCGGCCACTCGATTAAAGTAACTCCTTCCCTGCCGGAAAACTCCTCAATTCCAAGTTCTTCTATCTCCTTTGCAGCTTGAATCCGATAAAAATCAAGATGATAAACAGGAATTTCCCCGATGTATTTGTTAATTATGGTAAATGTCGGACTTCGTACATGTTCATTAGTTAAACCCAAACCATCAACTATACCCTTTACCAAACAGGTCTTTCCTGCTCCAAGGTCACCGTAGATACATACGATATCCTTTTCTTTGATTCGCTTAGCCAGGTCCCGGCCAAACTCCCTGGTTTCCTCTTCACTGCTTGAAACAAACATCTGACACCCTGGCTTTTTTAATTGCTCTAAATGTTAAGGTAAACGTTTTTATGAGAACGTGTCGGAGGAATATTGGATTGAACGAGTTAAGTTGAAAGGTTAATTTTTCTACCTGTCTGCGTTTCAAGAGGATTATTTTTTGAAAAGGGGTTTTCTTCTCTTGTTGCTTGAACTTTCTCTTTAGTCAGGCTGTCAATGGCTTGCCTTACTTGCACAGCCTGTTTCCTTTGGGTAACGCTCTTTTCAATCGTCGCAGAAAAACCTTTTAATTGGTTAGGTTTGAAACTCGCAATCTTTTGAATAGAGTTTTGTTTACCTACATTTTCCCCAAAACTATTCTGCGAATTCACTACACTGTCCAAACTGGACAAATTTTTACTCGGTTTAAAGGCCTCTGGATCAACCTTTGGAACGCTATTTGACGTCATTGCTGATATTACAGTTTCAGCCATTAGAGCCCCCCCTCCCTAACTTGTTATACATAATATATAATATTAGTACAGATTTTGCAAGGGACTTGTTATTATGAGCCTTAATTTTTAAGTTTACCCGAGCTTTTCAGAAGCGCCGAGATATTGTCTTTTTTTTTGATTTTTTTAATCAATTTCTGAGCGGAGTCTCTATCAGGAAAACCTTCCTTCAGAAAAACCCGGTACCATAATCCTCTATTTGAAATTTCAGCGGATTTGATAGAGACTTGATAGCCCTTTTTATTTAACATAGCTACAAAAGATTCTGCCCGTGATTTCTTTTTAAAAGATCCCATCTGAACAATATATTTAGGCTCAACTGGGGATGCTTGAGTAGCAGGTTCTTTTTTTTTCATTAATTGAGGAGATTCAGGCTTTAAGGTACTTGCTTTTTTTTCTATTGATTTAGAAGGCTCAGGCTTTAAAGGAGTTTCTTTTTTTTTATTCAACGATGAGCCAGGCACAGTTTTTTCCTGCTCATCCGGAGATGAATATTTTTCCGATTTCGTCAATGTATCAAAAAAGGTAAACTCTACATCCTCCTGAATATCTTTTTCTGGTTGAACCGTATCGGTATTGATCTCCCGCCTGACCTCTTCTTCAAGGTTTTCCGAGTCAGCAACATAAGGTGAAAGAAAATTTTTGAGTTCCATAATCGCAACAGCAATAACTGAAATTAAAGAAATAATAAGAATGAACTTTAATGAGTTATTGCTACTTGAGGATTTGATCTTATCCCTGGGGTAATGTATTCTGGCGCTCATAGCATAATTCGACCAAGGGGTCGCAACAACAATTGGGTAAGGAAAGCCCTCCGAAGGCTTGAAGCCATGGATGGCCAATAGTCAAAAGGTTTTAAAAAAAACTTTTATGGCGTAATAGCGTAATTTACATCCTTTCAGGGGCATTAATTCCAAGTAACTTTAGTGCATTTTTTAGAACTATTTTAACACCGGTTGACATCGCTAATCTTGCATGAGTTAATTTAATATCATTAGAAATAATCCGGTATTTATTGTAATAACTATGAAAGAGATAAGCTAATTCCTGAAGATAAAATGGAATGAGATGGGTCTCTAATGAGTTGGCGCTTTTCAGCACGACTTCAGGAAATTGAGATAGTGATTTAATTATTGCCAGTTCTTCAGGCAAATCTAACAGGTTCAAATCAACATTTTCAATAATAACAGCATCTACACCACCCTCTTTTGCCTCACGTAAAACACTGCAAATACGAGCATGGGCATACTGAAGATAATAGACAGGATTTTCAGGAGATTGCTTTTTTGCCAGTTCCAGATCAAAATCCAGGTGGCTGTTTGAGCTTCTCATTAGAAAAAAATACCTTGCCGCATCGCGTCCCACTTCATTTAGAACTTCGCTTAAAGTGACAAACTGCCCGCTCCTGGTAGACATCGAAAGTTTTTCATTGCCTCTTCGCAAACTTACTAACTGAACCAGTATAACCTTGAAAAAATCTTTAGAATAACCAAGAGATTCTATCATTGCCTCCATTCGAGGTACATATCCATGATGGTCCGCTCCCCATACATCTATTACTAAATTAAAGTTCCTTGAAAATTTATTGCGATGGTAGGCAATATCCGACGCAAAATAGGTATGCGCTCCATTTTCTTTAATAAGCACTCTGTCTTTTTCGTCTCCGAACAAACTCGATTTCAGCCATGTTGCGCCGTCTTTTTTATAGACAATCTTTTTCTTATTTAACAATTCCAATGTTTCCTCAACCTTTTTCTCTTTAAAAAGACTTTTTTCACTGAACCAGCAATCAAACTCTACTTTGAAATCAAGAAGATCTGATTTAATTCCTTTAAGAATTCTGTTAGCTGAAATATCCGCGAAAAATGATATTGCCTCCTCCTCTCCTTTTTCAGCAAAAGTATCCCCTTTTTCTTTTAGAATTTCTGAGGCAATGCTCTTAATATAATCGCCCTGGTACGAATCCTCAGGGAATTCAACCTTTTTACCCAGAAGCTGCAAATACCTGAGGTAAGCAGATTTTCCCAAAGTTTTCATCTGGTTTCCCACATCGTTAATGTAGTATTCCTTCTGGATATTGAATCCCACGGCTTTCAATGTACGTGCAATGGTATCTCCAATGGCCGCTCCCCGCCCGTGTCCTACATGGAGCGGACCAGTTGGATTAGCACTAACAAATTCCACCTGTACCTTTTTGCCTTTTCCATAATCTGAATTTCCGTACTGTGAATTTTTTGAATATATTTCTTTAATTTCATCTCGCCATGTTGCCGGCGTAAGAAAAAAGTTAATAAAACCGGGACCCGCAGTCTCCACCTTCTCAATTATAGAAGCATCCTTATCAAGGTTGGAAATAATGGACTCACTGATTTTACGGGGGTTCATCCTTATTTTAGAGGCGAGGGTCATAGCAACGGGTGTAGAAAAATCTCCGTTTACATCATCATTTTTGGGCCGTTCTATGACTATCTCAGGGATGGAATCTAATCGCCAACGTTCTTTATCGATGCATGCAGTTAAGGCTTCCGCGATAGTTTTGCGTAATATATTTGTAATCATGCTTTATAAAATGAAGCAGCACTATACTAGCGATCTGCGACATTGTGTTTTTTTAACAAAGTTTTATGGATAACTTTTATTAATAATTGATTTATTCTCTTCGTGTTCTTTGTGGTAAATTTTATTTTGATAGTGGCCACCTGACCACGCTGTAATTTTAGTTAATTAAATGATTTGTTAATTTTTTTTGATATATTCTGTGCCAGTTCTTTATATTTTCTACTTTTTTCCTTGTTTCCCAGGGATTCGTATATATCACTCAGGTTTTTAAAATCTTCTAATACACGATAAACGTTTCCTGCTCTTTTATTTACTTTCAGTGCCCTTTCACAATAATCAATGGCGTCTTCTTTTTTTCCCATTGCCCTGTAGAGAGACGCTATATTGTTAAGATCATTAGCGATGCCTTTATAATAGCCAATCTCTTTATCAATCTCAAGAGCCATTTTGTAATAGTTCATGGACATGTTTAAATTTTCTCTTTTTTCCTCAATTACTCCAAGATTGTTAAGATTACCGGCAATTCCTCTTTTGAAATCAATTTTCTTATTTATTTTTAATGATTCATCATAATAAAATGCCGCCTTTTCAAGATTTCCTTTATGTTTATTTACCAGGCCGATATTATTTAAAATTAATGCAACTCCTCTCTTATTGCCAAGTTTTCGCTTAAGAGCAAGACTCCTTTCAAAATATTGAAGCGCTCTTTCCATTTTATTCATAGACATGTAAACAGAACCCAAGTTAACCAGGTTATTGGCCTTCCCTTTCAGGTTTCCAAGCATTTCATTTTTTTCTAAAGCTCGCTGGTAATAATTTAAAGCAGTCTCAATATCCTTCACCGCAAAATATACACTACCAATATTATTTAAATCATCTGCTATCCCCATCAGATTATCATTGATAGTGTGAATATTTAGAGACTTTTCAAAGTAGATTAACGAGTTCCTGAACTGGCCTTTCTGATAGTAATCGTGACCTATTTCGCTGAAATTCTCCGCACGGAAAAAATCTTCCGAATGGTATTCCTTTAGGCCATTCCCGGCGCATCCAAACAAAACAATATAAAAAACAAGGAATGAGAGCGAGATTAATCTTGAGGTAAATTTAAGAATCATCGCCTTTGACCGTTTTATCATAATGACCGTCTCTCATATCAACAATTAATGGTTCTTCTTTCTTTTTCCTCTCAAGAAACCCTTTGATAATCCAATTTTTTTCCGCCCCTTCAACTATTCTCGTAATTTCATCTATGTTTTCCTGAGAGGCTCTAATTAACCTAGGCAGTTCTGATGAGGTATTTTTAAAATCCTCTAAAATCTCACTTATTCTCATTATCTGCTCATTACTGTCATAAATTAGTTTATTAAAATCATTTGAAGAACTTTTAACATTTGATATAAGTTCCTGTCCATCAGACAACAAATACTGTACTTTTTCAGTGCTTTTGTTTATTCTCGTCATTGATAATTCCGCTTTATCAATAATTTTCGGAAACCGTTGTGACACCAATTCAATATTATTGACCGCTTTCTCCATGCTTTTAAAAAGTTTTTGGCTCGAGCCCAGCATGTTTGTCAAGTTTGAATACAAACCTCTATCTTTCAGCAGTGCTCCTACATTTCCTTTCCCCATTCTAATTTCTTCGCTTACTACATCAAGGTTTTTAAGTATGTGCTCAATCCTTACCAATGGCATATCTAAATTACCGGTTAGATGAATGATATTGTCTATCGCTTTATTGGCTTTCATTAAGATAGGATTGATACCGCCGATTATTTCATCGGCTTTCGAAATCCCTGTACCATTGATATAACCACCCTCCTCCAGAATGGGTAGAGATACGGAACCTATGGTAATCGACAGCCCTGGATTTCCCATCAAGCCCTGACTGACTACAGCTGCAACAGAGTCAGTCCTTATTTTTTCTTTATATTTTTTTTGAATTTCTGCTGTAATATCAATTTTGTTATGTGAGTTGAAACGAATCGATTCAATATTTCCAACCTCAACTCCTGCTATATCTACAGGGGAGCCTTCCATTAATCCGAATCCCCTGTTTAAGGCTATATGAATTTTATACCGCCTGTTAAAAAAATTGTGATGATTATCAACATTCAATATTGCAAGAATTAAAACTCCCAATGCTGAGAACACAAAGAGCCCTATAATTCTTGCCAGGTTACGAGTTCCAAGTTTGTGAACGTAATGCCGCATTTACTTCTCTCAAGTTAGGCCTTCGGTAACTATATGTGCCAGGCACTTTGAAAGTGCGTGGTATATGACGGGCAATAAACATTAAATTATTTCTATTCGTTCGTTCTTTATAACACCTACTCTATCGACCAGATTTTTGCCGATACTTTTATCCTGTGACACGATAATCGGTGTAATTTTATTTTCTACTGCCAACTTTTTAAAAAGGTTAAGAATGCAATTTGAATGGTATCCTCCAAAACCGAAAGTCAGTTCATCACAAAAAATAATCCTGGGTTCCAGAGCTAAAGCCCTTGCAAGCCCTCCCCTTTTTACACACTCCTCGCTTAACTGGGCAGGTAGTTCAGTCTCCCATTTTTCAATACCGGCAAAGCGGAGCTTTTCTCTAGCGATCTTATAAATTTTTTTTTCTTTAAAATTAGTATGGTATCTGATGGGGAGAGCAACATTTTCTATGAGGGTCATGTTATTCAGTAAAGCGCCATTTTGAAAAATAAAGCCTATTTTTTGCCTGACCTTCATAAGCTCAACCTCAGAGGCATTATGAATGTCCACGTCAAGTACTTTTATCATTCCTTTTAGTGGTTTTATCAGTCCTGAAACCAACCTCAAAAAAGTTGTAAGCCCGCTTCCGCTGTCGCCAACAAGCATAAATATTTCTCCTTGGAAAATTTTCAGGTTTACCCTTTCAAACAAACCCTTTCCATTAAATGAAAAGGAAACATTTTTAAAATTTATAAGCAGTTCATTTTTCATTTTATTTTTCGTCTACTTTTCTATAAATAATTAATCTATGTGTATACTTTCTTATTAATGCTTTAATGATCAAAGATAAAACATCATCGTCAACGCACTGCTGAAGAGGAAGCATATTACAATAGAGCTTATAACTGCTTTCGTGGTTCCCTGAGGCACCTCTGCAGCATAACGCTTAACTCTCAGCCCATGATAACTGCTCAAAATCGCAATAATAATACCGAATATCGTGCTTTTTGTAATAGAAATAGATATATCGCTGAATTCAAGGGATGATATGATTTTATACATATATAAATTGAAAGGTGTAGTGAGCTGAATCCTGGATATAATATATCCTCCCAAAATAGCTACCAGATCAAAATAAATTGTCAGGCATATTGTGGCAATAATACACCCTAAAAGTCTCGGCAAAACCAGTATACGAGTTTTGCTTATTCCCATTACCTCAAGGGCTTCGATTTCCCGGTTAATAGACATCAGCCCAAGCTCCGTAGCAATGGCAGACCCTGACCGTCCTATAACCACAATCGCTGTTATTAAAGGTCCTAACTCCCTTATAATGACCAGAACAATAACACTGCCAACAAAACTCTCCCCCCCTATAATCGGTAGCTGAGTAGTAGACTGAATAATAACAATAGTTCCCAGAAGCAGTGAAATCAGGCTTATCATCGGAACAGCGTCAATACCGGTAAACAGTATTTGCCTCAACAGTAAATTGAAGGTCACATTATTTCCTTTTCTGTTCCATTTAAACAGTTCTATAAGTGCTTCAGATGATAAATGGTAAATCTCATAAAAGAATTGAACCAAATTCAAAACCTTGTTACCTGTTAATTCAGCGAATCCAAACATTTATTCTTTCTCTCATATAGTTTACTTTTCTAAACTCATTAATTTGCATATTCCATACCGACTAAAAAATAGGAACTTGATTTAGAAAATCGATATAATGGACATAGGGAAAAATTATCTTGATAGAAGATGACAAGGGTACTCTCTAGACACTTTCTATTGTTTTAAAACTGAAAGACGAAGAATATAGGATAATTTCTGCAGTGGATAGGCGATTAGGACTGGAACTGACACGTAATGGTGGATGATATTATTTTACTCTTGTTAGAAATGTTTGCAGGTTTCTGCACTGAAGAGGAGCAATGATATTTTTGTATTTATAAAGGAGGAAAACAGGGTAATCCGGAATTTCAGTTTTTCCCTACTGTAAAGGGCTCTACTGTGTCTTCATGTTTATTAGCGCGGGTACAGGCTTCGCAAAGCCTGTTCCAAATTCCAAGTGAAGTGAAATTTTTATCGCACTTCAAGCATTTTCGTTTTTTCACAACAATGTCAGGAAGCCCTGATTCTTTTCTAAAATTGTTTAAGGCTTTTAATAATCTTTTGTTTTTATATACTTTGTTAGTCATAAGCTATTTTTTTTAAAGAAAAAATCTTATAATCTACCCTATTGTGATTTAGACTCATTAGATAGTATTAGGATTCTTTTTCTTTATTATGATAAACAAATACTTTCAGGACGTTATTGGTTTTATTGCACTTATAGTGCTTTTTTTGTCCCATATTTTCATGTTGCTTAAGCTCGAACCTTTCTACACCTGGTTTTACCTTTTTGCCTGGTGGTCCTATATCATTTTTATAGACTCTATATTATTTAAACTTAATGGAAATTCCCTGATTCGAAGCCGCGGAAAAGAGATTATAATCCTGTCTTGCTGGTCCGCTATATTCTGGTTTATCTTTGAAACTGTAAATTTCTTCCTGAAAAACTGGTATTACATTAACCTTCCGGCCGATGATTTTCTTAGAATATCCGGAATCATCTTAGCCTTTGCTACCGTACTCCCAGGAATTTTTATAACAAGTGAATTGCTTGAAATATCAAATATTTATAAAACGATATCTATAAAAAGATTTAGGTTCAATAATAATGTTCTTTGGGTCCTTTTTCTCGCAGGAGTTTTGTTTGCCTTAATGAGCATTATATTTCCCAAAATCTTCTTCCCATTAATATGGGGGAGTTTTACATTAACTCTTGAACCCGTTCTTTATTGGCTCGGAGGTCGCTCCCTCTTAAAAGACCTGGAAAAGGGTAATCCCCGCAAAGTATTAATACTTTTAACATCCGGTCTTATTTGCGGCTTTTTATGGGAATTTTGGAACTATTGGGCCTACAGTAAATGGGTTTATACTATACCGTACTGGAATACCGGGAAAATTTTTGAAATGCCCGTGGCCGGGTTTTTAGGATTTCCCCCTTTTGCAATAGACTGTTACGTAATGTATAACTTTGTCTGCTTTTTCAGAAAAGATAGTGGATGGGAAAAGGTCCCTCACCCTGTAAGCTACCCCTTACCCAAACCCGTCACGACTTTTATTCTTCCCCTTGCAATGATCGCATTCTCTCTTACTGTTATAGAGAATATGGAAAAATATACAATCGACTCCTATGCATCGTCTGTAAAAGATATCCCTGCTGTTTCAGCAGAAAACTATGCTTACTTTGAAAATAAAGGGTTATCGCGCATTCATAAATTCATAAAATTTTGTGGAAATCCTGAAAATCTCAAAAAAATTTCAAAAGACTTAAGCAAACCGTTGCAAAAAGTAGATAAATGGTGTGACCATGCCCAGCTCATTGAATTTCAGGGTATTGGCGCAGCAAATCTTTTAGTTTTAAAAAAAGCAGGAATAGAAAGCATCCTGGATTTGGCAAAAACCAATCCTGCAATATTACTTGAAAAATTCAAAAACAAACCCTCTTCCAGAATCAAACTTTGGATAACCGAAGCAAAGAAAAACCAGTGAAACACCCCGAGCAAAAGTCGAGGAGTTTCACTCAGCTTACTCAGCGGTAAAATTAATCTATGGAAGAGCTGTTTTCTTCAAAGCTTCTCAAGTGGAGTATAAAGCAGGTGTAAGGAATCTGAAACAGAGGGATGAGTTATTTCTCCTTTATAAATATTTACCCCTTTCCTTAGAGCGCTGTTTTCTTGTACGGCTTTTTTAAACCCGTTGTTTGCCAATTCAAGGGCATAAGGGAATGTGGCATTGGTTAACGCGAATGTAGATGTTCGTGAAACTGCGCCTGGCATATTTGCAACACAATAATGAATCACTCCTTCTTCTACATAGGTAGGATTACTATGCGTGGTGGGACGAGATGTCTCCAAAGAGCCGCCCTGATCAATACAAACATCGACAATCACCGACCCTTTCTGCATATGTTTGAGTCTTTCCCTTGTTATAAGCTGTGGGGCTTTTGCGCCGGTTATTAATACAGCACCGATAACAAGATCTGCTTTTTCTATGGACTCTATAATATTGTGACTGTTGGAACTAAGGGTAGTAATTCTCCCACCAAAGATATCGTCCAGGTAGCGAAGTTTTTCGAGGTTTATATCCAGGAGGGTGACCTTTGCTCCAGTCCCGATCGCCATTCTGGCTGCATTTGAGCCGACTATTCCGCCACCCAGAATAACAACATTTCCCGGCTTGACTCCCGGCACTCCGCCTAATAGAATTCCCCTGCCCCCCTTTTCCCGCTCAAGATATTTTGCCCCTTCGTGAATAGCCATTCGGCCTGCCACTTCACTCATGGGAATTAAAAGGGGTAATGAACCGTCTTCAAGCTCAACGGTTTCAAACGCAATAGCAATGATTTCTTCTTTCAGAAGGGTCTCTGTAAGTTCTTTTGCTGCCGCCAGGTGAAGAAAAGCGTATAAAATCTGCTCTTTTTTTAAATATTCATATTCCGCTGGGAGAGGTTCTTTGACCTTTATAATCATCTCCGCTTGAGAATAGATCTCCGCGGGACTGTTTAATATGTTCGCGCCTTCTATTTTAAATTCCGCATCAAGAATCCCACTTCCTATACCGGCATTTTTCTCAACGAGTACCTTGTGCCCGTTAGAAACGAGGTCTTTCACACCGGCCGGGACAATTCCTACTCGATATTCATCTTCTTTTATTTCTTTTGGAATTCCTATAATCATCTTTCAAACTCTACTGAATGGATCAAAAAGTTTTTTATACTCATCCATGGCATATCTATCTGTCATCCCCGCAATATAATCACAAATCACCCTCTCTTTTGATTCCTGTCCCATTTTCTTTTGTTCTTTTGGAGGTAAAACCACATGACGGTTAAGATATGTTTTAAATAGTTCTTTTATTATTTTTTCCGCTTTTAACTCCATTCTAACAACCCTGTGATGTTTATAAAGGTTTTTATAAAGAAACGTTTTCAGTTCTGAGTTTTTTTCTTCCATTTCAGGACCGAATGATACTATTGCAACTGAACAGTTCCTGACATCCTCTGATTTTTGAATGTTGTGCTTTTTTATATTTTTCAACGTTTGCGAAACCAGGTCTGTAACTAATTGGTTGATAATCGTTTTGATTACCTGGTATTTTTTTACAGTAAAATCTGCTGATGGGTTGCTTTTTTCTATAATATCAATATTATCCCGCCATAAGCAGACATCGTTCAGCATGTCTTCATTTATTAAGTCAGATGTAATTCCATCATCCAAATCGTGACTGTTATAAGCAATACCGTCAGCAAAGTCCACTATTTGAGATTCTATAAGAGGGAACAGGTTATCATCATCTGTTGCTTGTGGTTTATCATACTCTGTTGAATGCTTGCTCATCCCTTCCAGCACCTCTTGAGTAAGGTTCAAACCGGGATATTCAGGGTAACGTTTTTCAAGTTTTTTTACGATACGTAAACTTTGCAGGTTATGTTCAAATCCTCCGTTGTCATTCATTAAATCATTTAAAATATGCTCTCCTGAATGACCAAAGGGAGGGTGACCTAAATCATGGGCTAGAGCCACAGCTTCCGCCACATCTTCGTTAAGCCTTAATGCTTTCGCAATGGAACGGGAGATTTGAGAAACTTCAATAGTATGGGTAAGACGGGTACGGTAATAATCACCTTCATGATATACGAAGACTTGAGTTTTGTATTCCAGTCTTCTGAATGCCGAACAATGAATAACGCGATCACGGTCTCTTTGAAATGCCGTTCGATAGGGATGTTCTTTTTCCTGATAATGACGACCTTTGGATAGGCTGCTTTTTGCCGCATAAGAAGCTAATTTATCTACTTCCCACTTTTCCTGTTCTTCTCTGCTCAGCATTTATTTACTATACAGTTTAAATTTTTTAATTTCAATTCTGAGGGGATGCTTTATAAAATTACACCATAAAAAAAGGCCGATGCTTTTTTGGCATCGGCCTGTCTAACTTAAAACATGTAATTATTTAACTGTTTTGAAATACTCCTGAGAACCGACCGGGTCCGGTTTCATCGTTTTCTCCCCCGGTGTCCAATTAGCCGGACAAACTTCTCCGTGTTTTTCCACATATTGAAACCCTTCAATAATTCTTAATGCTTCATCCACATTCCTGCCAACGGGTAAATCATTCACAGTCTGATGGCGAATAACACCTTTCGGGTCAATTATAAATAAGCCTCTTAAATGAATACCGGCTGGCTCCAGAAGGACACCATAATCTCTGCCGATTGATTTATCTAAATCTGCCAGTAAAGGTATATTAAGTTTTCCCAATCCGCCCTTGTTTCGCGGAGTATTTACCCATGCCAGATGAGTAAAGTGACTATCTACAGAACATGCCACAATTTCAGCACCTATTTTTTTAAAATCCCCACTCCGGTCACTGAAAGCAATAATTTCAGTCGGGCAGACAAATGTAAAGTCCAGGGGATAAAAAAATAATACCAGCCATTTCCCTTTATAGCTTTTTAAAGTAATTTCCTTAAAACCGGTTCCTACTACCGCCTGGCCTTTGAAATCCGGCGCTTGCTGCTGTACTTGAATTGCCATATTTCCATTCTCCTTTAAAAAAAATTGTTAATCATCTATAGGATTGAAATTCCTATGCGATTGCATAATGTCTACTTCTTACTGCCCACTATAATTAAGCATCACCTCTCTTTTTAATACCCAGTTTATAAAGCTGTTCTTTTACCGCGTTATAGACGCTTTCTACGGAAATACCTTCCATACAGATATGGTTATCGCATTCTTTCTGAAAGCATGGGCTGCAATCTACTTTGTTATAAAAAATTTTATGGTTATTCCCCGCTGGATACCATAAAAAAGGAATATCGACCGAGCTAAAAATTGAAACGGTAGGAGTTTTCACTGCCGCGGCAATGTGCATTGGGCCTGAATCATTTGTAATTAATAAATGACACTGTTTTATTAAAGCACCCGTTTGATGAATAGTTAGACACCCGGACATGTCCAAAGGTTTCTTTTTTATTTGATTTTTTATTTTTTTCACAAGTTTTTTCTCGGATTCGCTGCCTACCAAGATAATTTTTACTAAAAAGTTTTCGTTTATTTTGTTAATCAACTCGGCAAAATAGTGTCCGGGCCATAAGCGCGCAGAGTACTTCCCGCCTGGCATGATGCCAATTTTCAATTGACTCCCGGTGATTTCATGCTTGGACAATAAGCTCTGTACAAATTTAGTATTTTCATTTGATATCGCGAACTGAGTAAGTTTATTTCCATTTTCTATTTCCAGTGGTTTCAATAAATCAAATAAACGGTCTATCTCGTTTCTGGGGAGGAAGTCATCTTTTAGGTAGAAATAGTAATCTTCATACATCCGGAAACCAACACCATATTTAATTCCCGCTAGAAAAAAGAAGATCATGTCCCTGCAGATAGTAAATGTTTTCCAGAGGTTGGAAGGCAGATAAACAATTAAATCATATTTTGCATTGCGTATAGTGCGATAAAAAGCGTAATAATGCTTGAAAGAAACAAAGTCATCCGGAAAAAAAACATGAAAATTATCTATGAGATTTAATGGTTTAATAATTTCTTCAGCGCCCACGTATTTCTTTGACCCGCTTGATGATAAAAGAGCAATTTCCGCGTCATGATACTTCTTCCTCAAAGCCACATAAACCGGTGTCGATACAATTAGGTCCCCTATATTTCCCACCTGGTAAACTAAGATTTTCAGCTTTTTATTTCCATAGACCGGGGAAAGTGGCGGTTTTTTAAAAAAAAAGCGATTAAGGACGCTTAAAAATGCATTTGGCAGATAAAATCTATTTTCTCCTGTCATGTCTGTTTCGTTTAGAAGGTTAGAAGATCAGCAAAGCATTCATTTTACCGGCATTAGACATTTTTTTCAAATCCTATCAGGTTAACCGCCAAAAAGCGGAAAAAGTCAAAGATTGAAGTTATACAGTTAATTTATAAATATACACCCTTAAAATGAAATAATGTTTGATTCTATTAGCACATTTGGTTATATTTATGGTAGAGGTCAGCGTCAAATAAGGTGTTTAAAAGATATCTCACCAAAAATCGCGAATAGGAAAGAATGATTGACTTTTTGTCGCCAACTCTGGTATACATAATAAATACATTAAATGAAATGCCACAATTTACAAAGGAGGATTTATGATCTGGCCAGGAATGGGTGAACTTTTTATTATACTAATAATGGTTTTAATTATTTTCGGTGCTGGCAAATTGCCTCAAATAGGTGATGCGCTCGGTAAAGGAATTAAAAACTTCAAAAAAGCCACAAAAGAAATTCAAGAAGAAGTGGATGACGTCAAGCCTTCACTGGAAGATAAAAAAGAAGAAGCGCCTTCCGCTGCTGCCAAAGATAATTAATGATGTTTCTCTTTTTGCCTCTGAATTGTCTCCGATCTTGCAGATAAAAGAATCGATGGAACCCGGGGATTACGCTCTATCCGGATTCACTAACAAGCCTTTCAAACAATTTCAGGAAAAGATTATCTTCCTTGTATAAATCTTCCGGATGCCATTGAACGCCGATTACAAATCGGTGTTTCCTGCTTTCAATGGCCTCTATGAGCCCGTCTTCCGACCGGGCAGTAACCTTAAACCCCACTGCAACGTCTTTTAAAGCCTGATGATGGGTACTGTTTACGGTTATTTCTCCCTTTTGAAGAATATTATAAAGCTTTGTATTTTTTTCAATCTTTACATTGTGATATGTATCTTCTTTCTCTTTTTCATCTTTTTTATGTTTAATCGGCTTTGAATATTGAGACGGTATATCCTGATAAATATTGCCGCCACAAACAATATTAATTATCTGAAGCCCCGCGCAAATACCAAATATAGGTATACCTTTATTCAAAGCTTTATTTAAAAAACCCATTTGAAATTGTATGATTTGCGGATCAATCAGCACTACAGATGGATGCAGCTCTTCCTTAAAATATTTCGGGTCAATATCATCTCCTCCCGGCATGAGCAAACCATCGATAAGATTAAGTGTCTTTGTTAGATCGTTTTCATCTTTTGAGGGTGCGATTATCAAAGGGATACCCCCTGCTTCTTTTACCGCGGAGACATAATTCGATTTAACGAAATAAAGCGGACGGTCTTCCTTCCCCTCCTCTTTATTTATATCACAAAGAATTCCTATTATCGGTTTTTTTGATGACATAATTGGACAGTAGTCATTGGTTTTTTATAAAAAAATGTATCGTAAAATTAAAATCAGACTTAATCCATAAACGAGCCAGTTTGCTTCATGACTTCTGCCTGATACAAGTTTCAAAAAGGCATAAAAAACAAAGCCCGCGGCAAGCCCCTCGGCAATTGAAAAAGTGAGAGGCATTAAAATAATCGTTAAAAAAGCGGGGAATGCCTCAGTAATATCGTTCCATTGAATTTTTCTAACATTGCCCATCATCAATGACCCTACCACTATTAAAGCAGGAGCGGTTACCGGGTATAAATAAGCATTTTCAGAAACCTTATATCCGGCTCCAAACATTTCGGCTAATGGAACAAAAAAGAGTGCCGTTATAAAAAAAAGCGCTGTAAAAACATTTGCCAAACCGGTTCTTCCACCTGATGAGATACCGGCCGAACTTTCGATATAACTGGTAACCGTGGATGTGCCAAGAAGAGACCCGGCAATTGTCCCAACTGAATCGCTGACAAGCGCTCGATTTCCCCTTGGAAGTTTCCCATCTTTTATAAAACCTGCCTGCTCCCCTACCCCGACTAAAGTGCCGATAGTATCAAACATATCAAAAAAGAGAAAAATCAGAATAGGAGCAAGATACTTCAACTGAAAAATATCGATAATATCGAGTTTAAAAAAAGTTTTTGATAAGTCCGCGGTCCCAACAATATTTTTAAACTCTATCATACCAAAGGAAATGCCAATAATTCCGGTAAAAAGAATACTGATTAATATTGCGCCTTTAATTTTCCTTGCGGAAAGTGTAATAAGAATGATCAATCCTGTTAAAGAAAGAAGAGTTG
Organism: Nitrospinota bacterium; assembly: GCA_036011265.1. Taxonomy (GTDB): domain Bacteria; phylum Nitrospinota; class Nitrospinia; order CAJXCL01; family CAJXCL01; genus CAJXCL01. The sequence goes on along the minus strand of DASCNB010000154.1, from coordinate 18,004 downwards.
GCGCCGAACCGAGTGCTCCGAGGGTAATAAAAGTATTCGTATCGGAGACAACAAAACCTGCCGACTTCAGTCCTATAAAAGCAATAAAAAGCCCAATGCCTGCTGCTGAGGCCATTTTTAAGGATTGAGGAATAGAATTAACTATTAATTCTCGTATCCGTGACGCGGATAACAGAGTAAAGATTACACCGGAGATAAAAACAATCCCAAGCGCAGTTTGCCAGGGAACACCCATTTTTCCGCAGACAACAAAACTGAAAAAGGCATTCAAGCCCATTCCGGGCGCTAAAGCGATTGGGTAATTGGCGGTAAAACCCATCATTAACGTTGCAAAAGCCGCGGCAAAACATGTGGCTACAGTTACAGCGCCGAAGTCCATGTTTGATCCATCAGGTGCGGAAAGAATGGCGGGATTGACAAAAATAATGTAGGCCATAGTCATAAACGTGGTAGCCCCGGCAATAAACTCTGTTTTTATGTCCGTCCTGTTTTTTTCTAATTCAAAATAGTAATTTAGTATTTTTTTCATGAGCTGAAATATAGCAAAATTTACCCATGCCGACAACCTGAAGTCTCAACATTTGAAAGTGTTTAACGAGCGCATTCCTCGCAACTTGCCTGCCTCTAGGCATTATCATACAGACAGACAGTACCCGGTAGAATGGGAGGCAGGCAAACCGTTCAGGAACCTAAAAAATATTGACTTCTCAGGTTGGTTTCGCTTAAGTTAATAATGTGAAGATTAGTTCACGCGTTTTTGGTTAAATTTAAAGCATTTTAGGAAATTTCAATTTCATCTTCACACCGTTAGATAATTAGCTAAGGTCTTACCACCCTGCCTAAGCTTTCTAATGGGATTTATCTGCCGGAGCTGTTCCTAGATGGGAGAAGTGGCGCCTAAAAAGGAAATTTCTATTAAGGCTGTTAGGATTATTATTGAGACTTGGAACAGCATGATAAAATTTATCACATAATTGAAATGTTTCTAACAGAAAGAAGAGCATCATAAATCATAAACATGACTAATCGAGTAGCATTAATTACTGGTGGTGCTAAGGGCATAGGAAGAGCTATCGGACTCCGGCTTGCTGAAGATGGATGGTCGATAGCTCTGTGTTACCGTAATAGCGTTAACGAAGCCGAAGAAACAGCCAAAACCATACGCGAAAAAGGTGGTAGAGCCCTGACAGGGCGATGCGATGTATCCGATCCGAAAGCATGCGAAGCCTTTACAGAACAGGCGTATTCCGAGTTTCAACAAATCGACGCTCTTATAAATTGCGCCGGTCCTTACCATCGGCGGCCTCTCCTCAATGAAACCATCGAAGGGTGGCACGAAATGTTCGACAATAATTTACACCCCGTTTTCTACATGAGCCGTATCGTAGCTCCCCGTATGATTAAGAATGAGTGGGGCCGGATTGTTAATTTCAGCATGGCCAATGCCGACAGAATGGTTGCCCAGCCACAGATTACCGCCCACTATATAGCAAAGTCGGGAATTCTGATCTTGACCCGTTCACTTGCAAAGGTCCTTGGCCCTCACAACATCACCGTGAATAGCATATCTCCGGGCTTCATCCACTCTGGAAGCGCTCCGGAAGAAGAACTCCAGAAGATGGTCAAGAACATTCCTGCCGGATACGTGGGAGAGCTTTCCGATGCTGTCTCAGTGACAAAGTTCCTCCTCGCCGAAGAGGCTCGTTATGTAAACGGAGCAAATTTACATCTAAGCGGTGCCTGGGGAATCTGATTTAAATTACGGGCACCTAAAACTTTTTTTTTATAGATATGAAAATTGAGCAATTAAAATGGATGGATAAAGAAGGGTGGCTATCAAATCCTTCAGGAAAATTAGAAAAATCAGCCCAGTTGGTCCTTATATTTGGTAGCACAAATATTTTAAAAGAGAAAAAACGTTATGATGAAATTAAATCGTTTTATCCTGCGGCCCATATTTTTGGTTGCTCTACAGCCGGTGAAATCATGGACACACAGGTCTCCGATGATACTTTAGTTGTTACAGCAGTTTACTTTGAACATACTCAACTGCAATGTGCTCAGACGAAAATAGATGAAGTGGAAAATAGTTTTCAGGCAGGAGAGCAATTAGCGGCATCGCTTGAAAAGGATGGCTTAATTCATGTATTCGTGCTCTCTGATGGCCATAAAGTAAATGGCAGTGAGCTAGTAAAAGGCTTGACAAAAAATCTCCCATCTCAGATTTCTGTTACCGGAGGATTAGCTGGAGATGGTGAGCGGTTTGAACAAACTCTGGTATGTTTGGATAGCTTCACTGAAGACCCCAATATAGCAGTTATGGGGTTTTACGGTACCCGTTTGAAAATTGGGTATGGCTCGATGGGTGGCTGGGATTCTTTTGGTCCTGACCGTTTGATAACGCGCTCAAAAGAAAATGTCTTGTATGAATTAGATGGGCAATCTGCTTTGGAACTATACAAGAAATATTTAGGTGATCAGGCAGCAGGTTTGCCTGCTACCGGCCTGCTTTTCCCGTTGAGTATTCGATTCAATTTGGATGAAGCCGATACAGGGTTGGTTCGCACAATTTTATTGGTTAATGAAGAAGAACAAAGTATGACTTTTGCCGGTGATGTTCCGGAAGGCGCCTATGCTCGTTTGATGAAAGCCAATTTTGATCGCCTGGTTGATGGCGCTATAGGTGCTGCCAATACCAGTTATGAAGCAATTGGGTCAATAACGCCAGATTTGGCAGTACTGATCAGTTGTGTTGGGCGTAAATTGATTCTTCAGCAAAGAATAGAAGAGGAGGTGGAAAGTGTTCGTGAAGTGTTGGGAGACAATGCTGTCATGACAGGGTTTTATTCTTATGGTGAGATTTCTCCTTTCGTCCCTTCCGCCAAATGCGAATTGCACAACCAAACCATGACGATTACAACATTTTCAGAGAAATAAGTTATGAACAAATTGCTGCTACGCCAATTTAAACGCTACCTCGGGAAAGCATATTCTATTCCAAAAGAATGGAATAATTTGTTTGGGAAAATTAGCGAGGCCTATGACCAGTTTGACGCCGACCGTAAATTGATCGAACGTTCGCTGGATCTAAGTTCTCAAGAACTTGTCCGGGTAAATCGAAAGATCAAGCAAAAAGCTGAGGAGCTTCTAAAAAGAACAAACCAGATTATAGGACAACAGGCTGAAATTGTGGAACTAGCTAAAGAAGATATCACAGATATGGATTCCGCTTTAATTAGAATAACCGAAGCAAGTTCAAAAACTCTTAAAACAGAGCGAGCCAGTACCTGGTTTTACAACCTGGATCATTCTAAGATTATTTGCAAAGACCTCTATGAACAAACTAAGAACAGACATGAAAAAGGCACTGAGTTAATAGTGAATCACTACCCGAAATATTTTAAGGCCTTAGAAAAGGAACGTATTATTGCTGCAAATAATCCATTTACCGATCCAAGGACTAAAGAATTTAATGAAGGATACCTTTCCGCGCATGGAATCACTTCACTGATGGACACTCCAATTCGCATTCATGGAAAAATGGTAGGGATTGTTTGCCATGAACATACCGGTTTACCCAGAGAATGGACACAAGAGGAGCAGGTATTTGCCGGTTCTATTGCAGACATGGTTTCTCTGGTTATGGAGGCTTCGCAACGCAAACAGGCGGAGGAAGCGCTGGCCGAGGAAAAGGAGAGACTTGCCGTGACACTGAGATCGATAGGCGACGGAGTGATAACCACAGATACTCAAGGTTATGTGATTCTAATAAACAGTGTAGCGGAAAAACTCACTGGCTGGAGACAGGAGAATGCAGCAGGAAAACCGCTTCAAAATGTTTTTAAAATTATTAATGAGCAAACACGCGAACCATGCGCAAATCCTGTTGAACAAGTAATGAAAACCGGCCACGCGGCCGAGTTGGCGAATAACACCGTGCTTGTTGCAAAAAACGGTAAGGAAAGAATTGTTGCAGACAGTGGCGCGCCTATACGAGATAAGGACAGCAAAATCATAGGCGTGGTTCTTGTTTTCCGCGACATAACTGAAAGCCGCAAGCTTGAACGAGAACATTTGAAAGCCCAGAAAATCGAATCCATCGGCTTGCTTGCAGGCGGCATTGCACACGATTTTAATAATATCCTCAACTTAATCCTCGGAAATATTTCAATAGCGAAAATTGCTTATCAAAAAAAATCAGAAGATGTAAAAATAGAAGAGATATTGAGCAATACTGAAAAAGCAGTGCATCGAGCGAGCGGGCTGACTCAACAACTACTTACTTTTTCAAAAGGCGGATCGCCGGTAAAGAAAACCACCGATATAGCTGAACTTGTAAAAGAAACAATTAGTTTTACTCTCAAGGGTTCTGCTTCAAAATGCAAGTTTGAAATACCTGGTGGGCTTTACCCTCTGGAAATAGACGAAGGTCAGATTAACCAGGTAATTAACAACATTGTGATCAACGCCAATCAAGCTATGCCTGAAGGTGGAGTTATTGAGGTACGCATAGAAAACGTAACTGTAGGCGTTAATGATCCATTATCTCTTCAACCCGGCCCTTATGTCAGGATATCAATTAAAGATAATGGAACAGGCATTACGCCCGATAATCTTGATAAAATTTTCGACCCTTACTTTTCGACTAAAGAAAGAGGAACCGGTCTGGGACTCAGTGCATCTCATTCGATAATTAGAAACCATGATGGTTTTATTAATGTAAATTCAAGCTTAGGAAAGGGGTCCACCTTCCATATTTACCTGCCGGCATCGGATAAATCATTGAGCGTTGAAAAGAAAAAAAAAGGCATTGTTAAGGGTACGGGCAGGGTGCTCGTAATGGACGATGAGGAGTATTTAAGAGATTTGCTGAAAACCATGCTTAAGACTCTGGGGTACCAGACAGAACTTGCGAAAAACGGCGAAGAAGCTGTGAAGAAATACAAAGAAACCAAGCATTCAGGCCAGGTTTTTGATGCAGTAATCCTTGACCTCACAGTACCAGGTGGAATGGGAGGTAAGCAGACCATCCAGGAACTTAAAAAAATTGACCCCAATGTGAAAGCAATTGTCTCAAGCGGTTATTCCAATGATCAGGTAATGGCAAATTTTAGAGAATATGGCTTTATTGATATTTTAAAAAAACCGTATCATATGGAAAATTTGAGCATAGTTTTGCAGAATCTCATTAAAACCAAGAGCTAAGAATTACCTTCCGTTTATTTCCTTTAAAAAAAGATTTTTACCCTTTTTATCCGTGTTCTATTTTTTAGTTCTCGTGAGGTGTTTAATATTATAAATGATCTTTTAATTAATAGGTCGAAGATTTCTCCTTTCAGTTGAAATGATAAATGCTGACGTTTTCGGACACCCTGTTATGCAAGGCTAAAGCCTTGTCCTGCATTGGTTTCGTGAAATTGACGCATAATTTGGAATTAAATTGTGATTGCCAAGTCATTTATTATTTGACGATCGGCCACAAGCTTCAATTTCCCTTCCTTGCCTCCATCTACTGCGATTTAATATTACTTATATGTATTATTCTGAAATCCTGCTTAATAAAATGTATAATTGAATCTCTAATATGCAAATATACAATTTTATCAGTTTTAGTGGAATATTCTGCATGCTGGGAGTTGCCTATCTCCTGTCGGAAAATCGGAAGGCTGTAAACCTCAGGACAGTGGGTGTCGGTGTTGGGTTGCAGATCTCACTCGGTTTTTTTGTTTTTTTCACAGATATCGGGAAAGCATTTTTTGATTTTTTAAATAAAGTGGCTATCAAGTTGTTAAGCTTTGCTGATGTGGGAGCTCAGTTTGTTTTCGGTCCTTTAGCTCTTCCCCCGGGCACGGAAGGTTCTTTCGGATTTATCATTGCAACGCAGGTATTACCTCTCGTTATATTTTTCTCATCATTAATGGCGGTTTCTTACCATCTTGGGATTATGCAAAAAGTTATTTCTTTTTTCGCCTTGATATTTACAAAATTCATGAAAATCAGCGGCGCGGAATCTCTTTGTGCGTCCGCAAATCTGTTTGTCGGGTTTGAGTCTGTTTTGACCATCCGTCCATTCGTTGAAAAACTGACACGTTCAGAAATGATGGTAGTAATGACAACGGGTATGGCTACCATAGCCTCAAGTGTATTTGGCGCTTATGTTAAAATGATGCAGCCGCATTTCCCAAATATTGCGGGTCATCTTATAACTGCCAGCCTAATGTCCATTCCCGCGGCTGTAGTGATAGCTAAAATTTTAGTGCCGGAGACTGAAACACCTGCCACCAGCGGTTATGTCCCTTCAGAAGAAAATAAAAACAGCGTCAATATTTTTGATGCTGCAGCACAGGGAGCTTCAGAAGGAGCAATGTTTGCCCTCAATATCGGAGCGACCCTGATCGCATTCGTTGCATTAGTTGCCATGGCTAACTACTTTGTCGGCTTTATCGGAAATGGGATTACAGGTGTCACAGGGCTTTCTTTAGACTGGACACTCCAGGGGTTGTTAGGATATCTCCTCTGGCCGTTTTCCTGGCTTATGGGCATTCCTGCAGCTGATTGTTCGGTAATCTCCAAACTGATAGGAGAAAAAACCATTATCAACGAGTTTGTCGCTTATACGAGTTTTTCCAATTTACTATCAAGCGGGATTCAACTCTCTCCCCGCACAGTAGTTATTGCCTCTTACGCGTTATGCGGGTTTGCCAATTTTGGTTCTGCGGCTATCTGGATAGGTGGTATAGGGACCATCGTACCGACAAAACGGGGCGAATTGGCAAACCTTGCTATCAAATGCATTCTTGGCGGCACCCTGGCCACTTTTATGACCGCTTCTGTAGCAGGTTTTTTCTATACAGGTGACTCAGTTTTGCTTGGCAAATAGCATTTTGGGAATTTTGACAGGACTAGAGTTGCCCTTGAAGTTAGTTTGATTTGCTTAATTCGTGGATAGAAATCATCTCTCCCTCATCCACTTTCTTACGATATCAATAATGATGTTTGGATCTTCTGTAGCGATTATCTTTAATGTATTAATATCGCGTGGAATTTCCGGGGGTAGTTCATACCTGTAAGGGGTCGGAGTTTGTGTTCCTAAGGGTCTTGCCTGGGTTTGTGGCTTAACAAGAGAGGCTTTTGGGCTTGTTATTGACTTTGCTTTAGGCTTTCCCCTGCGCCTTGCCTTTGGTCTATGACGGATGAGGAAAAAGTACAGGATAAGGGATGCTGTCAGCGACAGAACAAAAAAGAATAGTACCCCTATTAAAGCCCTCATCTTCTTTTTGAGCCCTGGAATAAGGCAAGAAATAAAAAGCGATACGGTATGTTCCTATACTATTCGGTTCTCCATGCCGAAAGTGTTTAGCGATCGCTGTCGCAGCTTGCTGCAGGATTAGCAAGTGAAATTAAAATAAAATCATTCTCTACACTGAAGATACCTCGTAGCTCTGCTACAGGGAGCTTCAATCCTGATAGCGGAGCCTCTCCGCACTAAGATTTTATACTTAGAATATATTAAACTCAAGATTGAAAATTTCGGAAGATTGAAAAGCTAGGTTTTTATTCACTGGTGCTTTCTATAAGAATTTCATTTTTTGTCGTAGGATCTTCTCCCGCTTTTTCTTCCAGTTCCCCTTTTCTCTCTTCTATCCACGTTTCCCAAACCCCTCCTAAATTCTTTTTCGAACCATTCCTGCATTTCATTCTCCAATCGCTGCCTAAGTTTTCTCTGATCATAAAGATAAATCAATATACAGCATAAAAGAAGTAAGGAGGATATCAAAAAAGGTATGGCATCAAACAGAGAAGTTTCAGTAAAGGTCATGGAAATTGTCAATTCTTATGTAAAATTTCTTAGTGTAAAAGTAAAAAAATATACGTGATTGTTTTTTCTACAAAATTCTGCGTTTCATTCACGACTGGAAACGGAATATGGTTTGGATTCCAGCATAATAGCTGGAATGAGATGAGAGGCGATAATTCTCTTTCTCTGCTTATTTATATTCTTCGCTATAGTTAATAAAAAGTCAAAATTTATTTTTTGTCATCAATGTATGTCTTGATTTTATATTTCAATCCATCGGTTGTGATGGTTATGGCACCTTCAAGGTCAGTACGATGGAATTTTATACTATTCTTTTTATACCGGTCAACCACTTTTTTAGCTGGATGTTGAAACCTATTCATATATCCTGCTGATATTATAGCAACCTCAGGTTTAACTGCTTTTATAAAACTCGTCGTACTGGAGGTTTTGCTCCCATGATGCGGTACTTTAAGGATTGTGGAACGGAGCTTGTTGCCATGTAGTCTCACTAAATATTCTTCCGCTTCTTTCTCAATATCGCTGGCAAAGAGAAATGATATTTCGCCATAACTTATTTTTAAAACCGTTGAAAAATTATTTTCATTTCTGTCAAAATAATTTAAAGCAAACCCTTTTGTCGGGTGGATTTTTTCAATTTTGATATCTAAGCTGTTTAATGAAATACTTTGATTCTTAATTGGAATTTTTTTCTTAGTTGCAAGATTTTCCAGTCGTCGCAGGTTTGTTTTGAAGGGTATTAATGAATTAGTCCATAAAACTCCAGTTTTCATTTCTTTTAGCACGTAAAATAGTCCTTCTATATGGTCATTGTCTGAATGTGTAGGGATTATAAAATCTAATTTTTCAATTCCTTGGTCCCATAAATAAGGGGCTACAACACTTTCGCCGATATCAAAATCTCCGAATAAACCTCCTCCGTCTATGAGCATATTTTTCCCATCAGGAAGTTCTATCAGTGTAGAGTCTCCCTGCCCCACGTCAAGAAAAGTAACTTTTAAATATGAATCCCTCCAGAAAGGAAAATAATTTATTGATAAAGAAATTAATAAGATGCCACCTGCTGAGATTAATATCCATTTCCGTTGTCTCTTTTCTTTTAATTTAATCAAAAGAAAAGCAAGTAAGTAGAAGCTGAAGACAGCCCAAATCGAAGGAGTCGCGAAGCGCAAACTTGCCATTGGGAGTTCTGAAAAAAAATTTATTATAAACATAAAGGTTGATGTTAAAAATGAGATGACTTTAAATCCTAAAATACCTGCCCATTCAAAAACAGGGAAGATTATCATACAGATTATAGCTCCAGGGATAATCAACGCCGCAAGAGGAACCGCTAAAATATTAGCAAAAAAAGCGTACGGGGTTATGCGATTAAAATAATACAAAATTAGGGGAGCAGTTCCGAGAACAGCAAATAGATTAATCTCAAGATTTCCACGCAGAGTTTGAATTATTTTATTTTTCTTAACTGGAAGATCATTTAATGTATCTTTTTTCCTTATCAACTCCTGATAACAAAAAATAATGGTCAACACTGCAATAAATGAAAGCTGGAAGCCTATATCTTGATACGATAATGGTTTCCAGAAGAGTATGATAAAAGCGGCTATAAAAATACTACGGTAAATTTCTTTTTCTCTTGAAAGCGCTACTGCAATAAGATAGACAACAACCATTATCCCGGCCCGCATAGAAGATGCCTTCCAGCCCACTAGCACCATATAAAATAGAACTGGAATAATGCTGAGAATGGCTGAGACAGGAATCATCCAGCCTGACAGGGCTTTCTCAATAAAAAAACGAACCATAACGAGAGCTGTTATTTTTCTTATGATCCAGTATGAAACAAACGCAAGAAACCCGACATGCAACCCGGATACTGCCATTAAATGAGCGGTGCCTGACCTCATAAATGTTTCCCTGTCTCTTTTTGATAAAGCCCCTTTGTCCCCAAGCACCATTGCTCTAATTATAGTTGAATTTCTAAATGGCAAAAAAGATTCGAATGATGACAACATACTGTCTTTAAAATAATAAATCTTTTCTAATACCCAAAAACCGTTGTTTCTATCAATTAACTCTATTTTTTTTCCTTTACTTACTGATCCAGTAACGTATATCCCCTTATTTTTCATGTAAGATTCATAATCAAAAGTACCTTCGTTTTTAAAGTTTCGAGGTAGGCGCAACCGGACAGCATTAATTTTTATCCTGTCTCCATATTTAAAAGGCAAATTTTTTTCATAAACTGTAATTCTTACCCTGCTTGAGACTTTTATTTCTTTACCTTTAGTCGTCAAATATTCTGATTCTATATTGAGGCGAGTTTTTCTGCTGAACTTTTCTGGTGGTGAATCAATTATGCCGCTGAGAGACACCTTTTGATTGGATGAAATATGGTTTGTTAAATGGTCAGGGGGCAGGTTATCAAATTCCAGGAAGCGAAAACTAAAAATAGTTAAAAAGAGAATAAATACAAAAGGTCTTCTGAAAGCTGAAATGCGTTTTGACACAAAGCAATCATACAGAATATTGTCGATATAATCAATTTATTATTAATATGGTTATTGCGACAAATATTGCTTTGCAGAAAAAGTCTCACTTGATTTAGCACTAATATCTTTTAATTGCTCATTGTTAATTGTTAACTGATAATTTATTTCCCTTTTCCCAGCCCAAAGGCTTTATGAAGTACCCGAACAGCTAATTCCGTGTATTTATTCGCTATGACGCATGAGATTTTAATTTCCGATGTACTGATCATCAGAATATTGACATTCTCTTTTGCCAGGACCTTAAACATTTTCGCGGCAATTCCGGAATGGCTCCTCATCCCCGCGCCAACAATGGATATTTTAGACATATTTTTATCTATCTTCACATCTTTCGCCCCGATTTCTTTTCCAACGTCTTTGGCTAATTCCAAACCGCTTTTAGCGTCGTTTTTAGGCACAGTAAATGAAATGTCGGTCAATCCCTCATTGCTGATATTCTGAATTATCATATCAATAACAATATTCGCGTCAGCCACAACATTAAATATTTTAGAAGCAATACCCGGTTTATCCGGCACCCCTATTATTGAGACTTTAGCTTGATCTTTATCATAAGTAATGCCAGATACTTCAATTTCTTCCATCTTAGAATCCTCCTTGGTTACTAAAGTTCCATCACCTTTTTTAAAAGACGATTTAACATATACAGGGACATTATATTTCTTCGCAAATTGGACCGCGCGAATTTCAAGAATTTTCGCGCCGCAGCTCGCCATCTCCATCATTTCCTCATAGGAAACTTTATTTAATTTTCTTGCGTCAGGCTCGATATTAGGATCAGTAGTGAACACCCCTTCAACATCAGAATATATTTCGCAAAGGTCCGCATTAAGAGCGGAGGCCAGAGCTACCGCGGAAGTATCAGAACCTCCACGTCCTAGAGTTGTCACGTTTTCATTTTCATCTATTCCCTGGAATCCAGCCACTATAACAATCAAACCTTCTTTAAGAGCTCTATTAATCTTATGCGCTTCAATCTTCTTAATTCGCGCTTTCGTATGAGCGCTGTCCGTTAAAATTCCCACCTGTCGTCCTGTGAAAGAAGCGGCTTTATATCCAAGTTTTTGAATAGCCATTGCAAGAAGTGAGCACGACACTCTTTCTCCGGAAGAAAGAAGCAAATCGATCTCACGTTTTCCAGGCTCAGGAGAAATTTCATGCGCCATTTTTAGAAGCTTATCGGTTTCACCTCCCATAGCGGATGCAACTACGACAACATCTACACCATTTTTTTTTGATGAAACTATTTTTTTGGCCACTTCTTTAATTCGGTCAATGCTTCCCACGGAAGTGCCACCATATTTTTGTACAATTAATCCCATAAATTTTTACTCTATTAGCAAACCACTAAACAGGTTTATCCTTTAACAAAATATTCCATTATTTCAAATCCTTTTTCAAAGTTTTTTGAACCCTCTTTAATCAAATCTTCGCTAAACGCGATAGTTTTGTCTCCTTTCATGTCCGGGGAATAAACAGCAAAAGGCACTTTTTCAGCAGTATGGGTCATAAGATTCAGGGGCGTCGGATGATCTGAAGTTAAAAGAACCCTGTATTTTTTATGTCCGTCTATTCCCTTGAGAATTTTCCCCACAACTTTAGAGTCAAAATCTTCAATGGCCTTTATCTTATTTTCAAAACTTCCCTCATGCGAAGTTTCATCGGCGGCTTCCAGGTGTATATAAACGAAATTTTTTTCTTCAAGAACTTTTAACGCGCTGCTAACTTTACCTTCATAATTCGTATCGATGTAGCCTGTGGCTCCCGGCACTTTTATCGCGTCAAGTCCGGCATAAATACCAATCCCTTTTAAAAGGTCCACGGCTGATATAACAGCTCCTTCAAGACCGTACATCTTTTTAAGGTTCGGCATAGCCGGTTTTTTTCCGCTCCCCCAGAGCCAGATACTATTCGCAGGTTTTTTCCCCTCCCCTGCCCTCTTGAGATTTACAGCATGGTTTTTTAAAAGCATTTGTGAACTACTCAGCAGTTCCATGATTTCGTCGCTTCGGGATAAAATTAAATCCTTTATCCCTTTTCCAGTCAAATCGTGTGGTGGAGGCAAATCCATTTTTTCTTTTCCGCCTTTCCATACCAGAAGATGACGGTAACTGACGCCGGGATAAAAAATGTAATTTTCATTCCCTAATTTATCATTAAGAAAATTGATCAATTCTTTTGCTTCTTCAGAAGAAATATGTCCGGCGGAGTAGTCATCCATGACAAGGTCGTTCATAGCCGGTTTAAGAGTTACCAGGTTACACCGGAAGGCTATATCCCCGGAATCCAGATCAACACCCATACTTGCCGCTTCCAAAGGAGAACGCCCTGTATAATAAAGTTCAGGATCATATCCAAAGACAGACAGGTTCGATACATCGCTTCCCGGAGGAAATCCTTCAGGAATTGTTTTAATTCCACCCGTGATTCCGTTCTTCGCCAAAAAATCCATATTAGGTGTATTGGCTATTTGTAACGGGGTTTTATTATCATGATCAGGCAGAGGGTGGTCCGGCATCCCATCTCCCAATAAAACAATATATTTCACTTAAATCTCCTTATCACTTGACTCATAAAATTCTTCTAGATTCAATTGTAGCACATTTTATTATGTATAATAGACGCAATTTGATGTATCGTTTTTAATTTTAGAAAATCTTTATCCATATAATATTTAAATATTATGAGCATTTGTGCTGTTTCAACATGCTGGCGTGCAGGTCAAACCCATGACGCGAAAGAACTAATAGAAAAAATGAAAGAAACCGGTATCAGTTTACTGGAACTGGAATTTCGCATTTTCAGCGAAACCTTTGAAGAAATAAAGAAAAATTGTACTGCGTGGGGAATAAAAATCATTAGCATGCATGCTGTCTGCCCTTCTCCTCAAGACAAAGTCAGGGGAGCAGAAAAGTATTTAATAAGCGATACGGAGGAAGAGAAGAGGGTCCGTGGAGTGGATCATGTCAAACAGACATTGCGGAATGCAGCGGATATTGGAGCGCGAGCGATCATACTTCATTGTGGACGCATACCGCTTGATGAACCAATTAATATAATGAAAACATTTTATGACGAAGAGAAAATTCAATCGAAGGAAGCGGAAAAATCTTTACAGGAGATATCACAAAACCATGCTGCAAACAAAGGGAAAAATTTTGATGCTTTGCTCAAGAGTCTCGATGAAATTAACGCGGAAGCAGAAAAACTTGGTATTGATGTGGGGCTGGAAAATAGATATTACTTTTTTGAGTTCCCTGACATGAATGAACTTAAAACCATATTCAGCCTCTTTGACGGCAGCAAACTTGGTTACTGGCACGATACCGGCCACGCTCAAGTAAATGAAACGTTATTCGGAATTTCACAAGAGATGTTATTGAAAACATTCCACAATCGTTTAATCGGCGTCCATTTACACGATGTATTGAATGGATACAATGACCATAACGCGCCCGGATGCGGCACAGTAGATTTTGACATGGTAAAATCTTATTTAAAACCGGAAACTATCCGTGTAATGGAAATTAACCAGAAGGTAAGTCCCGCCGATGCAAAAAATGGAATTACTTTTTTAAAAGATAAGGGAATATTTTAAGATAATCTATTCTTATAGTCATCATACCCGAATTCTCTGACAACTCGTACTTGCCCGGTCTTTGAATTACAAATAGCTATAGATGGTAGGCGAATACCGTTAAAGGTATTGTTTTTAACCATCGTGTAATGTGCCATATCGAGAAAAATTAACTTTGACCCGACTTGTAGAGGCTCAGGGAAAGAATAATCTCCTATCACGTCTCCTGCCAGACAGGTCAGCCCGGTAAGTTTATAGATATGCCGGTTATTCGCTGCCGGTTGCTCGTTACCGGTTGAAGACGCGCCAAGTATTTTAGGTTTATAGGGCATTTCTATTACATCCGGCATATGGGCGGCTGCGGATGTATCGAGAATTGCGATATCCATTTCATTATGGATTATATCCAGGACTGATGCTGCCAGCACACCGGAATTGAGTACAACCGATTCTCCCGGTTCCATGTAAACCTCCACTTTATAACGCTCCCTGAAATCAATAATCAGTTTGCAAAGTTTATCAATGTCATAATTTGTATTGGTAATATGATGGCCTCCTCCAAAGTTTATCCACCTCATTTGTTTGATATAACGTCCAAAGTTCTCCTCAAGAACTTTCAAGGTACGCTCAAGGGCATCAACGTTAAGTCCGCAAAGATTGTGAAAATGCAATCCTGATATGCCTTCCAAATCCTCACTTTGAAACAGTTCAGCTTTTACACCCAGGCGGGAATATTTACCGCACGGATCGTAAATGGGATACTTTACTTCGGAATGCTCTGGATTAATTCGTATGCCGCATTCAATTTTTTTCTTTTTATATTTGGAGATTGCCGGCTTAAAACGGCGCCATTGCGAAAAGGAATTAAAACTTATGTGGTCCGCGTACGGCAATAAACTTTCAAATTCATCGTCTTTATAAGCCGGTGAATACAAATGCAGTTCACCGCCGAACTCTTCAAAACCCAGCCGTGCCTCGTCCAAAGAGCTGACAGCAGTACCTTTTAGATACTTACGAATAACAGGAAATAAGCTGAACATCGCAAAACCCTTGAGAGCCAGTATTATTTTGCAGCCGCTTTTTTCCTGAACCGAACTTAAAACCTTCAAGTTCTCCTCTAATGCGTCTTCATCGCAAATATAACAAGGAGTTGCTATGCCATTTAAATCTATTAAATCATATTGATTTGGAATTTTGGTCATTTGGATTTGTTTCGGATTTTTTGTAAAAAGCAACCAAGATTCGCTCTATGAAGAATGCCAGCGAAGACTTGAATTCGATATTCGAATTTCTTATTTATTATTTACAATTCCTTTACGATCCAGGGCAATCCATAAATATTCAGTTTTTCCATAAAGGGTGTGGGATCAAATTCTTCCACATTAAACACACCTTTTCCTTGCCAGACATTCGTAAGCATAAGCATAGCTCCGATCATTGTTGGCACACCGGTCGTATAAGAAACTGCTTGAGCATTAACTTCTTTATAACATTCTTCATGATCGGAAATATTATAGATATATATTTTTTTATTCCGACCGTCTTTAATTCCTTCAACCAAACATCCAATGCAAGTTTTGCCTTTATAATTAGAACCTAAAGAAGCTGGATCAGGGAGTAGAGATTTAAGAAATTTCAATGGAACTATTTTGTTTCCCTCAAACTCAACCGGATGAATTCGGGTCATGCCCACGTTTTGAAGTACTTTCAAATGATTCAGATAGCTATCCGAAAAGGTCATCCAAAAACGGATACGTTTCATTTCAGGCAAATTTTTTACAAGCGATTCCAATTCTTCGTGATACATCAAATAAGCCTCCCTCTGACCAATCGCGGGGAAATCGAATGTTTGGTGCACAGTGAGAGGATCAGTTTCTTTCCATTCCTCGTTTTCATAAAACTTTCCTTTAGCAGTCACCTCGCGGATGTTAATCTCGGGGTTGAAATTTGTCGCAAAGGGATAACCATGGTCCCCGGCATTGCAATCGAGAATATCAACATAATGAATTTCATCGAAATGTTCCTTTTTGGCATGAGCACAAAAAATATTGGTTACTCCAGGATCAAACCCGCAGCCTAATAGAGCCATAATCCCCTTTTTTTTGAAACGATCATGATAATCCCACTGCCATTTGTAGCAGAATTTAGGGTCGTCAGGGGGTTCATAATTAGCAGTATCCAGGTAGTTAACTCCGGTTTCTAAACAGGCTTCCATGATAGAAATATCCTGATATGGCAGGGCAACATTAACGACAATATCGGGTTTAAAGCCATTAATCAGGCTGGTTACTTCATTTCGATTATCCGCGTCTACCTGTGCAACTTCTAAGGACCTGTTAATTTGTTTTTTTATTCTTTCACATTTTTCTAATGTCCGACTCGCCAAACATATTTCAGAAAAAACTTCGGGTACCTTAGCGCATTTCCGCGCAACAACAGCACCAACACCACCTGCTCCTATTATTAGTACTCTGCTGATTTTCCACCTCTTCTTTTTTTGATCATAGAGATTTATTTATTATTTGTATATTGAGATTTGGAATTTCGTGCTTAAAAAGCTTGTTTAAAAAATAATGCGTTCCTCTGTAACTAATTTGCATTGTATTACGGAATGGAAATTGTTAACAAGTTAAATAAATAATTTGACATGTTCATCTCAATACTTTATTTTAACTAACTTTTTGTAAGGAAATATTATATAATGTTTTCTTAACTAAAAAATCTTGCATCGGAGATAGGAAATGGGAATAAGATAGATCATCTGTCAGAGATTAGATTTTTGTTGTAACTGGTCCCCGTACCTTGTCCCTTGACCCCTTAGAAAGGAATTGATGGTAAAGCTAAATTTTGAAAAAATGGATGGATTAATCCCTGTTATTGCTCAGGATTTTGAATCAGGAGAAGTCCTGATGCTCGCGTTTATGAATCAAGAAGCGTGGGATAAAACTATGGAAACAGGGAGAGCCTGCTATTACAGTCGCTCAAGAAATAAACTATGGCAAAAGGGCGAACAAAGCGGGAACGTACAAAATGTAAAGGAAATTTATGTGGATTGTGATGAAGATACGATTATTTTAAAAGTCGAGCAGGTAGGCGGCGCTGCATGCCATACTGGATATAAAAGCTGCTTTTATAGGAAATTAAACGGAGATCTAAAAATCATTGGAGAAAAAATATTCGACCCGGAGAAAGTTTACAAATGAGTAAAAAAATATTGAAATTAGGAATTCCCAAAGGAAGTTTACAGGAAGCAACGGCGAAGCTGTTCGCAAAAGCGGGCTATAACCTTATTTTCAGCAGCCGCTCTTATACACCGGTCATTGATGACAGCGAAATAGAGTGTTTGTTGATAAGGGCCCAGGAAATGGCCCGTTATGTTGAGCAGGGTGTGCTCGACGCGGGTTTAACGGGAAAAGACTGGATAGTAGAAAACAATGCTTCTGTAGAAGAGGTCGCGGATATGGTTTATTCTAAAGTAAGTTCAAAACCAGTTCGCTGGGTCCTCGCGGTCCCTAACGACTCAGATATTCAGTCGGCAAAAGATCTTGAAGGAAAAAGAATTGCCACAGAAGCAGTTAACCTGACATCCAGCTATTTAAAAAAACATGGGGTAAAAGCACATGTTGAATTTTCATGGGGAGCTACTGAAGTAAAAGCCCCAAACCTCGTGGATGCTATCGTGGAAGTTACCGAAACAGGAAGTTCTTTAAGAGCCAATGGCCTGAGAATTGTGGATACGGTGCTGCAGTCCAACACAAAATTTATAGTTAATAAAGATTCTTATAAAGACCCCTGGAAAAAGAAAAAGGTAGATATAATTGTTATGCTGCTCAATGGCGCTTTAGCGGCTGAAAAAATGGTTGGTCTTATGATGAATGTAAAGAGAAAAGACCTGGATAATGTCCTCAAAATCCTGCCCGCTCTTCAGAAACCTACTATCTCTGAACTGAGCAATCAAGATTGGGTGGATATAAACACTATCATTGAAGAAAAAGAGGTCAGGGAAATAATTCCGAAATTAAAAGAGTCTGGCGCTTCCGGTATTGTAGAGTA
>DASCNB010000153.1:0-4326 GCA_036011265.1 Nitrospinota bacterium | reverse complement strand
GAAGCCATATATTTCTGCATGTGTGAAGATAACTTTCAAGAGATTATCAAAAAGGATTATGTAATGATAGGAAGCGACAGCGGAGCAAAGTGCATAAATGGACCTCTTGGAGACGGTACGCCCCATCCGAGAGGATTTGGAAGTTACCCGAGAGTGCTGGGAAAATATGTACGTGATGAAAAGATCTTAGACCTTCCTGTTGCAATTAAGAAGATGACTTCAGACCCATGCCACCGATTGAAAATAACAGACCGCGGAATAATTAAAGAAGGGAACTACGCTGACCTTGTATTGTTTGATCCAAAAAAAATAAGAGATACGGCTACATATAAAAATCCAAAACAATATCCAGGTGGAATAGAATACGTGTTCATAAACGGCAAAATGGCTGTAAAAAAAGGAAAGTCTACAGGTATTTTAGGCGGCAAAGGTTTGAGGAAAAATTAGTGCTCCCTTATTAAAAATATTTCATTTGAACTATTGTCCGCTTATATGCGCGCGTTGACCAGCTGTAGAACTTTCCTTAGATGTCGGTATGCCGCTTATATGCTGGTCTGTTTCTTCCGTACCGCCTGGCACTACCAGTGGTTTCCCGCTAATATGCTGGGTAGCTTCTTCACTTTTTGCTTCCACCGATATTGATTTTTCGATTTCTTGCTGCTTGCTATTTTTACTAGTTGTTTTTGCTTTTTGGTCAGAGACAGCATCCCTGGTAGGAATTCCTGTTTCTTGGCCTACAGCTTTGGTTACGTCTTTATCTGTTTTATCATTCCCTTTCCCAATCATAATCAAGAGCAAGACTATGATTATCAGTATTACGATAATTATATGTTTTATATTCATAATATCAGGATGATAAATCCGGTAATTTTGAAAATCAATCTAAAAAACGGACTGGTCTAACTCGATGATACCACAACCTGTTTGGCAATGTCTGCTCAGAAAATTGCACACGCCAACTTTGTCGTTCTTTAATGCATTCATCGTGCACCCAAAAAGTTCGTTTTTTCCTGAATTCCTGTTAAAACTATGCATGAGTGACCTTTTTATATGATTATTCTACTACAAAAACCTAACAGGACAATGATCTGTTTGACAGGCAACAATATTTACATAAAATGTGCATTTATTTTCAACAAAAATGAAAAGATTCTTTAGTCTATGTCAGAATTTTTTGTCGCAATATATTGATTAAGTCATTAAAGTCAAAGAGTTTCATCGCTCCAGCCTGCCGTATAAAATATTGGCATATTTGTTGCATATTTTTCCATTAACAATTAAAGAATTTCTGCATTGTAACCCTGCTTCTTTATTATCTATAGTTTTTAATATTAATTGGAGATGTTATGAAATCTGAGGCAGAATTTTTAAAAAATCTTGACTTTTTTGATGGGTTTTCTCTATCAGAGTTGGAACAGCTTTTAGAGCTGAATAGAATCGACAAATATGATAGGGGTGAGACCATTGTTAGAGAGAATGAAGCGAATGTGAACAATGAGGGTCATTATTACGTAATTTTAAGAGGAGCCGTTGATGTCTTAAAAGAAAAGCGAAAACTGGCAACCCTGGGAAAAGGTGAGTGTTTCGGAGAATTGGCCTACCTTACTAAAGAAAAAAGGACCGCAGATGTAATCGCTGCTTCCGATGATACCCTTTTACTGGAAATCGATGGATGGAGAATTGATAGCATTAAAACATCTGATATAAGAAATAAATTAATCCGAAAAATAGCGGTTACACTGGCTCAAAAGCTAACAAAGACAACCCGGTTACTTGCCAATAATTTTGGTTTTTCAGATGATATCCAGGAAGTTCTAAATGAAAACAAATTAAAGGATTTAAATTTATTTCAATTTTTATCCCGGGCAAGACTTTTTAAAACAGTTCCTTTTTTTGCTCCGTTTTCCACAGAACAAATCGCAGAAATCCTCAATCTGCCTCACTTATTTGTCTCTGCTCAGGATAATCAAAAAATAGGAAGTACCAAAAAACCTACCGGAAAATTTCATATCTTCTACATCTTATTAAAAGGATTGGTAAAAGTCGAGAAACAGGGAAGGTTTGTTTCGACTTTAAATCAGGGTGACTGTTTTACAAAGGTGGAGAATTTGGACACCGACAAAAAACAAGAAATAGATCTAATCGCAGAAAAAGGAAGCAAAATTTTTGCAATTAATTTCAGTGCTTTCGAAAGGGCCAGCAGGGAAACACAGTTACTATTCTATAAACAATTCGGCAAGCACCAGGCCCGCCGATTAGCCTGTTAGTAATGAGAATCCCGCCTTCAGCTTCTTGCTGATTTACAACAATCTTCAAGACCGTATCTTTTTATCTTCTTTATCAAACCATGGCGGCTGAGACCAAGCAATTTTGCTGTTTGCAACTGGTTGCCATTCGTCTCTTTTAGAGCATTTTTAATCATTTTCACTTCCAGTTCCCTCACTTTTTCTTTTAACTGACTAACCTTTTCTCTATCAACAATTTTATCATTTGTTACAGCTTCGGAAAGATCACCTGAGGTTATCAAGTTATTGCTACTCAGCGTTAAAAGACGTTTGACTTCATTTTCCAGTTCACGAACATTTCCTGGCCAGTGATAATCACTCAAACTCTTCATAGCCTCCGGTGTAAATTTAATAATTTCCCTGTTATTTTGTTTGCAAAGCATTTCAATAAAATGATTTAGGAGGAGAGAGATATCCTCTTTTCGTTCTGCTAATGCAGGGAGATGGATCGTTACAACATTTAGCCGATAATAGAGATCTTCACGGAAGTGTCCTTTCTCAACTTCGTGTTTAAGTTTTTTATTGGTTGCGGCAATGATTCGAGTATCGACATGGATTGTCTTTCTTCCACCAACTTTCTCGAATTTTCTCTCCTGGATAATTCTGAGAACTTTAGCTTGAGTGGACAAGCTCATATCAGATATTTCATCCAGAAACAATGACCCTTTATTTGCCTGTTCAAATTTTCCAATCCTTTTATCTACCCCTGTGGCAACTCCTTTTTCTACTCCGAATAATTCGGTTTCAAGCAGTCCCTCTGGTATGGCAGCACAATTTAGTGTTATCAATGGATACTTCTTGCGGGGGCTTGTATAGTGAATAGTTTTTGCGACTAACTCCTTGCCGGTACCGCTCTCTCCTGTAATAAGTATATTTTCCTGACTACCACTTACTTTCTTTATTAACGATAGAATTTCCTTTATGGAGGGACTGATGCCTACAATGTTATCTGGATAAAAAGTACGACTCAATTCATTGCGAAGGTTGATGTTTTCTTTTGCTAAAAAATCTTTTGCATGCATTAATTCCTGATGCAACAAGGTATTTTCAATAACTATGGCTGCCTGAGCAGACAGTGCAAGAAGTGTCTCCTCATCTTTTTTAGTGAAATTCCCGATCCTTTTATTCATACTCTCAAATACACCATAAATCTGACCCTCTCTATTTATCATGGGAACACAAATAATATTTTTTGTTTTGTAGCCTGTTTTCCGATCTATCTCCGGGTTGAACCTGGAATCCTCATAAACATTATCAATATTTAAAACTTTACCGGTAGTAGCGACAAAACCCGCAATTCCGATGTTGGCAGGAAAGCGGATTTCAACACCACTTGTCCCTAAAGCTACTTTTGACCACAGGTAGTTGGTATCTTTGTCCAGGATAAATAGAGAGCTTCGATCAGCCCCTACCGCCTTATTGGATTCTTCCATAATAGACTCTAATAGTCGCTCAAAATCCTTTTCCGAATTGATAAGCTCGGATATCTTCAGAATAATATTAGCAATATTTTTTTTCATTACATTTTTTAAATCAGAATGACAACCTTGTTAACACTAAATGTAAAGCAAGTATACAACAAAAGCCCACTAAATGCCATTTTTTTGTATACAAAGTAAAGATCTCTTCAATTTTTCTCTGCCCGATATTGAAGAATTTGCTGCATCTATCTTTCAGGGTACCGCAATAGCTGAAAAAACTTTATAATAATTTTTATTTTGGTATAAGTATTGTGTTGACCTATAACCGAACTGCTGGTATTATGATGTAAGAAATGAGGATTTTAGGGATTGATACTTCTTCGCCAAAAGGGAGTATTGCCATTACGCTGAAAAATAAAATAATTTCTGAAAAAGCCATTTCAGGCCATACTTCATATTCAAAAAACCTTTTTTTTATAATTGATTCTATTCTCCAGGATACTAATCTTAACATATCTCAAGTTGACGCCTTTGCTATCTCTATAGGTCCGGGCTCTTTTACCGGTTTACGAGTAGGGTTAAGCAGTGCTCTCGGATTCTCGTTAGCTCAAAAAAAACCT
>DASCNB010000152.1:0-3372 GCA_036011265.1 Nitrospinota bacterium | reverse complement strand
AAATATGAAGTCCTTCAGTGAGAAGGGTCATGTGTCCTCTCTGGAAGATGTTGTTGACAATGGTAGCTCCTATCATTGTATATGAAACGACAAAATCCGCTCCAGCTTTGTGAATTGCGTTTTGGTTTTTATCTAAATTCGCCCTGGTGACAATCCGGATTTCCGGATTCAGGTTTCGGCAATATAAAGTCAGGTACCCATTTATGCCGTCATCATTAGTTGTAATAACCACTGTTGGAGCCTCTTTAATACCTGCTTTATCTAAAATTTTCCTTTCCTTGGCATCTCCCTGGATAAATGTGCCTTTTGCAAGAGATTGATCACATTCTATTACATCTATTAAAAAATAAGGGGTACCCTTCTTGTCCAGCACCTTTGCCACAGAACGGCCAACTCCGCCCGCTCCAATCACAATTATTGGTTTGTCGGGAAGAATGTAGATCGACATATAACCGTCAAGTTCAGAAAGGTTTTCTTTTTTCCCCATTAGTAAAAGAACCGATTTAGCTGTAAGTTGGTATTCCGGTTTAGGAGGAAAAAACTTTCCTCTTTCCCAAATGCCGATGATATTAACACCTGTGGTTTCCCTGATTTTTAGAGTAGAGATAGTTTTCTCCAAAAAGGGAGTACCGAAAACAGGAAACTCAACTATCTTGAGATTTTCCATACTTCCAAGAGTTTCGGAATGAATAGGTCCCGCCATACAGCGGTTGGCAAGATATTTCCCAAGAATCTCTTTAATAGTGAGAACATAGTTGCATCCCGCGTAATGAAGTATATCCTTGGAAGCGCCAACTTCTGCCAGCGCTACAATCTTGACACTGGAAACAGCCCGAACTGTCAGGGCAATATGAGAATTAATTACGTCCGATTGATTAGCAAAGACAATTTTAGCTGAATCAATGTTTATCTCCTTGAAAGTCTTCTCTTCCAAATAATCACCATGAACTACGGGTAAACCGCGATTAAAAAGAAGTTCAGCTTTATTCTCATCTCTCTCAAGAAATATAAAAGGTTGATTGGTCAAGCGTAGCGAATGAACCAGGCTTAAGGCTATAGAGTCTTCTCCGCAAATAATAACATGATCCTTTAAAGGCACGGTGGTTTTTTTGGGTACTCTGTTTTTTAAAGCTGTTTCTATAAGTGGCGCAACAATAAAGTTTATGAAAGTATAAGGAAGGGCTATTAAGAGAAGAACCAGGCCGGAAACAAGAACTAATATTGTAAAAACTCTGCCCACGTCGGTATTGAATGTTATGTCCCCGAAGCCTAAGGTTGTCATCGTGGTGAGCGTCCAATAGACACCGGTAATCCATGAATGCTGTTTTCCCTCAAGATTTTCCATGAGGACGTGGAAGAGAACGGAAAAAGTGATGATCAAGAGGAAAATGAAGAGCAATAACTTTATTAAAACGATAAAATCGTCCTTTCCTCTTTTGCCTTTGAATAAACTTAATAAATCGGTTTTATTTTTCATAGGTTTTATTTCAAAACTTCATTTTTCGATAAAAAAATAACATCCAAGTGTTTATTTGATTTTAAAAAAATATTTTGACTTGTCAAGAGATAATAGACCATAAAAACGGAAATTGAAGCTCCGAAATTCCAGGCTGGGTGTGTATGGTTATCTCTAAAAAGGAAATATCTTTTCCCCGTTAACCATTGAAAAAGTTATTTCTCCTTGTGATGAGAAAATGGAGTTGTATATATCGTCATCTTTATTCATGTTAAGGCCTATAATATCAGCTTTTTTTCCTGTTTCCAGGCTTCCAACTTCTTCTTCAAGACCGAGCGCCCTGGCTCCGTTTATTGTAACCATTTCAAGTAATGTTTCATTAGTTATTTCAGGAAATTGTTTCCTCATTAAAGATAACTCATCAAACATATTTAATGTTTCGTTACTTGCAAGGCTGTCCGTTCCTATCGCTACATTTATTTTGTTTTCCAGAAATTTCATTAAATTATGATTACTATCTCTTTGAAACCATTTATTACTCTTCGGACAACTAATAACAGACATATTATTTTTCTTTATGATTTTTAAGTCTTCATCACTTATATGGTTCAAATGTACGCCTGTAATTCCGTTTAAATCTCCTGAATTCTCTAAATATTTTATTGGAGATATTTTTTGCGGCTCCCAGTCTGGTTCCCATACTTCCAAACTTTCCAGCAATTTTCGCAAGTCCCCCTCCCCTTTTTCGACAAATTCCAACTCCTCTTTTGTCTCGGCAATATGCATAACTAATGGCAACTTTTTAACTTTGGCTAAACGAAAAGATAACTTAATTAATTGTGGTGACACGCTATAGGTCGCGTGTGGAGAGAGTCCACATTTTACCAGGCCATCACCCTTGCAATCCCACAGCAAATGATGAACACGGTTCATTTGATCTTCTTTCATTGATTTTTTAAACCCGATTATTTCTAAGAAAACTACGCCACGTACTCCCATAGTCTGCATTGCTTCTATTGAAAACCCGCTTCCCGAGATATCTCCTACTGTTGTAGTGCCGGTTGCAATTAAGTCTTTGATCCCTTCCTTGCTAGCATCCTTTTCATCTATTTCAGTCAAAGAGTCGCTGTAGGAAATAATTTCTTTAATCCAATTGTTAAAAGGTATTCCGCTTTTTATTTTGTTCTTTAAACGGGATAGCGATAGATGCGTATGAGCATTAATCAATCCCGGCATTAACAGATGCTCAGGATAATGGAAAACTTGATGAGGGCTGTTGGGACAATCATTTTCTTTTCCAATAAATTGAATTTTTCCGTTTTTTATTAATAGAGACCCATTTTGAATTGGAGGAGAAGTAACAGGCAGGATATATTTGGCGTTTATACGAATCGTCTGATTAGACATTTTAAAAAGATATCTTTTACAGAAAATTTTAAAAAGGATTAGTTAAAATAACACATATTTATTTAAACAATCCACCAAGCCCTTTTCCAATAGCTTCTAAAACGTCTTTGAGTTCTTCTGCAGGTATCTTTTATTCCTGTTTCAGTTGTGAAACAGGTTTTGTTGCTGTAGTTTTTTTGATTTTCCGGTCTGCAAGACTGCATAAAAAAACTATTGGACCCATGACCGCCAATCTTCTGAAATTATCCCATCCTTTTTGTAACGATGCAATGCGTCTTTACAAGAACAATTTCTTTCTAACCTCTGAAAAAGCTCAATAGATTTTCGTATGATCACAGGAAACCTTTTACTTGCAGAAGAGACTTTTATTTGTTCATCATTATTTATCATTCCTTCAAAGAGTTCTCCTTTTTTAAAAGGACGATCGGATATCCCTTCTGCAAAATTAGTGAGGTAACAAATCGGCGCATAACACATCTCAAGCTCTCGAGCGAGAAAGGTTTCTGGAC
>DASCNB010000151.1:0-14381 GCA_036011265.1 Nitrospinota bacterium | reverse complement strand
CTGAGAAAAAAGAGCTTGAGTAATCTAAAATCGGATCCTGATAGAACAAAACTCGGGCAAGAAATTCTTCAAATCTTAAACCGTTCCCTCCAAAAAGGTACTGCTGTAAAAATTTACTTTACTCAATTTCTTATAAAATAGCATGCCTGTCCGTTTTAAACGAATTCTCCTTATTATTCTGGATAGCCTGGGTGTGGGTGAACTCCCGGACGCTTCTAAATACGGAGACCCGGGAACGCGCCAGACATTTGCTGACCTGGGAGCCACTGTAGCAGACAATTTTGGAGTATCATCATCAAACAAATCAAACCAAGCATTAATGACATCAGAAATTGTTGGAACAAGCTTTCTGGATTATTTGTCGTAGGAAAAAATTGCGGTCTGGTTTTCTGTCGTAGCCAGGCATTAGGTGAAAAAAGTTCAGCATATGGCTTACAGCAATTAAACCAGTTTTTTTAACGGTCTGTCTTAAATAAACTTTTTTATATCAGCTTTTCTCTCAAGATCTTCAATATAAGTTTTTGTTATTTGTTCAGCTTCAGAACGCTTTAAAAAATTCGAAATAGTTTCTTTTACTTGATCAAACGGAACCAAACCACCAGCTGCTTTTTTCTCAAATGCTTTAATGATATGGAAACCAAATTGGGTTTCAACAATATCACTTATTTCCCCTTCATTGAGCTTGAAAAGAGCGTCTTCAAACTCTTTAACCATTTGGTTCCTGGTAACATCGCTCAAATCTCCTCCTCGGGATGCGCTGGGTCCCTCAGAGTATTGTTTAGCTAACTTGGCAAAATCTTCTCCTTCGCGGGCTTTTTTCAAAATATCTTCAATTTTTTTCCTTGCGATTTCTTTATCTTTATCACTAAATTTATTATCTACTTTAATCAATATATGCGCCGCATGAACCGACTCCGGGTTTTTAAAAGAGTTCTCATTTTTTTTGTAATAATCCATAGCTTGTTGATCGCTGGTTTCTATTTTGTCGTGAATTTCTTTTTGAATGACTCTGGTAACTATAGTATTTCGACTAATTTCCTTTTTTAACATTTCAAAATTCATCCCACGTTTTGAAAATTCTTTCAAAAACTCATCTTCGTTACTAAATCTACTTTTCATCATGTCTATTATTTCGGAGATATCTTTATCTGAAACTTCAATCTCTAATTTCTTTCCATGCTGGAACATAACCTCACGTTGGATTTCCGCCTGCAAGATTTGGTTTACCATCTGCTTAATCTGCTGTTTATTGATCACTTGCTTTTGGTGGCTTGCTTGAATTTTTAATCTCTGTAGAGTTGCTTTAATGGGCCTGTTCGTTATTTTAACATCGTTTACGCTTGCAACTATTTCAGGTAATGAATTTGAAGCTTCATCAATTAACTTTAATGTGTCTTCCGGGCTTGGCACATCTTCAATAGTTTCAAATTTTTCTATTGCCTCTAACGTTTTTCCTGTTTCTGAGGATACATTTGAGGGGGATTCGCTTTTCTTATTGCAGGCAGAAAAAAATGTTCCTGCCAAGAAAATACTTATTGCAGCTAAAATAGAAACAACCGACTTTAATCTCAAAAAACTTCTCCCATTCAAATATTAACAACAGGAACTTAGTCTATACGAACTATTGACTTTTGTATAGTATTCTTTTTACAATAATTTTATGCTATACAAATACAAAATTTTCCATTGCGGCACCGGTATAGTTTGCACTTCATTTAGAAATGACTTAAGACAATAAAACCAACATGCAAAAAACTCCGGCCAAAGGCTCGTTTCTTATAGCTAATCCACGTTTACAGGATCCGAATTTCAATCTAACCGTGGTGTTAATCTGTGAATATAATGAAGACGGAGCATTTGGATTAGTTGTAAATAGAGTTCTTAACGTGTCAATTTCAGAAGCTTTGAAGAACAACCCTGACGCAGCTAAAAATAAAAACAAAGTGTTCAGCGGGGGACCTGTTCAAACGAACCATATGTTATATTTGCATAATAATGGCCTTTCAAAAAAGACTGAAAGAATATGCGAAGGCGTGTACCTGGGAGGAGATGTTAATTATCTAAATAATTTATTATCAAATAAAACTCAGGGAGAGATTTCTTACCGGCTTTATCTTGGAAGCGCTGGCTGGGCAGCAGGACAACTTGATGAAGAATTAAAAATAAAGTCCTGGATAGTCTGTCCTGCAAAAGAAAGTTTTGTTTTTCACCCTGAGCCGGACAAATTATGGCGGCAGGTTTTAAGATCAATGGGTGGCCAATATGCCTTGCTTTCTACCTATCCACCTGATCCTATTTTGAATTAACCAGAGAGACGCAAGGGTCGCAAAGGAAATAGAATGAATTTGCATGTATTTCTCTGCGCCTTATTCATGTTTGCTTGTGCCAACTTGCTCCGCTCTAAAATCTGTTACTATGGTCTACCATCTAAAATTTTTTCTTTCATTTTTAGCAGTACATTTAAGGCAGAATCCAAATCTTTTCTTGTATGTGAAGACATAATTGTAATTCGGAGTCTTTCTTTTTTTCTAGGGACTGCGGGAGGGCGAATCCCCACTACAAAAACTCCTTTGTTAAACAGGTATTCACTTGCCATAACAACCTTTTTTGAATTGCCAATAATAATCGGTATAATCTGACTCTGGCTGTTAATATTTTCAAATCCTCTTTTTTTAAGCCCTTTCTTAAAATAATCCACATTTTTCCAGAGCTTTTTTCTTAAATCCGGTTTTGATTGAATCATTTCAATTGCAGCTAAAGAAGCAGCCGGAACTGCTGGAGGGAGTGCTGTTGTATAGATAAAAGACCGGGCCCTGTTAATTAAATAATCTATTAATTCATTATTGCCTGCAATATAAGCTCCAAAACTCCCTAAAGCTTTCCCAAAAGTTCCCATCTGAATATCGACTTCGTTGGATGAAAGATTAAAGTGTTCTGTTATTCCTTTTCCGTTTTTTCCAAAAACTCCTGTGGCATGAGCATCGTCCACCATGGTCAAAGCCGAATATTTTTTCGCAAGAAAAACAATATCAGGCAAGGGAGCTATATCTCCATCCATACTAAAAACACCGTCCGTTATGATTAGTCTCTTTTTGTACCCGTTTGATTTTTTTAAATGCCTTTCAAGAGCGTCCATATCTTTGTGAGGATAAATGGCTATTTCTGCGCCGCTCAGCCTGCACCCGTCAATAATACTGGCATGGTTTAGTTCATCGCAAAAAACAATATCTCTTTTTTTCATTAAAGCAGAGAGCGTGCCTATGTTTGCATGATATCCGGAATTAAAAACTAAAGCAGAATTCGTGTTTTTGAAAAGTGCTATTTTTTTTTCTAACTCACTATGGAGTTTCATTGTGCCCGAAATAAGGCGTGATGCTCCGGAACCGCATCCAAATTCTTTAATTGCTTTGTTAGCGGCTTTTTTTATAGAAGGGTGATTTGCGAGCCCCAAATAATTATTGGAGCAAAGAAGAATAACCTTTTTCCCACTAATAGAAACGCAAGACCCCTGGCTACCCTGCACTAATTTTAATTTTCTGTACAGGTCAATGTTTTTCAGGTTTTGAATCTCGCTTGTAAAAAAATTTAACATTGAAAATTTATTAATTCACCAAAAGATAGTGAAGAACCAATGATACCAAATATATAAATTTAAAACCTTAAATTATGGGATTTTTCGATGGCAATCGCTCATTTGAAGAAGAATGATTTTTTGAAAAAGAGTTTAGCTTTTTTGATTTTTTTTGGCGTTTTGGAGGGGTAGATTGAGGATCAGTTCCACTTCCCCTTTAGGCAGGTCGAGTTTTCTTGAAATATCTTCGGCATTTAAACCGGTTTTGGCTAACTTGGCTGCTTCTGAATATTTATCTTCCTCGGAAAGGATTGACTCATTTTTATTGGGACCTGCTTCTAATTGATTTTTAATTTGTTCTATGAGTAATTCCGCTTTTTTTGCCTCACCTTGTAATTGATTCTTTTTTATTTCTAAATGATCAAGCAGTTCCTGGGTTTTTTTTTGGCTAAGCAGTGCTTTATCGGAAATGTCTATTGAAGCACGCTCCGATTCGGTAATTAGCCGATCAAGTGACTGGATAAGTTCCTGGGTTTCTTTTTTTTTCAGATTGACGTTTAGTTTCTCTATCTTTTTTCTATTCTTTAGATCAAAAATATAAAAAAGAATAGCTATTAAGATCAATAAATCTACAACAGCCTGTATAGCGATCCATAGAGTTATCATTTAGCAATTTAAATCTTTATACCGGAGCTTTTTAAACCACGATATTGATACGATTCCCATGATCAATGTCTTCACCGGGGGGGTTTTCTTCTGTTTTTTTCTGATTTTCATTATTCTGTTGTTTGCTTTTTTGCTCTTGGTTTGCTTTCTGGCGGGATTGGTCATCCGCGGATTTTATCTCACTGCCCTCTTCCTGGACCGGAACTTCGATTTTTTTTTCATCAAGAGTTGCCCTTATGTCTTGCGCAAAATTTCGCACACTTACATCATGCTGATTCTGATGCACTTGCTGCATCTTCTCAACCTGAGTGCCCATGGATAGAATTTGCTGGAGACTTACAGGTTCTACCATTTTACTCACCCCAATAATATTATATCATAAAAACATTACATTTTAACAATCTAGATTGCCCTATATATAATTAATCGTATTCAGTCATAAGTTTCTTTAGTTTTAATTTAAGTTTTAAAACAGCCTTGGAGTGGATTTGGGAAACGCGTGATTCTGTTATTTCCAAAACCGCTCCTATTTCTTTCATTGTTAATTCTTCATAATAATAAAGAGAAATCATCAGTCTTTCTTTTTCCGGCAAGCTGTCTATTGCTTCTGCAATGGTTTTTTTTAGTTCAACGAGGCGCACATGAGTTTGTGGATTTGCGTCTTTAGAACCTGCCAGACAATCCAGCAAACTTTTACGATCTTCTTTGTGCCCCAAGCCAATATCATCAAGACTTAAGAGAGGCATATTAGCAGAATAATTGACAATGCTGTGATATTCTTCCATGTCAACTCCCATGGCTTCTGCCACCTCGTCGTCTGCAGCTGCTCGGCCTAATTTATGCTCAAGCTTTTGAGATGTTGCCTGCAATTGATTGACCTTCTGCCGTACTGAGCGAGGTACCCAATCCAATGAACGGAGCTCATCCATTATTGCGCCTCTGATTCGGAATTCCGCGTAAGTTTTAAATTGAGCTCCTCGAGTTGGATCAAATTTTCCTATAGCATCTATGAGACCCAGTACTCCCGAGCCAACAAGATCATCCACCTCTATATGGGGGGGGAGTCGTTTAGCAATTCTATGCGCAATATATTTAATGAGAGGGGCATGCTCCTCCACCAGTTTATCCATATTACTGGGATCTATAGCAGTCCCTAAGGTGCCATTCTGTTTTTTTGGAAGATTATCCATATAAGCTTTTTGAAAAATGCCCTTATTCATAATATTCTAAATTTCCTAAGATTAGAAATCACTATCATCCGGCGCCTCTAAACCCTGATCATCTAAACTACCTGCTGCACTGTCTCCACTTGCCGGAGCAGCAACAGGAGTTGCAGCAGAGGCAGCTGCAGCTGCAGCAGGTTCGGTCGGAGTTGAAGCAGTTTTTTCCTCAACTTTATCGTCATCATATGATGGTTTTTTCTTTTCGCTTTCCGGTTTTTCTTCTTCGTAAATAAGATATGCCATTAACCAGCCGAAAACCGAAAAAATCAGAAAAGCGACTCCTGCTCTAAGTATCGCTATCTCAAGTGTTACACCAGAAAAAATACTTACCAGAGATGCAGCAGCAAACACAAACATCCCAAGTGCTATACCTGCTTGATTCGGTAGAATTAACATCTGTATAAATTAGTTTCGAAATAAGTTAATTAAAAAAGATTAATTTTATTTCCTGTTAAAGATAGAGCCGGTTCCAATCCCGTAATTTTTTCCGCTAATTTAAAAAAGCCTTTACTTGCTTTTGAATAAGGATAAAAATCAACAATAGATTTTTGCATTCTTACGGATTTAGCCATATTTTCATCATATAATACGTAACCTATATAATTTACAGAAATTAAGGGCAAAAACTTGTGAATAACTGCACTCAATTGTCTATATACCTCTGTCGCTTCTTTATCCGATTTCGCTAAATTTATAAGAAGTTTAAATTGCTTTTGATTGTGATTTAAAAAAAGCACTTTTATCAAAGCATAGGCATCTGTAAGAGAGGTTGGTTCTGGTGATACAACCACCAGAGTATTATGGGCAGATGCGCAGAAATGAGTAACATTGGAAGATATTCCGGCTCCTGTATCCAGCAGTATGTAATCATAATTATCTGCAAGAGAATCAAATTCTTCAGAAATAATGAGACGCTGGTCTCTGTTCAGTTCAGCCAACTCCTGTATACCGGACGCGGCAGGTAAAACGCTTATCCCTTTCTTATGGTTTATAATTACATCCTTTATATCTCTCTCCCTTTTTAACACATGCTTAAGATTATATTTTGGGGCTAAACCAAGGAGTATATCGACATTTCCAAGGCCGGTATCCGCGTCAAATATAAGAGTATTTTTATCATGCTTTCCTAACGCGAAGGCCAGGTTTGCTACCACATTAGTTTTACCTACTCCTCCTTTGCCACTGGTCACGGCAATTATTCTGACCGATTCATTGTTGTTTTTTTCTCTTTTCATTTCTTTTTGTCTCTCAGAAAAATTAGTTTTATTCGCTATTTTTCGTAATGTATCTGCCTGATCCATCCTTACTCCTTTACCCCGTTAGAAATAACGGAAATAAGCCAAAGTGTGCGATAAACTTCAAAACCTGTTTTAAGCATTTCCTGTCTCCGACACTGTTTACTGAAAAATTAAATCGATTGTTTTTTCCGCAGTAGCTACTTCTATATCTTCCGGAACTTTTTGTCCTGTTGTAAAGTAGGAAATTGCTTTATTTGTTTTCATGGCAATATTAAACAACATCCCAAAAGAATTAGCTTCATCAAGTTTGGTAAAAATAAGGCGATCTACTGATAACGGATAAAAACGTTTAATATTGCTGAATAAAATGTCTTCCTGATCTGTAGAACTGAGGACAAGGTGGGTTTCAACCGAAACATCTCCTTTGAGAAAATCCATTAATTCCTTCATCTGTTTTTCATCTTTTCTGCTGCTGCCGGCTGTATCGATAAGCACGATATCTTTATCCTTATAAAGCTGTAAGGCTTCTTGAAATTCCTTTTTATCTCTAGCTATCGATAGGGGAATATCAATAATCTTTGAATAAATTTTTAATTGTTCTATTGCCGCGATACGGTAAGTATCAAGAGTCAATAGGGCCACTTCTTTTTTTTGGTTTAAAGATAATTCTGCTGCCAGTTTAGCTATTGTTGTTGTTTTACCTACTCCCGTCGGACCTACAAATGAAACCACTTTTGGTTTTTTCACACTTGTTCTAAGAGGTCCTGCGGTTTTAATAAACTTCTCCATTTCCTTAAAAAATTGAGCTTTGACATTGTTATTTAAAGAAGGTTTATTTATTGTTCGGCTGTTAACTTTTTCAATAAGCTGAAAAGCCAATCTCTCATTGATACCTTTATCAATAGCTTCTCTGTGCAAATTAATTAAGGAGTCATTAATCCCAAGGTCTTTTAATATTTTTGTGTTGTTAAGTAAGTAATGGACAATGGATTTAAGTTCGACAGCTTCTTTATTAGAAGAGTTATCATTATTTTTTTTATTGGAACTCAGAAGATCAGGGGAAATGGACTTTATAATTTCCTTGAGTTCAGCTATCTCCTTTTTTAGCGGATAAATCAATCCTTTTATTTCGGGCATCTCATCGCAATTAAAATCCATTGCTGCAGTTACTTCTACTGCATGGGCTTTCCCGTTATTGGAAACGGGATCAATATCTCTTGTGGATATAATAATAGCATCAGCCCCCAGTTCTTTTTTTACGAGCCTTAAAGCTTCTTTTATGTTTTTCGCTGTAAATTTTTTTACATGCATTATAAAGTAATTACTCCAAGACTCTTAATCTTTGCCTTAGGCGCTATTTCATTATGAGAAAGGCATACCAGGTTTGGCATAAACCTTTCTGTTAGTTTCTTCAAGTGAACTCTAATATTTTGGGATGATAAAATGATCGGCTGAATTTCCATTGGAGATATTTTCTCCAATGCATCTTTTATTTTATTGAGCAAATTTGTTGCCATATCAGGTTCAATAGACACATAAGTACCAAACTCTGTGCGCTGTATTGAACTTGTCAGAATATCCTCAACTTTCTTATCGACGGTTATTACCGGTATTTCCCCTTCAGCAGTCTGGTATTGGCTGCTTATAGGTCTTGCCAATGCCTGCCGGACATATTCAGTCAA
Source organism: Nitrospinota bacterium (assembly GCA_036011265.1). Lineage (GTDB taxonomy): Bacteria > Nitrospinota > Nitrospinia > CAJXCL01 > CAJXCL01 > CAJXCL01. The sequence continues at coordinate 6,001 of DASCNB010000151.1, read as the reverse complement.
CAACTCTGTGTCTTTAGTCGTAGGCGCAAACTTTCCCAGTACCTCAAGAATAGTTAAAATATCCCTTATGGAAACCTGTTTTTTCAATAAATTTTGTAATATGGTTTGAATCTGAGCTAAAGAAAGCAAATTTGGGACTATATCTTCCACTGCTTTAGGATGAGTTTCTTTAACATTGTCCAGCAGCGCTTGTGTTTCCTGCCGTCCAAGCAAGTCATGGGCATAATTTTTTATAATTTCTTTAATATGAGTAGTTACCACTGTGGAATTATCGACTACCGTGTATCCTGCCATCTGTGCTTTTCCTTTTTCACTCTCAGTTATCCAGACAGCTGGCAATCCAAAAGTTGGTTCTTTAGTGGGAATTCCTCCAATATCATCGGCCTCTGCCCCGGGGTTCATAGCGAGAAAATTTCCCATCATTAATTCTCCTTTAGTTACTTCAGTACCCTTAACCAGAATAGAGTATTCATTTGGTTTTAATTGTAAATTATCACGGATATGAACAGGCGGAACAATAATTCCCATCTCCAGAGCAAACTGGCGGCGGATTGATTTAATGCGATTCAGGAGTTCACCATCTCTTGAAGCATCTACCAGTGGGATTAGTTCATACCCTACTTCTAATTCTACAACATCAAGAGGGAGTATTGATTCTACCCGTTCCTGGACAGGAGGCTTTTCTTCTTCTATTTTTTTAATTTTCTCTACTTCAGCCGCTTTTTGGGATTCAAAAGTAAAGTAAGCAATGGTGCCTACCGCAATTGCTAAAACAAAAAAAGCAAAATGAGGTAGTCCTGGAACCATTCCAAAAAAGAACAATACTCCAGAAGCAATCGCAAACGCCTTTGGATGAAACAAAAGCTGGCTGGCAATGTCCTTACCAAGACTTTTGTCGGAAGAGGCCCGGGTTACTACGATACCGGCGGCTGTGGAGATAATAAGCGCAGGCAGTTGGGACACAAGGCCGTCCCCAATGGTTAGGGTAGTATAAACCTCGGCTGCTTGAGAAAGATCCATACCCTGCTGAAGCACACCGATAAAAAAACCGCCAAGAACATTCACGCCGGTAATAATAATTCCGGCAATAGCATCTCCGCGTACAAATCGTATAGCACCGTCCATGGACCCATAAAAATCGGCTTCCTGTTCCAATTGTTTTCTGCGGCTTTGTGCTTCTTTCTCATTAATCATTCCCGCATTAAGGTCAGCGTCTATACCCATTTGTTTTCCTGGAATAGCATCTAATGTAAAACGCGCTGCAACTTCAGATGTTCTTACAGAACCTTTTGTAATAACCACAAAGTTAATTATTACCAAAATGAGGAACACGACCATTCCAACAACATAATTTCCTCCAACTACAAAATCGCCAAAAGATTTAATAACCTGGCCCGCAGCGCCGGTTCCTTCATTTCCGTGAAGTAAAATAACCCGGGTTGAGGCGATATTAAGAGAAAGACGATAAAGCGTAACGATCAATAACAAAGAAGGAAATACTGAAAACTCCAGTGCCTGCAGCATATACATGGAGACCAGTAGGATAATGACTGAAAAGGTAATGCTAAAAGACAGAAGAATATCCAGCATAACAGTTGGTAATGGCATGACCATTATGATTAATATACCGACCACGCCTCCTGCCAAAATCAATTCACTATATTTACCTGTTAATGGAGATTCGTTTGTCATGATTTACACCTTATTTTTCAGTTTATATACATAGGCCAGCACTTCAGCAACGGCCCTGAATAGGGTATGGGGGATTATTCCGCCAATCTCAACCAGCTTATATAGCGTCTGTGCTAACGGCTTGTTTTCCACAACCGGCACGCCATGTTCTTTAGCAATATCTTTTATCTTTTGCGCTAGATGATTTGCTCCTTTCGCGACAACCACCGGAGCCCCCATAGAATCTCTTTCATACTTTAAAGCGACGGCATAATGAGTCGGGTTTGTAATTACAACTTCCGCTTCCGGCACTTCCGCCATCATACGTTTTCTGGCTAATTGCATCTGAATGCTCTTGACCCTGGCTTTAATGTATGGATCTCCCTCTGATTCTTTTCTTTCTTCTTTAACCTCTTGCTTGGTCATTTTCATGCTTTCTGAATAGGTATATCTCTGAAAAACATAATCAATGAGAGACAGGAAAATCATTGCCCAAAGGGTGCGGGTCATTATTTTCATAGAGATTTCACCCATATAAGCCGCTGACGATCCGGTCCCCGTATCCATTAATAGAGGAATAGTGGAATATTCCTGCATTACTGTTTTATACGCGATAAACCCAATGATGGTGATTTTGAAAATAGATTTTAAAAGTTCCATCAGGGAATTTTTTGAAAAAAGCCGGCCAAACCCTTTTATAGGATCTAGTTTGGAAAATTTAAGTTCCAATGGTTTGAGAGAAAACCTGAACCCTTGAGTCTGGAAAACATTAGCCAAAACTCCTGCGATTGAAATTCCTATCAGTATAGGAGCTAAAATAACAACCGTACCTTTAATAATTTTTTGGAACAGGATAAATGAATTCGCCTCTGTCAACTCAAATGTTCCTATGTTAGTTAGAAGATTCTCCCACATTGATAAAATATTTTGAGTAATCTGTCCCCCCATGAAAGTAAAAACAAGGAGGCTCCCTAAAAGCACAAATGAGGAATTGAATTCTTTGCTGACTGCAAATTGGCCTTTTTCTTCCGTTTCGCGTCGGCGTTTCTCCGACGCCTCTTCTGTGCGTTGTTCTTTATCTTCTTCAGCCATTTTTTAATTCTCTATATAAAATAATTTCACAGACTATTAAAACCTGTACAATAACGTCTCAGTCCTTATTATCAAATTTGTCGTTCTACATTGCTTTTAGAAGTGTAAAAATATTTTGCTCAATCAAACCTGCTATATTATTAATAACCATACTGAATAATGGCAGAGTAAGGCCGATCATAAGAAGCCCTAACCCTATTTGAAGTGGAAAACCTACTATAAACACGTTCATCTGAGGAACAGTGCGTGCAATCATTCCAAGTGCCACACTTGTAAATAACAGGGTGGCAATCAGAGGACCAGCAATTTTTACGGATATCATGAAAACATCTTTTACGATGTTCATATAAATATTCACCATCTCCCCGCTAAATTCAAATCCCAGAGGAGGGATTAATTGAAAACTGGAGGCAATAGAGTTCAGAATTATATGATGAGCGTTGATTGACAAAAATATTAAATACCCCACAATATTTTGGAACTGGGAGATTACTGAAACTTGCAAGCTGGTAACCGGATCAATCACATTAACTATTCCAAAACCCATCTGAAAGCCGATTGTTGTTCCTGCAATTTGAACCGCCGACATCAACAACCTGACAGAAAATCCGATTATCATTCCTATTAAAAGCTCTGAACTAATAAGCAAAACAAATGAGAAAAGACCTTTCGGGAATTCAACAAATTTAAAATCAACAAGTGGGAGGAGCATTACAGCTACAAAGAAAGCCAAACCTATTTTTGCGTGAGAAGGCACATTGGCTCCCCCGAGGATAGGCGTAAAAAAAATCAAGGCCCCCACCCGGATAAACATTATCATAAAAAGCAACATCTGGTTTTCCGAAAAATTAAATGGGTTCATGTTTTTACCTTACTACCTGTGGAATAATGATTATGACTTTAGATGTAAACTGCAACATGGTCTGCAACAGCCATGGAAAAAAAATAAACAGGGCTGCTACAACAGCTAATATTTTTGGAATAAATGTCAGTGTCATTTCCTGGATAGAAGTAACTGCTTGAAAAATGCTAACTGCAATTCCAGTAACCAATCCAAACCCAAGCATCGGCGCGGAAAGCAACAGTGCCACTTTTAAAGCTTCCATTGCAATATCAATAGCAAATTCTTGAGTCATTTAGATTCCTCCTATCCGCCAAAACTTTTCATTAATGAACCGACAATTAAATACCATCCGTCAACAAGCACGAACAACATCAACTTAAAAGGCAGTGAAATCAAAACAGGTGGCAGCATCATCATACCCATGGAAAGTAAGACGCTGGCCACTACCATATCAAGAATCAAAAATGGTAGATAAATTAAAAAACCAATTTGGAATGCTGTTTTCAATTCACTTATTATAAAGGCCGGTATCAGTACTTGTGTCGGGACTTCAGAACGGTTTTTAGGCCGGCCAATCTTAGACATATTAATAAACATAGCAATATCCTTTGGCCTTGTCTGGCTAAACATAAATTTTCTTATTGGCTTCAGAGCATTGGACATTGCTTCTGTCTGGAATATTTTTTCAGATAAATACGGCTCAAGCGCAAGAGAATTAATATCTTTCCAGAATGGAGTCATAATAAAAAAAGTGAGAAACAAAGCCAGCCCGATTATCACCTGATTAGGAGGCATTTGTTGCGTGCCAAGCGCCTGGCGGAGAAATGATAATACAATGATTATTCTCGAGAAAGAGGTTGTCATGATTAATAAAGCAGGAGCCAGTGAGAGAACAGTGAGAAGAAATATTACTTTTAAGCTGGAAGCAACTTGTTGGGGATTTTCTGTCTCTCCAATTCCGATACTAACTGTTGGCAAAGGAATGGCATTAACCTTGTCTGCAAAGCTGAGTAACAAAACAGCAGCAATGAGGGGTGCAATTATTATAAATTTAATAAAGTTTGAATCTCTTTTTTTCATTAATCAACGGAAAAAAATTGTAAATAAATTTGATATTTATTTAGTAAAATATGATTTCTAGACTGTTTTTAGCTTGTCTATTTTCTCCTCTATTAAACGATTTATTACCTTAATTGAACTGTTTTTTTTATCTTTATCACTCGCTTTTGATGTGTAAGCATCCAGTTGCCTGGAAAAAGAGGATACTGTCTGTTTATTTTTTTTCCAGTTAGCCAATCGGCTTTCTTTTTTTTCCTTTATCCTTTTAGCAGCGTCCTTATTTTCAATTTTAGTCAGTAAATTGATATTCGCGGCTGTTACGCCTAAAACTAATATTTCTCCGGCAACCTCAACCAGGGTAATGTTCTTTTTCGGAGCTATATAACTGGTAGAAATAACTTTTACCTGCTTATCCATTCCTAACAACGAACCGTCTTTCAGCAGGTATTTCTTCACAAAATAGTAAGTTACCAGTATTAAAGAGAGGACTATCGTTAATGCTGTAACTACTTTTATAGATGAAGAAAAAAAGGTTGGGCCGATGTTGTTAGAAACAGTGTTTTTTTTATTTTTATTAACATTCAAACTAACTTTGTTTTCATCAGCTTTATCATAGATAACCGGTATCAAATCCTCCTGATATATCGTGTTTGAGAGGAGTTCAACCGGTCTATTGTAATTTTCTTTAATCTCCACCGCCGGTGAGCTTAAATTTTCTTCGTACATATCATTCAGTAAATCCGTATTCTTTTTTGAAACACTTATTACCAACTGATTACCTTTTTTTTCATATGTCAATCTATCCTCATCCCATATATCCTTTTTCCCGATGAGCAGTCTCAGTCGCACACTATTTTTGTCATACTGATAAATATGAACATCAGAAATTAATTCTTCTCCAATATTAAAGGTTTTTTTTGCCGGCTTAACATAAGTTTTATTAAAAGTAAATTGTACGGATTTTTCAAAAAATTGAGGTTTCCAAACATCTTTAATGTGTTTACTGAAGTTTAAAGCGATTTTTATTTCATCTTCAGATGAGGAAGTCTTAATATCTTGCAAATAATTATATGCAGATAGACCGACTGCAAGGACCGGTGTTCCCCAAAACATAAAAACAGCCGTAGATAGAATATAAAATATTTTTTTCATTTTTTATTATCCTAAACTTTCAATACGTTCCATTGGTGAAACAATATCAGTTAAGCGAACCCCGAATTTTTCGTTGACAACAACAACTTCACCACGTGCCACCAATTTTTCATTTACAAGAATTTCTAAAGGCTCTCCAACTAATTTGCTGAGCTCAATAACAGATCCCTGTCCTAACTGAAG
>DASCNB010000150.1:0-7058 GCA_036011265.1 Nitrospinota bacterium | reverse complement strand
ATCAGCACCTCAACAAAACCTCAGGCTCAACCAAATCCCGGTAGACAGTTTAGAGGAAGGCCTCCTGGACAACAGGACCCTTTTAGAGACTTTTTTGATAGGTTTTTTGGCCCTCAAAGGAATGTGCCACGAAGGAGTTTAGGTTCAGGCTTCATTATTGACAAGGAGGGGCATCTTTTTACAAATAATCATGTAGTGGAAGGAGCGGATGAAATTAAAGTTACCCTGGAAAATGGAGATGAATATGATGCAAAGGTCATTGGTTCTGATCCAAAAACAGACATCGCTCTAATCAAAATTGATAATGATAATAATTTACCGGTAGTTGAACTCGGAAATTCGGATGAACTGCAAGTGGGTGAATGGGTTATGGCTATTGGGAATCCTTTCGGATTGAATCATACTGTTACTGTGGGAGTAGTGAGCGCGAAGGGCAGGGTTATTGGATCCGGACCTTATGATGACTATATACAGACAGACGCTTCTATCAACCCCGGCAATAGTGGTGGTCCTTTAATTAATACAAAAGGAGAAGTAATTGGAATAAGTTCGGCCATTTATGCCGGCAATACCGGAGGCAATATCGGGATAGGATTTGCAATCCCAATTAATTTGGCAAAGTCGATCTTGGAGGACTTAAAGACAAAGGGAGCAGTTACCAGGGGTCGACTGGGCGTCATGATTCAAAAGATAACCCCTGAACTGGCTAAATCATTTAACCTTTCTCAAAATGAGGGAGCATTGGTTGGGGACGTTATTAAGGGAAGTCCTGCAGAAATAAGTGGTATTGAAAGAGGAGATGTTATTGTTGAGTTTAACGGACATCCTGTTAAAACCATGGAAGAACTTCCCAAGCTTGTTGCGCAAACACGGCCTGGTTCGGAAGTAGATGTGGTTGTTGTTCGTGACGGCAAAAGAAAAGTGGTTAAAACTACAATAGATAAACTTGAAGAGGTGGGAGAAATAGCATCTTCAAAGATTGAAGATATGGGCCTCCGTGTTCAGGATATAACACCCGAATTGATGCAAAGTCTTGATCTCGATTCCCAGGATGGTGTTCTTGTTGCAGATGTTATTTTTGACAGCCCTGCTAACGCTGCAGGAGTCCGGCGAGGGGATGTTATTACGGAAATTAATAGAGAAAAAATAAATAACCTGAATGACTTTCAGGGGAAAATGAATAGATTGGACACTGAAGATACTTTACTTCTTCTTATTAAGCGCGGTGGAAGTACCATATTTATCGCTGTGAAAATGAAATAGATAATTTAAAATCATCTTGAAGTTTTTTTTACAGTCTTAGCTTGGCAAATTATTTTTCAGAGGGTATGTGCAGGAAATATCTTTAAGATATCGCATCAATGCCCGCAAACATATTTTTTTTTATACAGCTTTCCTTTGCTTTTTCTCCGTTTTTTTGTCTTCAATAGTTTACGCACGCGAAACCGTCTCAAGGCGATCTGCAATCGTTGAGGTTGTTGAGAAAGTCGGACCTGCTGTAGTAAATATTAATACTGAAGAAATAGTACAACAAAGACCGAACCCTTTTTATGGTTTTGGAGACCCGTTTTTTGAGGAATTTTTTAATGTATTTAAACCACCACGAAACTTACGGCGACAAAGTTTAGGTTCCGGAGTCTCCATTAACTCCTCGGGCTATATTCTCACCAACGAACACGTCATATCCCGTGCCTCCAGTATTACCGTTACTCTTAGTGATGAACGTGAATTTAATGCAAAACTTATAGGCGCCGATCCAAAAACAGATATCGCAGTGATTAAAATTAATGCAAAAGATCCATTACCGTTTGTTGAAATGGGCAAATCGGATGACCTCTTAATCGGCGAAACCGTGATAGCTATAGGCAATCCTTTTGGCCTGTCCCATACTGTTACTACAGGGATAATTAGCGCTCTCAACCGTCATATTAAAGCTCGAGGAAATAAGGTTTTTACTGATTTTATCCAATTAGATGCATCAATTAATCCGGGAAACAGCGGAGGTCCACTTTTAAATATTAAAGGTGAATTGATCGGAATAAATACAGCCATATTTCAAAAAGGAGAAGGAATAGGATTCGCCATCCCGATTAATAAAGCCAAACGGATTGTGGATGATCTCATCAGCTACGGGGAGGTTCACCATGGATGGCTTGGAATTCTTGTTCAGCACTTAACTCCTGAGTTGGCTGAATTTTTTGGAATATCTAACTTAAAAGGCGTTCTTGTTTCAAAAGTTTTTAAAGATAGTCCTGCTGAAAAAGCGGGTTTATTGAACGGAGATATAATTCTGGAGATAGATGGACAAGACATTACAGGTCCGGATAATTATCAGGATCAAATATCTTCTTATACAGCAGGAGACCAGATAAGCATAAATTTTATAAGAAATAAAAAGAAAAAAAAAGTAAAACTGATTACAACCCCAATACCTGAAAACCGGGCAGAAGAACTGGCTAAAAGTTGGTTAGGCATGCATGTGGATGAAATAACCGATGACTTGACATCAAAATATAATCTCTTTACCAGCAATGGCGTAGTTATTACCAGATTGAATCCCGATAGCGTTGCGGCAAAAATTGGGATTTTTACTGGTGATGTAATCAGGCAGATAAATAAACAGACAATAAGAGGAATTCCAGATTTTAGAAAAGCTATTATTGAAGCTATGAAAAGAAAGTCCGTGTTGTTTTTAGTTCAAAGAGGACGTTATGGCTATTATGTAACAGTTGAGCCTTAGTCTAAAAATTTCACTTTTAAAGCCTGTAATGTAGCAAAGCCGCAACCAATGTAAAAACATATTGAAAGTGTTTAGCGAGCGGATTCTCCGGAGCTTGCTGAGCTAAGCTTAGCTTCCCTGCGGGAACTTCAATATAGAAGAAGAAACAATGAATGACAAACCACAAATCCGTATTTTTTTAATGTGGTGCAAAAGCTTTATTGAAAAGCAATGTTTAATGGACTTGTAGCAGATAATAGAGCATATGACCCAAAATAATTCTGGAACTATCCAAGAAAACCCATTCTTTTCATCCAATCTAAAATTACTAAAACTCAAAGACCCTCTATTATATGAAAAGATTTTGAAGGCAGGTTCTGCTGAAGTAAAGGAGAGATTGTTTGACAAAGGCCAGATATTGTCTTTAACTATTTCCGGAAAAGGAGAGCAGCCTTTAGTTTTTCAGTCAAAAAAATCAGACCAAAATGTTTTGAGGTTAACGTCTTATAAAGACCTCAAAGATTATGAAGTGGTCGTGATTGAAGGATTTGGGTTGGGCGAACATGTTCAGGAAATCATTGAGGCCTCCGCTGACAGTACTTTTATTTTAGTAATTGAACAAAACGTAGAATTTTTTAAAGAAATCATAAACTATATTGATTTAAAACCTTTTCTTCTAGAACGGGTTTGTTTGTCTGTAAATGAATTGCCTTTTCAGGCCACCAGGAAAAGGCTTGAAGATTATTTTGGCGTTTATACCATTAAAGATATAAATATTTTTCGGAATCCTGCTTCTATTGAATTAGCGCCGGAATATTATGACAAAATAGATAGACAATTGGAAACACTATCCGAGGTGGCAAAACAAAATGAGGCAACCTTAAAGAAATTTTCTGGCATTTGGCAGCGGCATATTTTATCCAACTTGAAATCAGTTGTCATTGAACCAGGAATTAATGAACTGTTTAATAAGTTTCAAGGCATTCCTGCCATAATTGTTTCTGCAGGACCTTCTTTGGATAAGAATATACATTGGATTTCCGGTGCCAAGGGAAAAGCCATAATTTTGGCTGTGGATACAGCATATAAAAGTTTATTAAAATATGGCATTGAACCTGATTTTGTTGTATCCCTTGACGCTCTGGAGGCTAATTACAGGCATCTTGAAGGGATAAAAGGAAAGGAAACTTGTTTAATAGCAAATCCTGTTGCCTATCCATCTATTATAAAAGAATACCAAGGTCCCGTGTTCATTATGAATTTCGGCGATCCATTAATGTTTTGGATTGAAAATTGTATTGGTAAAAAAGGAGAAACCTTGTCTGGTGGGTCAATAGCTACTGCTGTGTTTGATCTGGCTCATAAATTAGGGAGTTCTCCCGTTATTCTGGTGGGACAGGATCTATCATATCCGGGTGGACGGGCTTATTCTGAATGGTGCTACTTTGATCAAACATGGTTAGATCAAATTTCTCAACACGTTACAATTGATGATCTTCATATTACGAGAACATTCGGCGATAGAAACCTTAATAAAAAGGGAATATTTGGTGAGGATATCCACACTTCATTGAAGATGGTTAGTTGGAAAACATGGTTTGAAGCCATGATCAAACAAAATGCAACCTGTTGCATTGACGCAACTGAAGATGGTCTGGAGATTAGAGGAGCGGAAATGCTGCCTCTTAAAGAAGCAATAAATAAATATTGTCTGAAAAGAGTTGAGACTAAAAAGGTTATTTCAGAAATTAAATCAACGTATCAGACTACAGATATTCCGAACTTTATCAAACAATTGGAAGAATTAAAAACAAAGATTGCCAGAGTTGGTTTTATTGGTAAAGAAGAGAAAAATGTTTCCTCGGTTGTACTCAATATTTCTGAGAATTCACCTCAACAGCAAATAAAATTAAACAGTTATCTTCAAAAGATGAATGTTTTTGCCGAACAGATTCTAAATGAAACTGAATTTATCGAGATGAATAAATGGTGTATTGAAACCTTATTGAATAAAATGAAAACAGAAGATAAATCTAAAGAAAAAAACAAGGATGCGTCTTCTATTATGTTACAGAACGTTCGCTCATTTAATGTTCTGTTTGAAGGGATAGATGAAATGTGTTCACATTATGATAATAAATTAGATAATGCTATTGTAGAACTTAACGGACTCCTGTGAAGAGGCACGCTGTGCTACAAACTTGCAACATCGCGTTTTTTAGGCACTGTTTGGGTCTTCCTTTTACAGTGCCTTATGTAAAGCACTACAACTTATGCAAGGCTTATCAAATTATTGTGAATAATTTTTTTAAAGATTGATTTATAACCACGAAAATCAGGAAGGAAAGATTATAAATATAATTTACTAAATTAATTATGAATTATTATGAAAAAAACATAAATAGATTGCGAAAGTGTGACCCTGTCCTGGCATCAAAAATTGATTTACTGAAAAAACCGTGTCAATTGAAAGTAGAAACATCAAAAACGGGCAAACCAACGCTCAAAATCCAGGATAAATATTTGCACAGTAAATATGACCCGTTGAAAGAAGGGAAGGGCTGGGCAGAAACTTTTGATATACAAAAAGATATTTCAATCTGTGTGTTTGGGTTTGGCATGGGTTATCATGTCCAGGCGCTTTTAAATCGAATTGAAGGCCCGGTTTATGTTGTTGAGCCTTCGTTAGATATTTTGAGATGCGCTTTGGAACATATGGATTTAACAGAAATAATTCCAAAAATCAACTGGATCGTTGCTAAGGACATCTCAATAATTATCAGGGAATATTCTCGTTTAACTTTTCAACTCTTGCCTCACAACCCTTCTGTAAATTTATTGCCTGATTTTTATAATTCTTTAACTGCAAGACTGACCGTATGCAAACTCCTGGAAAAAATAAAATTAAAAATACTGGTAGTTAATCCGATTTACGGCGGATCCCTTCCTACAGCCAATTATATTAGAGATGCTTTGCTAAACCTCGGGCATTTTGTGGAGGTAATGGAATCAGATAAATTTCAGGAGAGTTTTTTCGAGATTAATAAAGTGACTTCCAATAAACAAAATACAGGGGCATTGATTTCGTTGTTTACAAATTTTCTGGGAGAGGCCGCGACTGCCAAAGCAGTTGAAGTCAGTCCGGATCTAATTATTGCGGTAGCACAGGCACCTTTGGGAAAAGAAGCGTTGTCACGGTTAAAAGCGCTTAATGCTCCCTTGGTGTTCTGGTTTGTGGAAGATTTTCGGGTCCTTTCTTATTGGGAAAAGATTGTTCAGCATTATGATTATATTTTTACAATTCAAAGGGGGGTTTTTTTTGAAAAATTAAAATGTAATGAGGTAAAAAACTATTACTATTTACCCCAGGCATGTGCTCCTGAAAAACACTGTATGCTTACTATGCCGGACGAAGAAAAAAAGCATTTCGGAAGCGACCTTTCCTTCATGGGGGCAGGATATTATAACCGAAAGGCTTTATTTGAAAAGCTAATTGATTTTGATTTTAAGATTTGGGGTTCCGAGTGGGAGATGGCTTCCCCTGTAGGCAGGCTGGTTCAGAAAGATGGAACCCGGGTTAATGAGGATGAATGTGTGAAAATTTACAATGCCGCAAAAATAAACCTTAATCTTCATTCGTCCTCTTTTCATGAGGGAGTAAATCCAATAGGAGATTTTGTAAATCCAAGAACTTTTGAAATCGCTGCCTGTGGTGGTTTTCAATTAGTTGATTACCGTTCCGAGCTTCCGGAATTGTTTGAAATAGGCAAGGAATTGGTTTGCTATAAAGATTTAGATGAACTCAGGTCCTTAATAAAATATTATTTAAGAAACCCGGAGGAAAAAGCTGAAATTGCGGCCCGGGGACAATTAAGGGCAAAAAGAAATCATACTTTTGAAAACAGAATGAGGGAAATGCTATCAATCATTTTTGAAAATAATATTGATACACTCCATAATCTTGGGAAAAAAGAACATCATGTGGATCAATTAATTAAGGAAGCCGGTTCCGAAACAGAGCTTGGAAGATATCTGGCAAAATTCAAAAACCGGGAGAAATTTTCATTAAGAGATATTATAGAAGACATTGAAAAAGGAGAAGGGTCTTTGACTAAACCAGAATCAATTTTCTTAATTATCAACCAGTTCATTAAGGAAAAGGGCGAAAAGATAAATACGAAATAAAACATTACCTGCGGGATTTACATAATTTTGTTCGAACTTTTTCATTGGCTTCAATAAAAGATTGAATAGTTTCGCCCCCCTTTTTGTTAATATTCTCTTTTATAGCATTCAGAAGTATACGGCCTTGCAGAGAAGTTATTCCCGGAACTTTGGG
>DASCNB010000149.1:0-3705 GCA_036011265.1 Nitrospinota bacterium | reverse complement strand
TTATCTTCATAATCTTTAATTTTATCAATCTCCATAGTATTGTTTTGCAAATGATACAGGTATATAGAGGAGGCAAGAGCTGCGGTTGTTTTAGAGTGATCATATAGTGATACATCTGGAACCACTTTTCCGACTGTTGCTGCAGGAATGTGAGATGTGTAAATCATGAAAAGGCTGTCAAAATGCTCAAACCACAGAGGAATATTTTGCTTATGTTCCAACTTCTCTAATGCATCAACAAAATCAAAAAACAATTTTTCATATTCCCTTGATGCCTGATCATCATTCATTAGCTGGTACTCATCCTTATCCTTGGCAAAAATATTTTCCGGTGTGAGCTCCCTAAGGGGATATCTAAATCTAAATGATTCAAGATTGTCTTTTTTCCAGATCTCATCTATAGCAATTCCCTCAAATATAGTTAACAATCGCGTTTTTTTGTAATCTCTTACTCTAACTTGATTGTTATAATCTTCAAATTCTGCTCTATCAAAGCCACTGCTAACTCTGTCAGCTATAGCAATAATCCATTGCATTGACGTTTCCGGTTTGTGATGTCCTGCAGCAAGGTTAATCAATGGATCGTCCATACCCCAATTTGTTGAATTAAATTCTTTTGGTAATAATTTTTCAATATGATCGACAAATGCAGCTGTATAAACTGAGTGCCTGTGGGTATAATTGCCTTTATAGCAGGGTTGATATAAAGCCATATTGTTATTCAGAAATTCTTTATCAGGATAAAAAGCTGCTTCAATCTTTGAAGTACCACTTTTTTTTCTTGATGCCCTTTCTGCGAACTTTCCAATATCATGGAGAAAACCAGCTAAAGCAATTTTGTAAACGTTATCATTCATAAAATCTCTTTAAAAATAGTTCTATTTAAAATTAAAAGTGCATGATTCGAGATTAGAGTTATTCTTATTTGAATTTTCAACCTTGAATTTCAAACCTCCCGCATCCAAAGCTGATATTTTTTCCTGCTCTTAATTGTTCACCTAACAATAAAATTGGCAAATATGGTTCTATGTTACCTTCATAAACGGTCTTTCCTGTAACCCCTCCTATGGTCATTCTACTGTCCTGGCTTTTTGTTTTTCGCACAAACAAATCAATCCATTGTGTATTGGATTTAACTATTTTTACTTTCTCCGCCTCCTTAATAATAGCAGGAAAATTTATATCCAGAGGCGCCTTACAGTAAAAGCGGGATAATGACGACAGACGGCGTAACAGGTTTCTAATTAAATAGTGAAACTCAATTCTGTCTGCATAATGATTGCCATATTTTATCTTCATCGGTGTTTTGAATTCTAAAGTAATTCTATTTGGCGACGGCTTAAATCTCTTTAGCAAATCCAACACAGAATAAGGGTTTCCCTCATCTTTTAGGAGATTATTTTTATATATTTCCATTGTACTGCCATTAAGGTTCGCTAATGCCGAGATTAAATGGTATTTGCCCCGACCTTTTCCTATTCCTCTCTTACCTAATTCATCAAAGGTATAAATAAAATAAGGAAGATAGTCTATGCATTGCCCGATAAGGGTTAATCCTGCATTTATGATTTTCTTTTCGTTATAAATATTTTTCTGTTCTTCCGGAGCGGTGATGATAAAAGGATGTGGAATGTTACTGCTACTTTTTAACACCACCGCGTTCTCTGGAGTGGGAGAGATAAATATTTTTATATAAAGGCATCTTGTTTTTAATAAACACTCTTGGCAACATGTATTTTTAATAGCGCATACCACTTTTTTAAAGGCATATCCAAACCCGCCTCTAAAAGTAGACCCTTTAAATGATGGAAGTGAAATGTTTGTTTGCGACTCTAAATTCAGCTGATACGTCTTAAAGGTCACATGATTAAGGGCTTCCTTTATTTGTTCCTTCATTTTATAAATTCCTAATTTAGATATTTACGCAAAATATTTCATTGCTTAATATAGTGCTATCGTAAAGTGTTATCAACAGTTGTAATATTACTGAAACATTTCCGCAATATTACCTTTATCAATTCTTATCCCATACTTTGCCGGTCTTCTTTCAGCAACATTATCTATTTTACAAAAGTAGTACTCAGCATCAGACAAACCGGTCTTTAATACCTTATTAATTCTCGATATATTTGTGCGTAGATTAGTTGAAATAATATTATTTCTTTTTAGCCAAACTTTTTTCATGTTTTCAAGCAATCCCGATTCTTCTTTTTTAAATATTTCTGAATAATATTCCGTCAGTTTAATACGGAACTCGTCGTCTTCTAATTCATATATCTCAGGATAACAGTCTAAGCAGCCCTCACAATTTGAACGCTTGGGATGCTTACAATTCTCCTTTTTTAAATTAATAAAATACCGATAGATTACATACTGTATTGGAGAAAGCTTTACTATGGAGTTGCCCGCACAAACAGACAAACTTGCATGGTTAAGGCTGAGCGAAGTCAGGGCAATAGATGTATCAATTTTATTTTGAAAATTGCTAATCGTTTCAGAAAATGATGTTTTCTTTTCTGTTCCCTGATCCGTAAATCTTTCACGCAGACGAATGAGAGGAATTTCGGCAAGCTCTATTTTAGCATTCCTTGTATTTATTCTTTTGCCATCTGAGGCGTTAAGCCAGAGATCCTTTTTGGGTTTGTAGAAAAAATCTTTGTGATTTTCAAATTCATTTGGAGAGACGAGAACATGTGAGAGGATATCCTGTTTTCTACCATATAATTGCAGAGCAGAGGCAAGATAAACACCCATAGTTTTTCTTCCACCTGCGATAGAACAGAATAAAGAAGTATTTATATCTTTAGTTATGTTTTTAATTAAATCATTAATTTGACTTGAGATATATTCATTATCAATTTTTGTTCGAATGTCGCTGAGGTCTTTCCTATCTTTTCCTTTCAGGACTATTATGGATTCTTTATTAAAATTAATACTATTGGGGTTTATACTATAGTCGTGGCAAAATTGATAGAATTTCCCATTAGTTGGATTTAAAAGAGTCTTGATAATTAATTTCTTCCCATAAGCAGTTGTAATGGGCATAACTTCAGTTATTTTTATTTTTGGACGCTTTTTAATAAATAAATAGTAACAAGTTTCGGTTATAACTTGAGGAGTTAACCCAGTAACAGTGATGAGAATATTTCGTTTGTCCAAAGGACCCCTTTTCTCAGTGACTATATTGCTTCTCTTACAAGTTCAATATCAGACGATTAGCTCCAATCATTTATTTTACTTAAAAAAATCTTCATTTCTCTTACATAAATCCTTGTTATTCACTATAAAGCCTTCACAAGAGTACAGATTACAGATTTGGATTTGAGAAAACCATCTGATTGAGCAGTCGCATCCATTGCTTTCTTGTAAAGATTGTAATATTGAGGTTCGTATTCTTCGCTCTACTTATAAAGTTCTCTCTTACTTAATGTCATATTATCTTTTGAGGTTAAGCGCTGGTACAGTGGGCAATCAATTATACCCCTATCTACTGGTTAAATATTGACCTACCCTAAATATTAGTACCACCCGTAGAGTGATGATTTTCTATGCCGTCAGTTGTAGCGCAGCGGAAACTGAGGGCATAGATTGAAACGTTTCTGGTGCTGGCGGTCGATATCCCAGTGAACTGTGAGGTCTGATAGTATTATATTCTTTTCTCCACTGTTCAATCAATACCTTTGCCTCAAAAAGTGTATCAAAAAT
>DASCNB010000148.1:0-4714 GCA_036011265.1 Nitrospinota bacterium | reverse complement strand
GAATATCCCATTCGTTTAATTATTAAGTCTCTTTTGTCAAAAAAAATACCAACAATGATATGAACGGATATGGGAAGTAAGATAATAAAAAAAAGAGGATGTATTAGTCCCGATAAGAAGAGACCAAAAAAAATAATTAAAGAGAGACACCATCCCCAAATCAGATTTCTGACAAACCCAAACTTATCCAAAAAGCATATAATTTGTTCTTTTTTTTTATGCAAGCCTATTCTGTTATGGACATACAACATCCCTAGTTGAAAAAAAATTACATTTAGGACCCAGAGGATTAGAGTATTAGCATCCCATTTCCATGTGGTGGCATAATATGCTGCCGGAGCAGAAAGAGTGAGCGCTAAAATAACAACAAACTGTTGAGACATTCGATAGCTCTTTTTTTTAAAAATTAACAGGTAATACAAACTAATAAACAAAAAAACCATTAATCCCAAGACCAACAGATTCCACAGTTGGAAGTAGTATAAAAGCGGCGTTGATGTGAGTAAGAATAATGCAAAACAGAAAATGGTTTGGAAGTAAAATGACTTTATGTTTTGGTAGGGTTCTTTTTTTTTAATAAGATTCGATAAATAAAATTCTCCGCATCCTCTTAAAAAATAAAGCGATATCACGCAAACAAGCAGCAGGAAAGTCGGGACTCCCGGTTTACCTTTCGCAAAAGCACCAGAGAAATATGGGACAAGCAACATAGCCCATGCCCCATGCTCTTTCGGAACAATGTCTAAAAATCGAAAAACCATCTTTAAGTATTCAATCTAAATATGTTTTTATAATAAATTTAACCAGAATAACAGGATAAAGATTTAAAATAAAGGTGACAAAAATGGCATGCCTGTTATGATTTGAGAAACATCCAAGGTTGACTTTGATTTCTAGGTGTGTAAAAATTTAAAAATACTCAGCATGTGAATTTTCTATGACTTGCCAAGGGATAATCAAGTGAATTTAAAAAAAAATTATACTCTGCACTAAAGATTCTCCGCAGCTTGCTGGGGGAGCTTCAAACTTAACCCCTACTAAATGTTATTAATATTATAGCCAGGATATTCGACGGCTTTCATTACATGGCACGATGAAAAATGTTACCATTATCGGATCAGGTCCGGCAGGTTATACAGCGGCAATATATACAGCACGGGCTAACCTCAATCCGATTTTAATAGAAGGGTTGCAGCCCGGTGGTCAGCTAACGACTACTACGGAAGTAGATAATTTCCCAGGATTTTCATCGGGAATTAAAGGCCCCGAACTCATGGATGAGATGAGAAAACAGGCCCTCCGTTTTGGCACTGAGATTTTAAGTGGTGAAATTACCAGTGTAGACCTTTCAAAAAACCCTTTTTCAGTCACGGTAAATGAAAAGGATTTGTACCAGACAAAAACCGTTATTATTGCCACAGGGGCTTCTGCCAAGCTCTTAAACCTGGAATCTGAAAAGCGCTTAATGGGATATGGTGTTTCTGCCTGCGCTACCTGTGATGGATTTTTCTTTAAGGAAAAAGAGGTCGTGGTTGTAGGAGGGGGAGATACCGCTATGGAAGAAACAAACTTCTTAACTAAGTTCGCGTCCAAGGTTACCGTTATTCATAGAAGGGATCAATTAAGGGCGTCTAAAATATTGCAGGATCGCGCGTTTGAAAATAATAAAATTAACTTCTGCTGGGATAGCGTGGTAGAAGATATTATGGATCCGGATCAAGGGAAAGTCACAGGTATCAAACTAAAAAATGTAAAAACCGGTGAAGTTACTGAGAAAAATTGCGATGGCGTTTTTCTTGCTATAGGCCATAGCCCAAATACCACAATTTTTAATGGGCAACTGGAAATGGATAAGGTGGGTTACATTGTTTCCAAAGATGGAGTCAAAACTTCTGTACCAGGGATATTTACCTGTGGTGATGTTCAAGACCATGTTTACAGACAAGCTATTACTGCAGCGGGATCGGGATGCGCAGCAGCTATTGAGGCTGAACGATTTCTTCAGCAATTATAATGATGGATACGTTACTAGCAAAAAATCTTAAACCTTATCTTGCGTACAACAATTCCAGAATTACTCGTCTTCTGGAACTCATGCATCCAAAAACGAAACCTTTGTTTCATATTTTAACGTTTTTGCTGCACACTAATCTTAGAGACCTACCCGGTTATATCAAAGACAAAGAAGTCCCTTACGGAATAGAAAACTACTCTTTCCCTCCTGGTTTCGAGGCTGAATTTTCAACAATATTTCCAGGTTATCCCTTGCGGCAAAGAATGTCAGAAGACACTGGCCCGAACCAACTTTCTATTAAATCTCTTCTATTGATGGGTAGTGTTGGTTCTATGGCGCAGACAGGAAAATCAGATTTCGATTACTGGGTTTGTTTTAATGAAGATAGCTTAAATCCAAAACAACTGGAATTATTTAAGAAAAAATTACTTGAGATTGAAAAATGGGCGGATAAGGATCATGATCTGGAGGTTCATTTCTTTCCAACGGATATAAAAAGAGCACAGGTAAATAATTTTGGGGAAGCTGATAAAGAGAGCGCTGGTTCTGCTATTGCCAGGCTGCTAAAGGAAGAATTTTACAGAACCTGCGTTCTGGTTGCCGGCAGGATGCCTTTCTGGTGTCTGATTCCAACCGGGATTTCTGATGACGAGTACAATCAATATAAAAAGGCTGCCAAAGGATCTTCTGAAGTGAATACCGGTATGCTTGTGGACCTGGGAAACCTTTATGAAATAACAACTGGAGAGTTTTTTGGCGCAGCTTTATGGCAAATGAACAAGGCCATGGACTCACCTTATAAATCGGTTCTAAAGATGGCAATGCTGGAAGGCTTTTTGGATCCTGAAGTAGAATCGCAGCTTCTCTGCAATATCGTAAAAAAGAGGTTTCATGAAGGAACGCCTAAAAAGGACGATTGGAAACGCTACGATCCTTACGCAACTATGTTCGATCATATTCTGGATTATTATGTGAAGAAACAAAGAAACGATGTTGTTGATCTTCTTCAAACCTGCTTTTATATAAAAATCGGATTTAAAGCCCGAAAGTCTTTAATCGGCAGCACTAACTTGAATTTTAAACAAAAAACTATGTTGGATTATATTGAAAACTGGGGATGGGACCAGAACAAGTTAGATGATTTAAATGATTTTAAAGAATGGGGGTTTGAAAAAGTTTTGTCATTGGGAAACCGAGTCCATAATTTTTTAATCCAGACTTATCGAAATCTGGCAGATAGGCTTAAAAAAGAAGACCAAGCAAAACAGATGATCAGCGAACAAGACATTACGGTATTAGGAAGAAAACTTTTCACTTTCTATTCTCAAAAACCCGGAAAAGTTCAGTTGATGAAAAAAGCCTTTGATGAAGGTCTCTGGCAGGAAAGCATTACTTTTGCAGCCGATTACAATAAACAACGTAAAGTTTTATGGAGCTTTTACAGCGGAAAACATAACAAGCAGGACTTGTCCAGCTGGAAGGCAAAAGATAAATTACTCAAACAAGGTCTTAACATTCTAAGTATAGTGATCTGGGCTATCCACAACGGAATGTTGGATAAGAAAACCTCGTTATATTTTGTTCTTCCAAATCCCTCCCCTGTAGGTTTGGCAGATATCCAGAAATTAATGGAGACCACAATAGAGTTTTTCCCTTCATCAAAAATTTCCTCCATAAGTAATAAGGATTTGCTCTCGCATGAAAAAAGAACAAGAATACTGATAGTATTAAATTTTGATTCTCCAAGATGGTTACAAGAAATAAAAACTATTTCTGTTATCTATTTGAACAGCTGGGGAGAACTTTTCTGTGAATCCTATGACGCAAAAGTAGGGGTGGAAAAGATTCTTGAATACATATTAGAAGATCCGATGAACTTAAAGAAAAATTATACGATATTTATTCCGCACAGCCAGTATTCCAAAAAAATCCATGATTCTCTAAAAAGCCTAATAGTTAAAAAAGTAGGGAGATAATCTCTTACCTAATTAATAAAACATCGTGGAAATTTCAATAATTATACCCTGCTTAAATGAAAATCTGCTGATACAAAAATTACTGTGCAGTCTTAAAAAAATTATCAATTCTCAAACGGAAATTATTGTTGTAGACGGTGGCAGTATAGATAATTCAGTAGAAATCGCTTCGAAGCACGCTCATCAAGTTTTTATAACCGAACAGGGCAGAGCAAACCAGATGAACTATGGGGCGGCTTTTGCCAAAGGTGAAGTATTATTTTTTTTACATGCTGATTCAATGCTTACAACCAATGCTTTCCAAAAACTAAAAGAAATAGTAAACGAATCTGTGTATGTTGGCGGCGCTTTTCGACTTCAAATCGATTCGAATAAATTATTGTTAAGTATCATCTCACAGGTTGTCAATTTAAGATCGCGACTTTTCCACCTTGTTTATGGAGATCAGGGTATTTTTGTGAGAAAAAAAAAATTCTTCGAAATAGGAAGATTTATGGTTACTCCCCTTATGGAAGATGTTGAGTTTTATGGTAGGTTAAGGGCTTCGGGAAAAACAGTTATTTTAGATGAAAAGATATTAACTTCTGCCCGTCGTTGGGAAAAAGAGGGGATTTTGTATGCCACATTTAGAAACTGGCTGCTATTGATAATGTATTACATGGGGATTCCGGCCAAACAACTTAAAAAGCTCTATCTTCAAGTACGTTAATTTAAAGTAACTATT
>DASCNB010000147.1:0-11576 GCA_036011265.1 Nitrospinota bacterium | reverse complement strand
TATTACAGGCTCAATGTATGCCGAATTGATGTCCCACCATTGCGAGAAAGAAAGGAAGACATTCCTTTATTACTGGACTATTTTCTTGCATCAAAAATATCCGCTGATAATAGCAAAATTACCATCACACCTGATGCGCTAAAATTTCTTACTTCTCTTTCCTGGATGGGGAATGTAAGAGAATTATTCTACATCTTGGAGAGGGCCATACTAACATTAGAAGACAACCTGACTATTACTACCGATATCATAAAATTGGTACTTCCCAATCAAAAGACTCCTTTTCCCGAATCATTAAGTGGAATTTCGCTTGAGTCGGTTGAGAGAGAATCTATATTGGATAACCTGAAAGCCAATAATTGGAATGTCAACCAGACAGCAAAAATCCTTGGTATTGACAGAAGGACCCTTCAGCGGAAAATAGCCCGCTATAAAATTCGTTAACAAAATGATCATGGTGCAGCCCGGCTCACTGTATCAGTCATAACCCTCATATGCATCTTTCCCTGGCATTGATTAAAGCAATTTTTCTATTAATCGCCTGATTTCTTTTTTATCCCATTCTTTGCTACCGTAAAAAATATTTTGAATCTTATGCTTTTTATCCAGCAGAAAAGAGATAGGAATAAACTTTAATTTGTAATTTAAGCCCACAGCATTATCTAGATCCAGTAATATTGGAAAACTCACAGGATGTTCTTTTAAAAAATAAACCACATTTTCTTCATCCAGGTCTGTTGAAATACCAAGAACTTCAAATCCATGCTTTTTTAGACTTTTGTATAATTGTTCCAGAGAAGGCATTTCTTTTACACATTCTATACACCATGATGCCCAAAAGTTAATAAGCAACACCTTTTCTTTATAGTTTTCAAGAGACTCTTTTTCCCCTGTTTCTAGATTCTTTAAAGAGAAGGAAGGAGTTGCTTGCCCTATCTTAAGAGATTTTATTTCATTCGCGGAAGATAATGAGGAAACAATGATTGCCAAAACAATTATGATAATCTTATATTTCATCTTGGCATGAACAAGAGAGGTAAAAAACAAGCGCTTGTTATCGTTGTTTGCTCCCGGAGATCGGCTTCATTAGTTTTTTAAAGCGCTTTTCTGCTTCTTTTTTTTTCATCCTTTTTAAGAGATGTTCGCATTCACAATTAAAGATGCCTCTTCGAATTATACCGTTGGCGATTATCTTACCCTTTTCTTCTCGCCATCTTATATCTACACCCCGGTGCTGATTTACCAACTTAAGAACTCTCAAAGCAACATCATCGACAGGAAAGGTTTTTAAACCTCCGGGAGTGTCTATTTCAATGGTTTTGTATTCTAAATCTGTTTTAACCGCAACTCCAAAAATGTGAGCATGTTTGGGCTTTTCTAAGGTCTTCTCTTCTTTGATCCCCAAAATGTGACCGTGTTTAGATTTTTCATGTGCATTAACTTCTTTATTTAAAACCATAAAATAGAATATAGCTATAATGCATAATATTTTTTTCACCGTTCATCTCCTGATGATTGTGCATCAATTTTAGAAACAACGCATCTAAAGCCAATTATACTACCGCTTTCCTCTGGAAACCTTTCGTGCCTGTTGGCAACCCTTAAATTTTCTGACAAATTATTATACCACGATGCACCTCTTACAACACGATATACACCTAACAACGGCCCTTGCGGATTTTTCAATGGGCTTTCATCATAATAATGTCTTCCATACCAGTCCATACACCATTCTCTAATATTTCCGGCCATATCATAAAGACCATACTCGTTTGGCGGGAAGCTTCCGACACGTGTAGTATCGCTGGATTTATAATTCGCCCTACCTTCAGGTGGTCCATTACCCCATGGATATAACATTCCTTTTAATCCGCCGCGAGCGGCATACTCCCATTCTGCCTCAGTTGGAAGTCTTTTACTGACCCACAGGGCATACTGGTTGGCTTGAAACCATGTTACATAAACGACCGGATGATCTTTGAATTTTTCAAGATCAAAATACTTCCTATAATCCGGTGGGGTGCAGACTCCGGCTTCAACACATTTTCTATACCTACGGTTTGTCACCTCGTATTTATCCATGTAAAATGAATCAATAGATACAGTGCTTACCGGTTTTTCATCTTCAGCCCCTTCAATTCTTTCATGGCTCCCTCTCTGAAAGCTGCCTCCCTTAATAAAAGCCATATCATCATATTTCCCCTGTGCAAAGGCATTATATGCTCCTGTAAAAAAAACCCAAATCAAGGATAAAAGAGTTAAAATAATTTTATTCATCGGATTTATGCATGAATATTTTCACGTAGCTGCTTTTTTTTTAGTTGCGTCTCATCTCATGATGTTCATCTGTATCCTTCCGACTTTTTTGAACAGGAACTTTGAGCCTTATCTCTCCCGCATGCATAAATTTCAATGTAAGATCGATATGATTTCCTATTTTAAGTTGTTCTTTTAAATTTACAAGCATCATGTGGCTACCGCCCGGTTGTAATACCGCAACACTATGAGCAGGTATAGAAATATTTTCTACAGGCTGCATGAACATCATCTCTTTTTCCTTAACCACCGTGTGCAGTTCAACTATTTTTGCAGCAGGCGTTTGAACGTCCAGCAACAGGTCATTTAGAGGACCATCATTTTGCAAAATCATATAGACAGCAGCATTCTTAGCGTTTGGAGGAGTGGCCCGGGTCCATGCCTTTTGAATCTCAATTCCGGATTTTCTTGATACCATTTGTGCTTCTAAGCTACCGGTTATCAAAAAAATAAAACAGATGAAAATTAACCAAAAGAAACGATTAAAAAGAATAAGCATATTTTTTCTTCTTTATTTTTTTGACGGGACAAACAGGATGATCTGGATTTATCAAGTGCCTGGCACCTTAGAGGTGTCTGGCACTTTACCCGTGGCACTTCACTTCAATGTTTGCCAAATAATTTAGAGCGCGCTTTTATTCAAGTTTTTGTTGAATTCCCTGTATTCCTTTAGAAGTTCTTGAATATCTTCAGCCATTTCGTCGACTGTTGAGCTAGGGTTTTGTATGTTTTGCATATACCAGTTGTACATTTTACTGAGTGGATCCAGAACATAGATAACAGATGAATGCCCCATTAAGTAACCGGCTTCAGATTTCACTTCTCGTTTCATATAAATCACATTAAATTGTTGTGCTACCGTGACAATTTCCTCCTTAGTGCCTGTCAGCCCTACAAAACCCGGATTAAAGAAAGCCAGGTAATCTTTCAATACTTTGGGAGTGTCCCGTTCAGGATCAAAAGTGATGAAGACCACTTGAATCTGATCAGCGTCATCGCCCAATTTATCGAGGACCTTCTGCATATCGTTCAATTGAGTTGGGCATATATCAGGACAGTGGGTATACCCAAAAAGCAGTATGACGATTTTTCCCTTATAATCAGACAAACTTGCTTTTGAGCCAAGATGGTTGGTCAGTTTAAAATTACTTATATCATTCTTTGAAGACTGGCTTTCTGAAATACTCTTGGTCTTCTGAGCAGCTGAAAGCGTCTGAAATGGGCCTCCTGCCAAGAGAACAACTAATACGATAGGAGCGACTAACAGGCTTAATCTTGAATTGATAAATAAATTCATTTTTCTAACTCCTTTCGATTGTTTTGTGAAGCTCACTTTTGTTTTAAGAATAATAGATTATTTTCTGCTTATTTATGAAATTAGTGGTTCTCTTTTAGTTTCTTATAAAACTCCCGCTTATCTATTTTTCCGTCAAAATTATTGTCAAATTCATTTTTTGTTAGTTTACCTTCCTTGTAATGCCCCCACTGGTCAGGTTTTCCATCGCTGTTGTTATCCACCTCTATTCGTTTCAGCTTTTCATCTTTGCCATAGAATTCCCATTGATCCGGAAGTTTGTCTTCATTGGTATCAAATTCTTTTTTAATCAATTGTCCGTTGCTGCTATAATAAGCCCACTGGTCAACCTGACTATCATAATTGCTGTCAATTTCCACCTTTTCTATCTTACTACCTTTCCCATAATACTCCCAATGGTTTATGTTCCCGTCCTTGTTAGTATCAAATTCTGCTTTAACCATATTGCCGTTTTTTCCATAATAGATCCACTGGTCGATTTTACCGTCAAAGTCTGAGTCAATTTCGCTTTTATTAAGAGCAGTGGCTTTGCCTTTCTGTTCTCTTTGGTTCGTGGATTTCCCGGAAACAATCCATGGAGTATATAAGAATAATAATAGTATCAGAATAGCTGTAATAAATTTCATAATAAACATATCTCCTCAAATTTTAGCAATAAAATTATATGTAAAAAGGTCGCAATATTCTCATCCAAGTGCCTAAAGCAAATGGGTGCTTTCGCACTGCTATAAAAAAACACTGTACTCATAGGGCCACCAAAACCAAATAAAAAAGTGTGTAAGCTCTCAACAACTTTAGATCACTTTAGGCACTGAATATTTATATGGCCTGTTTGGTTGCAACTATGCCTGGTTAGGGTTTGAAAGTCTATTCCATAAAGCGGCCAAGGCGCCGCAACCAAATGGAGCTTCCGCTCCAGTGAGCTTGCAAAAAAACTTGTTCAAAAAAACAAGTTTTTACTAAGTAAAATAATAGAACTAAATACGGCCCCTACAAAGAACGACCTGGGAACCTTGCTCGGTCATTTCCGTCCAAAGAGCGTATAACTTACCGGAGTTTCCTGAAAAAAGCATGGGATAACTCACGCTTCCGCCATTGGAAGGAAGCGCTGTGGGAGTGGTTACTTGTCCTTCCTGCTGCTTAACACGTACAAACCAGGCTTTAGCGTTTCCCCAACCATCTTCAATTGAAGGATCTCGACCTTGGAAAATCACCCAGGGTTCCCCGTTGACCATAGCCATAAAAGGATGATTTGCATCCAGGACATTACCCTGTATTTCCGTTATGGAGCCAAAGGACTTGCCTTTATCCATTGAGGTCGCCATTTTAAGGCGCGCTTTGTTTCCAGAGCCCGTATACCATACGACAACCAGTTTCCCTTTTGAATAGCTAAGAACCGGACCCGAGTGGGCGCACCCATTAATTTTCCAACCTTCGTCCAGAGTTTTCACCGGTCCGCTCCAGGTCTTTCCTCCATCTTGAGAAGAAGAGACAACTACGACACGGTTGTTCCCTTCAAAAACTTGCCGCCAGGAAACGAAAATCTCACCGGCATCCCCAAAAGCAAAAGAGGGACGGCAACAAGGGCAAACAGACGCGGCAATTTTTACATTTTTTTCAAATGAATCCCCTTGGTCAATTGAGCGCGCAAAATAAAGGGACGATGTTCCCTTGGGGCTTTTCCCATTTGAGTTTTTCCCTTTGTCACGGCCATCAAGCCATGCCAGATAGACATTCCCCCGGGGCCCCACCTCCATTGCAAAGAAAGACTGAGAAGCTTTACCTTTGTCATCATTTACACGAATCGGGTCAGAAAATTTTCTCCCAAAGGACAGGGAACGCGAAAAGTAAATATCTCTTTCCTGCTGCCATGTGGTATAAAGTGCGCGGCCTTTCCCTTTGCGAAACTGTGCTCCATTTTCTCCGTGGGAACTTACAGCGCCGCTCTTTGAGTTTATGGGGCGTGGTCTGGAAAATGTTTGCCCTTCATTATGGGAGTTTGAAAAATAGAGGTCCTGGCCACCAGTTTTATTCCTGGCTGCATGGACCATGTTAATGCCTTCAGATGCTTTAATAATGAATTGGGCCCCATTTCCCTCTTTCAGAAGCCGGGGTTTGCTTTCCCAAATTACGAACGGTTTTTTATTACCTTCATCCGCTATAGTAATATTACAAAAAGAAACCATGAATAAAATGAAAAGTACGAAAACTTTAAATCTGAGCATAAATATGCCTCCTTAGTTAAGTTTATAAGATATTTTAACCTTGAACCTTAATCCTTTTTCTATTCTCAAATCCGAAGGGACCGGAGTATAGGGAGAAGCTTTCTGTATAGTTGTCATAGCTGCCCTTTTCAGGAGCTCGTGGTTTCTGCCGGAAGTAAGAATATTAATCTCACCTACTGTTCCATCCGGAAAAATTTTAAAACTGAGCGGTACTTCTCCTTCTATTTGCATCTTCTTTGCGATATTAGGATAGACTTTTGCCTGTTCAATCTTGCCGTGGACCAGGTCATAAAATCTGCGTTTTTCATTCTCCGTATCTTTACTCGTCTCTTGAGTTGGAGTTGGAAGAGGGCCAGGCAACGCGGTTTTAAGAATTTTAGAGTCGGCTTTAGGCGCAAAATCATCTCTATAATTCACGGGTTTATGTGGCAATTTCCTGAAAAGGTCTGTTTTTGCTTTTTGCCTGACATTTGTGTTTATCTTTTTAATCTCAATCTTTTTCATTTTTTCAACCTTCGCCATTAAAAATTTTTTTCTCAACCTGGTTTGCGTTACAATTTTCCTGGAAAGGGTTGTGGGTTTAACTTTGGGAATTGTTTTTTTCATCAGAGCTTTTTTTAATATTTTTTTTGGAGTTGCTTTTATTTTCTTTTGTGTTTGAAGTCTTTTAGGTTTTAAGGCCTGTACCTTTTTTTTAACCGGTTTTTTAACCTGCTTCTTTATTTTTAATAATACTTTCATCTCCTTTTTTTTGATTGCAGATTCAGATACACTAATTGGGTAAAGTGAGAATACGATTCCATGGAGAATCAATGAAAAGACGATGGATAAATATAAACTTTTAGAACTGTTCATTTTGACCTCCTATTTCCGTGGCTATGTACATACTCTCTGCACCCGAACTCCTTACGATATCCATGACTTTGACAGTAAGGCCCAGATCAATGTTTCTGTCCCCTTTTATAATCACATTCTTCCTGCTTGCTTTTTCCAACTTCTCTTTCAAAATGACCGGTAGGTCTGAAATCACAAAACTCTCAGCGCCGATGAATATTTTTTTGTCCTTATCGATGGATAAAACAATTTCTTCTTCTTTTTCTTCAGTCGCGTTGCTTGCCTCCGGAAGCTCAAGTTTAATGGCCGCCTGGTTCAGGAAGTTGGATGTCAGCATAAAAAAAATGAGAAGCAGGAAAACAATGTCTATTAAGGGAAGGACATTTATATGAGACTGCATACGCTTTCTTCCTTTAAATTCCATACACTTCCTCCTCCTTCAGGGCCTCCATCCGGCTTTCTTCAACAAAGCTTTCTTTGAACTCGACACCTGCAAATTCGCCTATCTCAGTAACTACATCTTTCATATCGGCTGCAGTTTGGTCAACCTTTCCCTCGAAGAGGTGATAAGCAATCATGACAGGAATTGCTACAGCAAGACCGGCCCCTGTTGTCATCATGGCCTCCCATATTCCACCGGCAAGGACAGAGGCGTCAACTTTCCCTCCAAGGGCCTCAATTTTTATAAAAGCGCGTATCATCCCTGTCACTGTTCCAAGAAGACCCAGCAGGGGAGCTATGTTAGAAATAATGGAAAGGCCCCTGAGGTTGCGCTCTAACCTCCTTATTTCCTGGGAACCTATCCTGGCGATGGCGTCTTCCTTCCGTTTACTGTCCCTGAAGTTATTTTCCAAAACAAGTGTGCTTATTCTGGCAACAGGTCCGGAATGGTCTTCAGAAGCTTTTTTGGCATCTGATATTTTTTCATTTTTTAACAGTTCTTTAATTTTTTCCTTAAATTCTATAACATTAATTCCGGCTCTGAAGAAATGGTAAGTTCTCTCGATGACAATGGATAATCCCACCACAGAACAGAGCAAGATGGGATACATAAGTACCCCGCCCTTCATAATAAAATCCCACATATTTTAATTTCTCCTTTCCTCAAACATTTATTTTTTACCTCCCCACTTATAAGTTACTCCTCCGTAGACAGAAAGGGGCATCCCAGGAGCAAATTCTTCACCTCTAAACTGAGAGAAAGAGGCTGCCTGGGCAAAACGCTTGTCTGTCATATTTATAATACGCGCAAAGATTTCCCAACCACTATTATCAAATAGATAATTTCCCCTCAGATGTAACAGATGGTGCCCATCATATTTAGTTGTATTTTCATCGTCCATCCAGTAACTTCCAAGCCTTTCATATTCCAATTCAACCCTTCCTCCATTAAAAAAAGAAGGTTTGTATGCAAGCCGGATGTCTCCTATTTCTCTTGGGGCTGAAGTCATCTCATTACCGCTGTAATCCACTCCAGTACTAGGAGACCAATCCTCGAAAGTATGCTTGGCATAGGAGTAACTCACATCCAGGCGAAGTTCCTGGGTTATGGCTACGCCAATCCCGAACTCAACGCCGCGGTGAAGAGTTTCACCGGCATTCAATGTTTCCCGCGTTCCATCTGTTGTATTTCTAAAGCTCAGGATATCGTCCTCTTTAGTCATATGGTATGCGGATATCTCATAATCCAACTTCTGCAGCGCTTTTCCACGAAGTCCAACTTCATAACTTTTTGCCTTTGTTGGCTTAAGATCTACTGTATTTTCAGCCTGTCCCTGTCTGAACAATTGTCCTTCACCGGGAGCACGAAAGGCGTGGTTGTAAGAGAAAAACATATTCGAATTTTTAGTAAAGTCATAGGTTGCGCCAAACTTTGGACTAACATGGGTAAAATTAACAGTGGTATTGGCAGGCCGGCGGTGGGTCCCTGTCGTTACAACGCTCAGATTGTTATCATAATCATAGCCCATATAGTCAAAACGTAAACCTGTATTAAGGTGCAATTTTTCCAAAGGGGATATTTCGCCATGGATATATGGGGATATTCCATAAAAAGCAGCATCGTAATCATAATTTGTGCCAACGGTTGTAAAGGATGTATAAATATTGCCCACTTTTGTAGGATCTATTTCTTCTTCAAATCTACTGCCCGGGCTATAATCAAGGTCCACTCCAACAATAGCGCGAGATTTAAAGGTCTGAAAATCATGACGATATTTTGCAAGCATTCCGATGGATTTGTTCTGAGTTGTATAGTTTTGTGGATCATAACTTAATGACCAGTTAGGTAAGAGGTCCATCTGGTTGTACCGGCCATACGGAATAATGCTTAAAAGCGATGATTCTGATTCACGCTCATAGGCGGTAGATACTCTAAATGCTTTTACATCCCGGAATGATATGGGAGTATAATTTAGTGTAGGATTGTCCAGGTAATCATTTTTTGAAAGTCTGGAAGTCCCTGCTGTCTGTTGGTTAATGTTGGAAAATGAAATGATGGTTTTAAGTCTTGAATTACCGTTAATAACCCTGTCCCAGCGGACTTTAGTAGTTTGACGATCAAACTCCGTATCATCGCGCCAGCCATTGGAATGGCTAATATTCACTTCTCCTAATAAACCATTTAATCCCCAGGTATTTCCGGCGCTTAACAGCCCATGAACATATCCATATGGTCCACCTTCCAATGTTGCCTCTATTTCAGGACTGAAAGGGGCCGGGCGTGTTAATACATTGATGACACCCCCTATCGCATCACTACCGTATAGAGCTGTACCAGGCCCTTTGGTAACTTCAATCCCTGATGATTGTTGAACATTTACCTCATAAAGGGCATTGTGATTAAAAAAACCGGTAGACCGGGTGGGAATACCATCCTCTAAATATAAATAAACCGCGCCGGTGGTAATAGGTTGTCGGATGGCAGTCATGTGTCCTTCGCCATTGGTTGCATTAACATGGACTCCCGGCATCCGTCTCATGACCTCCGAGGGATGAGACGGTTTTGTCTCAGCTATTTCTTCTTCTTTTACAGTTCCGATTGTCGCAGGCGTTTCGAATCTTGTTTTTTTCTCACGAGTGCCTGTTACCACAACATCTTTCAATTCCAAGGATTCTTCTTTTTCATTTTCATCCGCAATTCCAGATGTTGGCAATATAAATGTTAATATAAAAAACAAGACGCTAATTACTTTCAAAATATTCATTTATTTCCTTTCTCAATAGTTAAAGAGTTTTTTAGAGCGGGAAGCCGGCCCTGCCTAAAACCTGTAAGAAAATAGACAGGGCCATAGAGGAGGAGCAGGCTTCCCATAAAAACAGCTTAATGCTTTGAATGAAAATCATCCTTTAAGCAAAATTAAAGCTGAATAAAATGTGTATGGTTATTGTGTGTTGGTTTTTGATTTAAATCTTAGGAATGATATTCGGGTGGTTTGTCCGGAGTGTTGAAATATTCTTGTGAATAAACTTTGAAATCAGAACAAATAAAAATGCAAGAGGGTAGAATTAATGTCATGTCGGCCAGGGAGCAATCATCAAATTTATAGTCTAAATGAAGAACATCCGCTACAGTCCCTGAAGGGTGGCCCACATCGTCGATCGAGATAAAACATTTTTCTTTATCTTTGGAATCGGACTCCGGATCGTTAGCAGAGGCATGTTTCATTTGCTTCATTTTACAAAAGGCGCCCCTCATATTACGACCATGAACGGGGCAAAAATGCAGAGGCCCGTTTAGTAATTGGGAGTCAATGGGGTTGATAGTTAGTTTTGAAAACATAATTTTATGCGATTGCTGCCTATCATGATCTTTAGCATTATCGACCATAGCGTTCACAGGAGCGATTGCCACCATAAAAGAAAAAACAATTATTGATATTAATAATTTAAAGATAAGTTTTATATTCATTGATTCGTAAAACAATAGAATTGTCGAGTTTGCCCGCATTTTCAGTTAGCCCTTCTCTGGTAATTTTTGAGAGAAGCCAGAAATTTCTTACCTTTTTATAAAAAAAATCACTTTTTAGGAAAGGAATTGTTTTGCCGCCTCTTCTATAATCAGCATGGATAGAAGAGACCAGCCATTTTCCCTTTTTTTTTATGTAAGTCATTTTATTGGATATGACCGCGTCTCCAACGGAAACCTCCATTTTGCGAATTCTAAATTTTTCTTTATCTACCCAAAAGGTATATTCTTTTATTTTTTGCCTTTGTTCTTTTGTGACGTACTTAAGGTAGACCATGTTATCAAGATCGGTCATCCTTTTAAGCCTGTAACCGGCAAGAGTATCAGTCACTTTTTTGGGAACAAAAGTATCTCTGTAGTTTTCAATAAAATCAAGAATGGCTTCTTTTCGGTTCTGTTGGTCATCCAATGCGATAACCTCAAATCTCTCTTTATCAGGGTATTTCCAAAAATATTTTATTTTTTGGTTTAATTCCCATTGAACTGTCGCAGTAAGCTTTTTTAGTCCATAGTCTTGAACATAGTAATAGTGATTATCTAACTTTTTAATGACTGTTTCAGCATCCAATCCCCAGGACTCAAGGGGACAAAAAAATAATAGTATTAAGGCAAACTTGACTATACTAGCAGGTAGATTATGTTTTTTATCACCAATATTGAGCATTGTATTCGTCATTATGGCTTTGCTGCTCACCAGCTACTATATTTTGCCATAGCATGTTATTAGTTCCGGTGCTGTTGGTCAGGTATTACTTTTTTGTATAATTGAATTTATTAATAGGGTTGCGTCCTCACTTGACCAATCTCTTTCCCCTGAAATAAATCCTTTCAGTTTTCCTTCATCGTCTATTAAATAGGATGTGGGCAAACCATTAATGAAATATTTCTTTCTGACTGTCTGCTCCTGATCGAGCAAAAC
>DASCNB010000146.1:0-9512 GCA_036011265.1 Nitrospinota bacterium | reverse complement strand
TTTTTATCAAACCCATTTGATTTTTTAATAAAAGCCAGGCGGTGTCCATCGGTCCCCACCATGGAAATGTCTTTCCCTTCAGACTCAAGCAAAACACCATTTAATGTATACCGGGTTTCGTCCGTTGAAATGGCAAAATTAGTTTTTTTGAGCATTTCCTTCAAAAGATCAATCTCAATGACCAGATCTTTTTCCTCTTTGTAAGCGGGAAATGCGGGGTATTCTTCAGGCGGTAGGCAGGCAATTTTAAAAGTCGATTTTTTACACGTTATGTTTATCCAATTATTTTCTTTATCGCTCTTTGAGTGAATTTCTTCATCAGGAAGTTCCCTGACAATTTCATGAAGTTTCCGACCACTAACAGTAGCACTGCCCTCAGAGATTATCTTTGCCCCGTAAGACCCTTTGATACCAATGTCAAGATCTGTAGCAAAGATATCAATGCCGTTTGATTGGGTTTTGATTAAGATATTGGACAGGATAGGCATAACGCCTTTGGTGTCTACAATGCCCTGAACTGTCTGAAGCCCTTTTAAAAATTCCTCACGTGAAATTTTAAACTCCACTAATTCCTCTCCGCAAATGTGTGTTTAATTTCTAACATAAAAATAAAAGACTGTCAAAACTAATAATTTTGGATTTGGGCGTTAGTCAGTTTATAATTAACAACTATTGTTGATCATTTAAATTTAGCTATATTCTTTAAATCATTAAAGTACGTTAAGCTAAATTCGCGGACCGCATCATGAGAAACCATGGGTAACTGGTATGTTTACATTGTCAGATGTTCCGATCAAAGCCTTTACACCGGTATCACCAATGATGTTGATCGGCGCATCGATGAACATAACAACAGTGATCTACGCGGCGCCCGATACACCCGCGCCCGATGCCCGGTGAACCTGGTTTACAAGGAATCTCTTAGCTCCAGGTCAGAAGCAAGCAAGAGAGAGTATAAAATAAAAGGATTAAGCAGAACAGAAAAAGAAGCGCTGGTAAAGAAGATTCAAATTAAGGAACCAAATCAGATGTCGGGAGCTGCTAACAATCAGGAATAAAAACCTATGAAATGGAAATTTAATACTATATCTACCATCATACTTGTAACAGGATTATTTTTTATAATAGCCGGTTTATCTCAAAATATTTATGCTGGAAATTCAGATGTGGATTATAATGCCCTGTCATGGAAAGCGGAAGATTTGAATGCTAAACAAAAACATCAAGAGGTTATAGACCTTCTAAAACCTTATGCGGAAGATAAAAAAAATAAAAGCGGTTATTTTTTTAATGAACTGGGAACCGCGTACTTTTCTAAGCAGGATAATCTTAATGCAAATAAATATTTCGCAATTGCGCATCAGCTTAAAAAAAATGACCCGAAAATCATATATAATTTAGCCAGCTCCCTTGCGCTTTTAGAAAATTATAAAGAAGCATTAAAACTCTTTAATTTAGCTGAATCAAAAGGTTTTGATAAAAGGTTCATCAAAGAGTGGAGAATTTGGCTTAAGGGAAAGATGTAAAGTAAACAACATTCAGCTATCAGCGGTCAGCTTTTTGTATGCTTTCAAAGATTTTCATTTTACCGCAGAGTACTTTTTCTTCGTGCATTTTGTGTTCTTCGCCCCGCTGAGCGTGGCTTCGTGGTTAGGCAATAATGAATAAGAAACCGAAAGAACCCTTTATTCCCCTTGAAAGGCATGAGACCGTAAGAAAGGAAATTGTTTCCTTTCTCAAGGAACAAATTCTGACCGCGAAGGAAATATCCGGCTATGTCCGGATTTCTGAAAAGGAAGTTTCCGCGCACCTCGAACATATCAAAAAATCAATATTCAGGAATAATCTTAAAATGGTTGTTGACCCTGCCACATGCAAAAAATGCGGCTTTATCTTCAAAAAGAGAGAGAAGATTAATAAGCCCGGGAAATGTCCCCTTTGCCACGGTGAAGCTATAGAAGACCCTGTCTATTCAATAAGATAAAGTGGATAAATATTCACCGCAAAGATGCAAAATATCTTAGAATTTTTTATTACTCCGGTTTATCTTCTGTTGTCCCGTTAAAAAAAGGCATGTCTCTTCTTCTCTATTCTCATTAACTTATGGATAACAGATCAAGCTCAAAGGTAAGCTCTTTTCCGGCAAGCGGATGGTTGCCATCAAGGGTTAAGGTTTTTTCATTGAGTTCTGTTACAGTAACAGCCGTTGGTCTTCCCGGTTCCGGACTAACTTGAAGCATCATGCCTAATTCCGGTTTAATATCATTCGGTATTTCCGATCTGTCAATGGTCGCAACAAGGTCTTTCCTGTATTCACCATAAGCCTCCTTTGGCTGGATAGAGATTTTCTTTTTCTCTCCTGAAGCCATTCCGACAATTGCGTTTTCAAACCCCTGAACAACCATTTTTTGTCCAATAGTAAACTCAAGAGGGTCCTTTCCTTCCGATGAGTCAAAAACCTTACCATCCTTGAAAGAACCTTTATAATGCACTTTTACTTTATCACCTGCCTTTGCCTGGGACATCTTTTCTCCTTAAATGAAAATTAATTAGACGTGAGTTTTTTAACTTTATCGTGGTATGCCTTCAATTTCAACTTTTAAATTTTGGAACTTGATGCAAGTTTCTTTTTAACAAGATCAATTAAAAACTTTACTTCTTCAACTTTTAAGAAAAAAGATACGATAAAATAAAAAATTATTCCCAGTACAATGTTTCCAAAAAGAACTCCGGCCTTTAACAAAGTATTCGCTCCCAAGTCATAA
Organism: Nitrospinota bacterium; assembly: GCA_036011265.1. GTDB lineage: Bacteria > Nitrospinota > Nitrospinia > CAJXCL01 > CAJXCL01 > CAJXCL01. Next base: position 6,747 of record DASCNB010000146.1, on the reverse strand, counting down.
AATCCGGTATTAATCCAGTAAATTATAAAACCCATAATTATTGATGCCACGGCTAATTTGATTGTAGAAACGAGTATTGTTCTCCCCTTGATGCCTCCAATTCTTTTTCGCAGAATAAAAATCAGCAATATAACATTTAACAAAGAAGATAAAGAGGTAGCCAGAGCCAAGCCGCCATGTTGCAGTGGGCCCATTAACAAGAGATTAAGGACAATATTAGTAATCATGGCATATACGGCTACCTTAACCGGCGTTACGGTGTCTTTTAATGAATAGAAAGCAGGAACAATTACTTTAACACCTGAAAAAGCGCACAATCCTATAGCGTAGTAAAAAAGAGCATGGGCTGTAGCCACGGTGGATTGATGTGTAAACTCTCCCCTCTCAAAAAGTAGATTGATAATGGGTTCTTTTAAAACAATCAAACCAACGGTTGCCGGAATGGTTATAAACAGAACTAACCGAATGCCAAAGGACAATGTATCTTTTAACTTGTCCATCTGATTTTGGGCTGCCTGCTGTGAAAGGGTCGGGAGTATGGCGACGCCCAGGGCTACAGCAAAAATTCCCTGGGGAAACTGGACCAACCGGTTGCCGTAATAGAGATAAGATACAGAACCTTCAGGCAGAAGTGATGCGAGAAGCGTATCGACAAAGATATTGATCTCCATTACAGCCAATCCCACAAGCGATGGAAGCATTAGTTTTCCGATCTTTACAAGTCCGGAATGCTTAAAATCCAGTGTAGCTTTATATTGAAGCCCTTTTTTAATTAACGCGGGTACCTGGATGAAAAATTGCAGTACTCCTCCCGCGACAACTCCAGCGGCAAGGGCTAAAACGGGTTGTTCCAGGCGAGGAGCTAAAAAGATAGCGGCAATAATCATGCAAACATTCAAAAAAACAGGACCAATTGCGGGAATAAAAAAAACCCGGAGAGAATTCAGCATCCCCATTGTTAGCGCTGCCATCCCTACAAATAAGAGATAAGGGAACATAAATTGGGTGAGTTTGACTGTCAGATCAAACTTTTCAGCAGAAGCATGAAATCCGGGCGCGATTACACGTACGATAGCAGGAGACAAAATTATTCCTAAAACTACCGTAACAAACAATATTAACAAAAAAGTGTTTAATAAAATATTTGCTAACTTCCATGTTTCATCTTTGTCTTTTGTAGTCAGGTATTCGGTAAAGACAGGGACAACCGCCGCGGTTAATGATCCTTCACCTAAAAGTCTGCGTAGGAGATTGGGAATTCTAAAGGCAACAAAAAAAGCATCCGCTGCCATTTTCGTTCCAAAAAGGTTGGCAATGATCATATCACGCACAAATCCAAGGATTCGGCTGATAAAAGTTGCACCCCCTACAGCGCCTGCCGCGCGCGCAACATGTTCGTTATCATTCATAAGTTACTGGATTAACAAAAAAAATTAAAAATAACGAGATTAACTAATGCTAAAATAGCAAAGATATTAGTAAAATCAAGGACTGACTGAGGCTTTCTTCTGAAATTTATTTTGGGCAAGTTTGGCTAAAGGGTTGAACTGAAAGACTGTTTTGTTATGCAGCAACAAGGCAGAGAGTTATCTGCTTTTTTTCCTTGTTTTGAAAAGCAGATTTCAGCTATTATAACATATATTTAACCATTATATTTTTATGTTTAAATCCAATATTGCTTAATAATATCAATGCACTAAAGAGAGTGATTTGTGGGAAGAAAAAAAACTAATGGTCAGAACAACTTGAAGCTTTTAGATTCGACTAAGCGACAAATCGATGGCTTATCGGAACGTCTATTTGAGATTATTGCTCTGTACAATCTGAGCAAGAATTTGAACGTTAACCTGGAAATAGATAATATCTTAATTGAAGCTGAAAAGTTTACTAAACATTCTTTAGGTATTAATGATTTTTCCATTTTGCTTCTTGACGAGAAGGGAAAAACACTTACCATGTGGTCTGCCAACCGTACCTCCAGGAAAAAAATAAAGGACATCTCTTTTAAAATAGGAGAAGGAATATCAGGTCTGGTTGCAAAAAATGGAAAGCCTATTCTGGTTAAGGATATTAACCAAGACAGCAGGTATCTTCACTATAAAGGAAAAAAAACCGGGACCGGATCGTTTTATTCAGCACCTTTAAAAAACAAAAATAAAAAAGTTATTGGAGTATTTAATATTCATAGAAATGAAGTCGATGGTTTCAAACAAAGCAATTTAGCTTTATTTAATGAAGTAGCTCTACAAATTGCTCAGGCCCTTGAAAAATCCATAATTTTTATGGAGACTCGCAAACTCGCAATCACTGATGATCTCACTCAACTGCATTCGCGGAGATACTTTATGGATGTTTTTGGTAAGGAGATCAGTAAGGCAGAAAGGAACCAAAGTGTTTTTTCATTGATCATGGTTGATGTGGATCATTTTAAATCTATAAATGACACTTACGGTCATCCTGTTGGTGATAGTGTCCTGAAAAAACTGTCGTCTCTTCTTAAATCAATTACACGTAAGGGAGATATAGCGGCGAGATACGGTGGTGAGGAGTTTATTATTTTACTTCCAGGAGCGAGTGAAGAACATGCGGTAAGTATAGCTGAAAAAATTAGATTCAAGGCAGAAAAATATCTAACAATTAATCAAAAAAATCAATCTCCTCGAAAAATAACGATATCAGCAGGAGTTTCCAGTTTTCCCAAATACGGGAAAACAAACAGCGAACTCTTGACCGGTGTTGACGAATGTCTATATTTTGCAAAAAATGCGGGGAGAAACAGAGTATACAGTTCCAGCCAAAATGAACCGCTTGAAAGAGATAAGGGGAAAAGGATTGATGAACGCCACCAAGTTGCTATTAAGTTTAGCAAAGGAGTTAGCCCAATTCAATTTATAGAAACATATGTTAATAACCGTTGGAAAATGTGTATGCTGGATAATATCAGCAGAAAAAGATTTAAGGGATGGGTTGAATTTGAATTTCCTGAAATAAATGGAAATTTGACTTTTAGAATTTTCTCCGAAGGTGATGTTGCTTCACACGAAACATTTAATGGCGTTGTTGCCTATAAAAATCAAATAACAGATGGAAGATATTCTATTGGTGTCAATGTTATTGATGAACTTGAAAAGTGGGAAAATCTATATAACAAGGTTTCTATTTGACCTTCTCAATTGAACTTTTTACAACTTAAGTTTTACCACACTTAATCGCCTTACATGTTTAACGACATTCCTCGCCGTCAATTGTTGCTCCATTTTTTTTTACTCATAGCCACCCTGGTCTCTACTTTTTTGGCCGGTGGCCTGGCCTTTGGCGTAACCCTTATTTTGATTTTAGGCGCCCATGAAATGGGACATTATTTAATGACCCGGAAATGGGGGGTGTCTGCCACGTTACCTTATTTCATACCAGCGCCTCCCCCTTTCATTGCCGGAACCTTTGGAGCCTTCATCAAAATGAGATCTCCAATTCCAAACCGGCGTGTTTTGCTGGAAATTGGCGCTGCAGGCCCTATTGCAGGGTTTGTGGTATGCATACCAGCTCTCATTATTGGATTGACCTTATCTGAGATAAAGGAACCCCAATTTCAACTTGGATTTTCATTTGGTTCTTCAATAACGCTTTCTTTTCTAACTAAAATGATATTGGGCGTTTCACCGGAGAATGCAGACATCGTTTTGCACCCTATTGCTTTTGCCGGCTGGATTGGTTTATTTATTACGGCATTAAATCTGCTTCCGATTGGGCAATTAGACGGGGGGCATATTATTTACGCCCTGTTTGAAAAAAACTATCAAATTATTTCTAAAATCACCTTTATTATTTTAATTCCGTTAGGTTATTTCAGCTGGCACGGTTGGTTTATATGGGCAGCTATTGTAGCTGTGTTTGGATTTCGGCATCCCCCGTTAATAGACGAATCAACTCCACTGACGAATAAGGATAAAAAAATAGGATTGATTTCAATTGCTATTTTTGTGGTAACTTTTATCCCGGCTCCTATTATTTTTTAGCAAACTTCCAACCGTAAGTTTTTAGATCAGAAAGATACCGAATGCTATTGGCTGAAAGCTGAATGCTTTTTTTATTATATTATGTTTAAAAATTTAAATCAGGCACAGCAAAGAGCTGTGATGCATAAGGATGGTCCACTTTTAGTCATTGCCGGAGCAGGTTCCGGAAAAACAAGGGTGATTACCTGCAGGGTTGCCCGATTAATTAATGAAGAAGGAGTCAACCCTTATAACATCCTTGCCCTGACCTTTACCAATAAAGCCTCTTCAGAAATGAAAGAGCGGATAGAATCCCTGCTCGGCAATAAGAGCCTCGATATTTGGACTTCCACTTTCCATTCCGCGTGTGTTCGCATTTTAAGAACGGGAATTGACCGGTTAGGGTATTCAAAGGATTTTGTTATTTACGATACCGTTGACCAGAATGCTTTGATCAAGGAATGCATCGAAGAAACCGGTTTAAGCGAGGAGAAATATTCTCCCATGGCGATTTCCACTAAAATCAGCTTGATAAAAAACAATCCGAAAGAACCTGACAATAATTCCACGATTGATGAAATCAATGATTTTGATGATATCACCCTAAAAGTTTTTCCTGTCTATCAGAAAAAGTTAAAGGCAAACAATGCTCTGGATTTTGACGATCTCCTGTTGATAACCGTAAAACTGTTCAAATCTGAATCTGATCTGCTGGAGGACTATCAAAACCGATTTCAATACATTTTAGTCGATGAATATCAGGATACTAATTATTTGCAGTACTTGTTTATTTCCCTCCTTGCCAAAAAATATCAGAATATTTGTGTGGTGGGAGACGAAGATCAATCTATTTACCGGTGGAGGGGGGCCAATATTGAAAACATCCTGAGTTTTGAAAAAAATTTTAAAAATGCGGAAATTATTAAACTGGAAGAAAACTATAGATCCACTAAAATTATTTTAGAAGCATCCAACTATGTAATAAGCAAAAACAGGCAGAGAAAAGGAAAAACACTCTTTACTAATAACGGGGCAGGCGAGAAGATCACATATTACAGGGCTTTTAATGAAAAAGACGAGGGAGATTATATAAGTCAAACGATTCTTGAATTTCAAAGAAAGGGGAAAGCAGGCTTTAGCGATATCGCGGTGTTCTACAGAACAAACGCTCAATCACGGGTCATTGAAGAGTCTTTGAGAAAATCAGGTATTCCTTATCAAGTTATCGGCGGACATAAGTTTTACGATCGGAAAGAAATTAAAGATGTTATTGCTTATTGCCGTGTTATTGTTAATCCTGACGATTCCGTAGGCCTTAACAGGATTTTCAATACGAATAACCATGGTATCGGAAAGGTCACTTTGAACAAAATAAATACTTTTGCCAGTGAAAAAAAGCTTACCCGGTTCTATGCCATGAGAGAAATGGCAGACTCGAAAGCCTTTTCGGGCGCTGTTAGAAAAAAGGTTGAAAAGTTTTGCGGCCTTTTAAGCAGGTTAAGAGAATTTGCAGGGGGAAATAGCGTTTCCGAGGTAATCAAATATATACAGGCGGAAACAGGTTATGTCGATAAATTAATGAACGAAAATTCGTTTGAAGCAAGAAACAGAATCGAGAATTTGAAGGAATTAATTACTGCTGCCAAAAGTTTTGAAGAAAATAATGACGACGTTTCTGTCAGCAATTTCCTTGACCAGGCGGCGCTGGTATCGGACATAGATAGCTTTGATGATGGACATGGTTCGGTAGCCCTCATGACTTTACATAATTCAAAAGGACTTGAATTCCCTGTTGTGTTTATCACAGGCATGGAAGAAAGAATTTTTCCACATATCAGGTCCATGGACTGTGATGAGGAAATGGAGGAGGAAAGAAGGCTTTGTTATGTGGGGATGACACGCACTAAAAACCGACTTTTTTTTCTGAACGCGGTGACGAGAAAAATTTATGGTATGGAACAGACAAATCCTCCATCCGAATTCATTAAAGACATTCCTGACGAGCTTATAGAAACAACTGCATCTTCTCTAAACAGCCATTCGCCTTTAGCTTATAACCGTTTTCCTCGAAAAAGCTGGCAAAAAATAAACGACAGTAAGTTTTCCATTGGAACCAAGGTTAATCATTCGACCTTTGGGAACGGGATTATTCTGGACGTAAATGGCAGCAATGATCAGGAGGTACTCAGTGTATTTTTTAAAGGAGCAGGAAAGAAAAAACTTAAATCCAAATACGCCAACCTTAAAGTTTTATGAACAAAATTAACAGATATATTTTTTGTGAGTTGTTTCTTGTTTTTGTCATTGCAATACTGGCAACAACGGGCGCTCTTTTTCTCGATAAGCTGCTTTACTTAACAGAGGTAATAATTAATAAAGGAGTATCATTTTATAATGTAACTAAAATGATACTTTATATTGCTCCTGCTTTTTTGGTTTTAACTATTCCCACAGGAGTTTTAATTGCGTCTGTCGTGACTTTCAGCCGTATTTCCACTGATTCTGAAATTACTGCCTTAAAAGCAGGAGGGATCAGTTTATACCAACTCCTGGTTCCTGTTATGGCTTTATCGCTTTTTGCTTATATCCTAACAGGGTTTATGATGATCTATGGTCTGCCAAATGGAAATCAGGCATTTCGAGAATTGCTGTTTCGGATTTTGCGAACACAAGCAAATTATGAAATTAAGTCTAAACTATTCAATAATGATTTTAAAAATATGATCATTTATGTGGACGAAAAAGATGAAAA
>DASCNB010000145.1:0-3866 GCA_036011265.1 Nitrospinota bacterium | reverse complement strand
GTGAAGTTGATATGTAATAACTCTGATAATATTATGCTAAACGGAGATACTCGAAAGATACAGCGGATGATCGCCAATCTTTTGGATAATGCTATAAAATATTCTACTTCAAAAGGAAATATTTGGTTATCAGCTTTTTTGGATAATGAAAAATCAGTTGCTATTTCTGTTAAAGATGAGGGGATTGGAATTGCGGACAAGGATATACCGCATATTTTTGATCGGTTTTATAGATGTGATCCCAGCAGACCCCTGGGTGGCGCGGGCCTGGGATTAAGCCTTGCAAAAGCCATCGCAGAGGCCCACGGTGGAAAAATCACCGTTAAAAGCGCTAAAAATACAGGTAGTACTTTTACTGTTACCATTCCTGTTGAAGGCTCTTCAAATGAAAGTATTTAGCGAGCGCAGTCACAGTCTCTCCTTCATTCAAATACCAAGTATCAATAAACTATAAAAATTTCGATATTCATATTTCTTTCTTCTCTGTGCCTTTGTGTCTCTTCTAGAAAAGTATTATTAATAATCTTGAGGTCCTCTTGAAGGAATCGTGAGGCTAAATTATTTTTTGCATCACGATTTTTTAAAGATTACTTCTGGATTCCCGATGAATGCTTTCGGGAATGACAAATAGAGCGATTGAAAATAACATTTTGGTCATTTTCAGGCCATCCTCCCGTTAACTGCCTCGTCTTATAATATACATAGATAATAAATTAACTCGCGAAGCTCACTTACATATAAATTCTTTATTTCGTTTTTTGAAATAAAACCTTAACTCATAATAGCGAAGCTTTGGCTTGTTATTTTATTAAATAAAAAAAAGGAGGTGGACGACCATGACTGAAAGTATTTCCAAGAATCAAAGATCACCCTGAACTCTGAACCCTGAATCCACAACTTTTACTTTAATAATAACAGGAGGTATCAAAAATGAAACAATTAAAGAAATTAAAAAAAATAAGCTTTCTATTTTTAATAACAGTATTGGCCATAACGGTGGGAAACCGAATGACCACTGCATCGGTAAATCCTGATTCCATCATGGTTCCTGCTAATTTTAGCGACATTGCCTTAAACGCTCGTCCCGGAGTGGTAAACATTAGTACAGTAAAAAAGATGAAGAGTGCCAGACATCAGTTTCGTAATTTTCCCGGTAACCCTTTTGGCGGCAGAGGTTTCTCAGGACCTTTCTCAAACGGTATGCCTCCATACAACTACAAACCGGGGGGGATGGGGTCCGGTTTTTTAATAGATACTAAAGGATATATTGTTACTAACAATCATGTCATTGATAATGCAGTTCAAATAAAAGTTAAACTGGCAAACGAAAAAGAATACGACGCCGAACTGGTAGGAAGGGACGCCAATACGGACCTGGCCTTAATAAAAATTTCGGCCGGTGAAGACCTGGTTCCGCTGGCTATGGGAAATTCCGATAAACTCGAAGTGGGAAAGTGGGTTGTGGCAATAGGAAGTCCATTCGGACTGGAACAGACTGTAACAGCGGGAATAGTTAGCGCAAAAGGGCGTGTTCTTGGTTCCGGGCCTTACGATGACTATATTCAGACAGATGCTTCCATAAATCCCGGAAATAGTGGTGGACCTCTTCTTGATATGAATGGAAAAGTTGTAGGTATTAACACCGCAATTTTAAGAAATGGTCAGGGTGTTGGTTTTGCCATCCCGGTAAATCTTGCTGAAGAAGTTATTTCTCAATTAAAAAAAGATGGAAAAGTGACCCGCGGTTGGCTTGGGGTTGGTATTCAGAATCTTACCCCGGAATTAGCTGAGTATTACGGAATTAAAGAAAAAAAAGGAGTGCTTGTCACAGATGTTTATAAAGCGGACCCGGCAGATAAAGGAGGAATTAAAATCAATGATGTAATCACAGCAGTGGATGGAAAAAAAATAAAATCTACTCGGGACCTTTCTCGAACGATTGCAAACTCCCGGGTGGAAAAAGAAATAAACATTACCATCGTTAGAGATAATAAAGAAAAAACCGTTTCTGTTGAATTAGGGGAAAGGAAGAATTTAGCGAGACATAATCCTCGACAAAAAAGAAGTCTGGAAGAATTTGGATTTCATCTTGTTGAATTAACATGGGAATTAGCGAAGCAGTACGGTTATAAGGAAAATGAAAGAGGGTTGTTGGTAGTTTCAGTTAAGCCGGAAAGCAAGGGCTACTTTGCGGGCATTCAGCAGGGTGACCTTCTGGTTGAAATAAATCGAGTCCCTGTTGAATCCGTGAGAGAGTATGAGGAAAAAGTTAGTAAAACCGACGATGGAAACTCTATTACTCTACTGCTGAAAAGGAGTAATGGCCGTATCGTTGCCGCAAAGCTTACAAAATAGATTTCTTTAACATGGATTAACGTACGGTAGAAATATGGGTTCCCGGGCAAAAGTCCGGGGACCCAATTTTTTGTTTGAGAAACTGTCATGCAAAGGGATAGTCATTTCTTTTGTTAATAAAAATTGCTATTAAAAGTCCTCTATGCGAAGCTAAAAGATAAGTCCTGTAAGGGCGCCATAATAAAATTTAATTGCACAGCCTCTACGCTTTATGAAGATAAGAAACATAATTTCTACTACCTTATTCATCTTATACATACTAAAACCATCTATTGCCTGGAACGCAGAACTTGAGCAGGGATATGGCAAAGCAAAGTGGGGAATGACAGTAAAAGAGCTTGGCAGGATTGTTCATTTAACCAACGCGATAGAAGCTGGAAAACCTTATGCCGAAAGGATGGAATCGAAGCCGAATGTCTATCTTTCAAAGCTTGCGGATAATACCGATGTTGAATACTATTTCTACAAAAAGAAGTTATACAAGATATTTATTGTTTTTACCTATTCCCATTCAAAATTTTCCAGCGAGCAGGAATTTTTCGAAGATATTTTAAACAAAAATATTGACTTTCTGGGCAAACCAAAAGCAAGCTTTGAAGAAAAAAAGCATGGAGCCAGTATCTGGCATAATGTTTGGGAAGACAGCATAACTCAGATTGATCTCAGATTAGGAAACAAATTTATTCATAAGGTTCTTATCCAAAAAGATGCGGTTAAAGAAAAAACAAAAGCATTGAAAGATAAAAATTTAGACAAAAGAAGAAAAGAACTACCATTTCAAAAGAACGATGATATGCAGTTTATTTAATGAGCATGTGGTTAACTATTAATAATGTTTATACTATGGTTGCGCTTTTTGTGAAGAATTAACGACATGCAGTCTAACGGAAGAGGGGGAATATTATGACAAAAGGTGACTTTTTAAAAGCAAATTTTTACCATGTAAAATGGATTCTGACCGGATGCCTGGTGCTGGCTTCTCTTCTCCTCCCGGGCGTAACAAACGCGGAAGAGGGTGTAAAAAGAAAAATTACCAGGATAGCGGGCGATCTCTATAGATTCCAAAATAAATTTCACTATTCCGTGTTTCTGGTCACTCCGGAGGGAATTATTGTCACGGACCCTATCAATTCCGATGCGGCACGATGGCTCAAGGCCGAGTTAGCCAAACGTTTCAATAAGCCAGTAAAATACCTGATTTACAGTCATGACCATGTGGACCACATCGCCGGCGGTGAGGTTTTTTCCGATTCAGCAGTCGTTATAGCGCACGAGAATGCAAGGGTGGACATTATTGACGAAAAGCGGCCGACCGCTATTCCGGACATCACTTTCTCTGACAAGATGTCAATCGAACTGGGTGGTAAGACCGTTGAACTCACCTACGTTGGCCGTGGCCATTCAGATAACATGATTGTTATCCGTTTTCCATCCGAACGAGTCCTGTTCGCCGTCGACTTTATCCCGGTTAAAGCCGTGGCCTGGAAGAACATGACCGATGCCTACATTCC
>DASCNB010000144.1:0-22069 GCA_036011265.1 Nitrospinota bacterium | reverse complement strand
AAAGTAAAACTTTAACTAATCTATATAAAATATTGTTTTAAAAATGCCCCCGGCGCGATTCGAACGCACGACACCTGGATTAGGAATCCAGTGCTCTATCCTGCTGAGCTACGGGGGCCAACAGTTTAAGTTAGAATTTAATATCTAATAATAATTTAGCAAAGAAAAATCAATTGTTCAAACTTTATCGACAGGAAACACAATTACGGTAGATTTCGAAGTTGGAAAATATTTTATAAAATTAGATTCAACGTTATTTGTAACCTGTAATTTGAATTATTTTATTTGCCACTACTTCCGCAACTTTTTTAGCGCCCTCTTCCGTGTAATGAATATCATCTACAAAGTTCTTGAGGTTTTTCTCTATTTTTGATTCCAAATCTAAAAAAAAGACTTTTTCTGATTGGGCTGTCTTTCTTGAAACATCATTGTAGGATTTCATGGCAAGGCGGAGTGAATTCGCTGAAGGGTACTCTCTTCGAAAAAAACTCTTTTTTGTATAACAAAACGTTTTTCCAATCCAAAGCATAGACATTGCATCAGTAGTCATATTTATTTTATATAGAGACGGTTGTGTCATTAATATTATGGGGACATTATCACTTTTAATAAAATGAACTAAGCGCCGTAAATTTTCCTCAAAATCTTTAAGAGACAGAAAAGCTTCCAGGGGGATTTCACGCTCCACATTTCCTGTTAGCGGATACCAGCGAGAAAATAATTTTGTTAACCAATACTGTTCAAATGTTGGCGGTTTTGCTCCTTTAATCGAAGGACCATAAAAATGTGACCACAGGCGATTGTAAGGCTCCACCGCAAGATCAGGAGGTGAAAAAGAACGGTAAAGATCATTGATAGCGTGCATAACGACAACAAGGTCAGGTTGAAAATCTCTCATATTGGTTACATAGTTAATCAGAGAATGCTTGGTTGTATACCAGTCCACTCCCGCGTTAAACAATTCTATGCCGGATCCCTTATATCGCTCTTGAAGAAACGATCTTAACTGTTCGGGATACCTTTTTCCTTGAGGTAATCGCATATTTCCTGTCGTTGATCCTCCAAGCGTTAAAACACGAAAGACATTTTTCGGTTTTTTAAGATACTTTGAATCTAAATAAGGTGGGTAAGTTTGCAGGAACGGATCAAACGGGTGAGTTTGGGTGTAGTAGTACCAGATAGATAAAGAAGAATAGATCACTAACGCTAAAACAAATGCAGGCAGAAGTGCAAATAATATATTTTTTAGACTAGGGCTTTTTGATTTCATAGAAAAGGTTTTTTTTATTGAAGTTTCCCGCGGCAAAGCTGAGCTTGGCTCTGCAAGAGCTCGGGAAATGCACTTGCTATGCACGTTCATATTACCAAAAAGTAAATCCTATAATCAATTCTATGTAAGCGTGATATGGCAGGTGGCTCTTTATATGTTATATTATCAATGCTAAGTGATATTAATTACATGTCAGCAAGCGGACCAATTTTGCCAGCTTCCAATAGCATATGAAATTAAGCGACAATACCCGAAAAGAAATCTTAATAGTTTTCCTGCTTCTTTTTCTCACCACTATCTATTTCAATAATCTTGTATTCAGTAAAAAATTGTTTTTATCGGGAGATATGTACAATTTTTTTTATTCCCAGAGAATTTATGCTCAAAAGGTCTTAGAGGGCGGTTCATTCCCATTCTGGAATACAGAAATTTTCTTTGGAGTTCCGTACATTGACGACCTGCAGAACGCAGTATTTTACCCATTTACAATGCTTTTCTATTTCACTTCAGCTTATTTTGCAATTACAGCCACCCTTGTCATTCATATATTCATGGCCGGATGGTTTTTATATCTTTTAATGAGCAGATGTTTTCATATAGACAGAACAAGCTCTATTGTAAGCGCGATAATATATATGTTTTCGGGTTATTTTACAGTACACATGGGTCATTTAAACCAAATATTATCATGCGCGTGGGCACCCCTTATTTTGTTGGTTTACATAAAATTTATAGAAAAGAAAAAAAACATATTTCTTATAATGATGTCATTTTTTTTTGGATTGCAGTTTTTCACAGGCGGTTCGCAAAACTCATTTTATTTGATAATTCTACTTTTCTTTTTGTCTTTCTATTTAGGAGTTTCACAATATATTTCTACTAAAGATTTAAAACAATTCATGCAGCCGGTTTTGACCCTTTCCGCAGGCATTTTCGCCGGCCTTGCATTTGCCGCAGTACAGATTCTACCGGCTTATCAACTTGCCGGTTTATCTGAGAGAGCCAACGGTATAACATACGCTGTAGCATCAGCGGATTCGCTGTCACCTCTTCAGTTCTTTATAAGTATTATTCTACCTAACTATTTTGGATTTCCCGGCAAGCAGCAATACTGGGGGATGATAATCCCAACTGAAATGGCAAGTTATACTGGGATTTTACCCATCCTTTTTTCCATATATGCCCTGTTTAAGTGCTATAAAAATAAATATGTCTGTTTTTTCTGGATCATTGCAATAATAGCTGTAATTTTCGCGATGGGTAAATATACTCCTGTCTATAATGTGTTTTATGAACTGGGCTTTAACAGGTTCAGGTCACCGGTAAGATTTATTTACATCTTTCATTTATCCACTGCAATCCTTTCGGGTTTTGGTTTAAACCACCTTCTCTCTGAAAATGAATCCGGAACCCTGGTTTCCAAGAATTCTTATAAATTCCAGTTTAGGGGATCAACCTCAGGAGCAGGTTTAATAATTATGCTCCTTATCGCTGTCGCTACCGTAATTTATTTCCTGATAAACTATCCGTTGGATAGATTCCAGGAAATGTCTCTCTCAATAACTGATTACAAAATATTGTGGTATAGAGATGCTATCATAACCCTTATCAGCATTGCCTCGCTGCTTTTGATTTTCTCAAGATCAGTATCAAACAGGGCAAAGAAAGGCATGGTTTTTTCTATAATTTTTTTTAGTCTATTAATTTACAGATTGGAATCGGAATTCTACAGTGCCGCATTGACATCTGATACAGACCCAAAAAAAAATAAAAATTTGATTGTGTCGTATTTGCAAGATGACAAATCGCTTTACCGGTATCTCAGGGTTGGTACAAAATCACTAATGCCTAATACAGGAATCATCCACAATATTACAGACGCAGGGGGTTACGGAGGAGGAATACTGCCTCTCAAGCGGTATGTAGAATTTATGCAAAAAGTAGCCTTTTTGAAAGGTGAAGAATTTTTTATAAATTTTGGGCTTCTTGACATGTTAAACATAAAATATGTTGTTTCAGACCTGGATATAAAATTTCCAGGTTACAAAAAAGTAATAACAGAAGGCAAAACTAATTTATATTTGAATTCAAACTATCTTCCACGATCATATCTGGTTGACAACGCTATCCTGCTAAAAACCGGGGGGGAGATGCTGGAATTCTTTTCAAAGGGAATGATTAATCCAATAAAAGAATTGTTATTGGAGGAAAAGGCGGAATTTCAAGGCAGAGAAAATAAAAAGAAAACAAATAGTAATTATCTAAATATCAAAAAATATTCCCCTAACTTAATAGAAATAGAAGCGGGTTTAGCAAAAAACGGTTTTTTGTTGCTTACTGATTCTTACTATCCAGGCTGGAAGGTATTTATAGATGATGCCCCGGGGAAGATTCTCAGGGCAAATTATAATTTCAGAGCGGTTGCATTAAACAAAGGAATTCATAAAATAAAATTTATATACAAACCTTTAGTATTTTATATCGGCCTGACGGTTTCCTGTATAACATTATTGTTGCTGCTTTTTTCCTCCAAATTTCGCGACCCGCGCATCAGATTTTTTTCTTAAACAAAAGCCATTTTCCGGATTTTTCCAATAAAACAGCTTTCTTGCTTATATAAGAAAGAACCCCCTTTGTAGGACCGCGAATTAAAAAGTAATCGTAACCTGCTTCATGAAGTTCCCACCTAAACATATGCGGCATATAATCACCTGGCGCAGTTGGCTTCTTTGCCGTTTTAAAATGAACCGGTAAAAGCGGAGAATCGGGAAGATACGGACTTAAACCACCGCCAACCAGCAGAAAATAGTAGTCCTGATTGTGCAGGTGCGGGTCAAAAAAACGACTATCGAGTTCAACGGAATTATTATCAAAAACCAGTGGAAGAATAGACGACTTTGAGGGGATTTTTACCAGAATAGGTTTTATTTCTTCTATTTCTTTTGAGATGGTTCTCTGCTTAACCACTGAATGAAGCAAAATAGCAAACAAAAGAAGAATAAAAAGGACCCTGGGAATACATTTAAAATTAATTTTTCCAACCGCTAAAGCGAGAAAGAAATATGAAACAGCGGTTAACCTGAGGTTTATATAAGTAAAGACCCCTTTTGCAAATGGTAAAATGAATATGGCAATTGTAGTAATTGCAAAAAAGATTAAACATTCATAAAGATGATCCTTCTCCCCATTATGATGCTTGAATAACGATAGAACTGTTATACTGGCTAATGAAATCCAGAGAACAATTAAAATCCAGTCAGGACCATCATACCAGAGCATTCCGGTAAATATGTAGGTGTAATAAACGAGAATCTCATTAAAAGGCATCCAAAAGAATTTTTTTGCCTCAGGAGGTAGAGTGGAAAATTCGGTTGGATTTGCAGCGAAAAACCAAAAGGAAAAAAGCAGTATGGATAAGAAAATGTGCGGGATGATACGTCTGAAATCGTCCGGTCTTCTGCAAAAGAGAAGAATGTTTATAAAAGACAGGGAGATATAAAGAAGAAAAGTAAATGGGTGAGTAAAAAAAAGAACTACTATCCATAAAACCTGGATGAATGCTGCTCGCCCCCAGCCCTCCCCTTTTATAAGGTTTTTTTGATCCATTAACGATAATAAAAGGATTGGTAGTGAAAGAAGGTAATTCAGATAACCAAGAAAATATTGCTGATTAAAAGCGAATGGAAAAAAAAGTAATACTCCCCAGGGAAAGGAGTTGCCCGTCGAGTGGCGCGTTACTTTTAAAACCAGAAAAAAAATAAGCAAAATGTATAAGGATATGGTGGCCTTTCCTGCTGTCTCAATCGAAAGGAATTTAGAAAAAAAAAGTGTGATCGCGTAAAAAGTCGCATAGGGAGCAGGTTTTAGATTGGCTAAAAAATTATCTTTGTAGTCATAGTCAGGATTACCATATTCAGAAAGAACCTGAACCTGGGAAATATGTTGAGGATAATCCTGCATTGGCGGAAAGCGAACAGACCATATTGGCCACAAGCTTATGAAGCTAAACAGAGCAACTACAAAATACCAGGTTTGCAGCTCGCTGAAGTTTATTATCTTAAACTTTCTTTTTGACATGGATGAATTATACTCTTAGAAACTATTTTAATACCAGAAAGAAAAAGATATAATCTTTAACTCTAAGCAGTTTTGCTAAATGGATGAATATGAAAATATTGATTACCGGTGGCAACGGACAACTAGCTTTTGATTGTAATGAGATTCTTAAAAAAAAATATGAAGTGCTGTCGCATAGCCACAAAGAAATGGATATTTCTGATTTTGGGCAGGCTGAAAATATAATAAATATCTTTAAGCCAAATATTATTCTTAATTGTGCCGCTTATACTAAAGTCGATGCCTGTGAAACCGAGAAAAATATGGCCCGGGAAGTTAATGTCATTGGTCCTAAAAATCTAGCAGAAATATCCGAAACACTTGGCTGTAAGATCATTCATATCTCCACTGATTATGTTTTTAATGGCAAAAAAAAGCCGCCTGAATCTTATCTGGAAGATGATACTCCGGATCCTCTTACCTATTATGGCAATACAAAACTTGAGGGTGAACTTGCTATCCAAAAAGCTACCAATTCTTATGCAATCATACGAACGGCGTGGTTGTATGGAATAAGAGGTCATAACTTTCTTAAAACTATATTAAAACTGTGCTCAAAAAATCCACAAAAAGGAGTGAAAGTGGTTAATGATCAGTTTGGGTCCATGACCTCGACTTACAAGCTGGCATTGCAGATTGAAAAAATAATTGAAATCGGCGGGAAGGGAACTTATCATGCTACTTCCGAGGGACATAGTACCTGGTTTGAGGCAGCCGGATACTTTCTGAAAAAGTTTGGAATTCCATATCAAGTTTTTCCATGTAGCACAAAAGAGTATTCTACACCGGCCCATAGACCCGCGAATTCCATTTTGGAAAACAAGCGACTGAAAGAAGAAGGGATTAACTTGATGGGCCATTGGGAAGACGATTTAGAACAGTTCGTTTCAAAGTTTCGTGAACGTTTATTGAAAGAAGCAACTGAGGTTAATTGATGAAAAACTTATTAGTAACTGGCGGTTGCGGTTTTATTGGCGCAAACTTTATCAGGTATCTTCTTGAGGAATCTGATTTTACAGGACGAATCATTAACGTGGATAAACTAACTTACGCAGGCAATCCTGAAAACCTGTCCGATGTTCAGTCTCAATTTTCCGACAAGTACGTTTTTGAAAAAAAAGATATTTGTGATTATAAAGAAATGAATGAGATATTTAACAAATACCCGATTGATTCTATCTGTCATATTGCAGCGGAATCCCATGTAGACCGTTCTATTGTCAATCCTGATGCTTTTATCCAAACAAATATTATAGGCACTTTTAACATCCTTGAATTGGCCAGGGCCAGCATGGATAAGCTAATTCTTTTTCACCATATTAGCACTGACGAAGTTTTTGGCAGCCTGGGCAAGGATGGTTTTTTCACAGAAGAAACGCCTTATAACCCCAACAGTCCTTATTCGGCCTCAAAAGCAGCTTCCGACCATATAGTGAGGGCTTACAACAAAACTTATGGCTTGCCAACAACCATTTCCAATTGCTCTAACAATTATGGTCCTTACCAGTTTCCTGAAAAAATGATTCCACTTATGATTCTCAATGCCATTGAAGGCAAGGATCTTCCGGTTTATGGGGATGGTAGAAATATCAGAGATTGGCTTTTTGTAAAGGATCATTGCAAAGCTGTCTGGAAGATTATGAAGAACGGAGCAAGTGGGGAGACATATAACATTGGCGGTAATTGTGAGATGAAAAATATTGACCTGGTGGAACAGATTTGTGATTTATTAGATGAGACAACGGAAAAACTTCCTGACCGGTCAAGGAAAGAATTAATTACTTTTGTTAAGGATCGTCCCGGACATGATCTCCGGTATGCAATTGATTGCAGCAAAATAATAAACAAGTTAAACTGGAAACCGGAGGAATCCTTTAAAACCGGGATAAACAAGACACTTCAATGGTATATCTCAAATCGAAAATGGGTAGACCGTGTTAAAAGTGGAGAATACCGGTCCTGGATTAAAAAGCAGTACAAATAAACCTTTGCTGTGACAATAAAAAATGTTTGACAATGAACGACGAGTTTACTTTATGCGCTATCCCGGGATGGATGTAAATGCATTTCAGCTACGATCTGTTTTTTTAGCAAAGTGCAACTATTTAAACATTTGAAGTTGAAGCTTTTTTTTTGTGATTAATGTTGAAAATTATAACGAACTGTATTATAATTATAGCAGTATAAATTTAATTAGGGTGCTTAAATGAGTGCGACTACTGGTGCAGTAAATTCTATAGCTCTTACAATAAAGGCGACAGAAAAATTGAATCAAATATCCGGTGGTCGGGATAAAATTCTCTCAAAAACTTCAACCAGCGGAGGAGGACTGGCCTTTCCGGTGAACACCCGTCCCACAGAAAATAACGTTCTCTCAGCTGGTAATTCAGGGAAAGGCGGTAGTCTGGATGTCACTGCATAATGTCCCATTCCATAAATAAAATCTCCACTAAATCTTAGCTTCTTTCGCCTTCCTTGCAAATGCCACCGAATATTTTTATATCATTACATCTAAATAAAATTAGGAAAAACTATCATATTTTATAGCTCTAAGAATGCCCTATTATTTTGTCACTTCGAAGATTAGCGAGAAATCTTAGGAAATTGAAAATGTTTAGCAAACGAATTACCCGTTTAAAAAAACAAAATTTGCTTGATAAAACAATTAATTGTAGTAGGATATTGTCATAATGAAAAAAAGAAATGTCATATCGATTATTTGCATTGCTCTTTTATTGACCGGCGTGGCTTACCTCATAGTGGATAAAATTAGTGCCCGCAAGTCACAGGAGCGTTTGAAAAATGAATTTAAAATGAAGGATGATGAGATTCAACGGCTGGAGAAGCAAACTGTTGATCTTAAAAAAACGCTGAATAAAAATAAAGAGAGTATAGGGGCTTCTCAGGAAAAATTAGCCGCTGTTTTTGGAAAAGAGACTCCTTCTTCTGAACTTCCTACAACATCCCCTGAAAATGAAAATATTGTGCCAAACATAGATTGCAACTGGATTAATGAGAAGATTGTTAATTTTTTTTCCTACCTGGACAAGAGAAAATATATTCAGGAGTATAAGCTAAAGAATGATAGCTATATTCACTTCAAGAATATTATTGCAAAACTGTATGAACAGAAACCTATGGTCAGCGAGAGCAAATTCCCAGGTGATATTCTAAAAAACACCTATCATTTTTACAGGACACTTAGAAAAGAAAATATTATTCTAATCAAGGACATCATTAACAAAGAAAAAGATATTGTTGAGCAAACAATGGACTATTTCTACCAGCAGCAAATTCATTGTGAAAATACTGACATGATTCTCCCTCCGTTTGATGTTTTGTATGAGTATTCGAATTTTTTTCTCAATACATTAGGGGGAAAGGCTTACCTCTTCAGGTTAGAAAGCAGAATGAGAATTCTTTTGCTTTACTATACAACCATGATCATCCATGAAGCAAATCACAGGGAAATCAATAAATACGGCATTGATCTCCGGCCGCATGTCAAAAGATTGGAAAATGAACTAAATGATTTTTCAAAATTTTATTATTCAGATAAATACCTGCGTGAGATTAAAACGGTAAAGGAAAAATACCCAATACTCTTCCCTGTTGAATCTTCTTAAAAACTTCCTGCACAATCTATAAATCATTTTTTGTGATTGAAACCACTAATAACGCTAATCACACTAAGCTAACAGGTAATTTGTAAAATTTTATATGGTGGCGGTTTAAATTATGAAAACTAACGCTCAAAAAATTGTAAAAATATTGTCTGATGCCGGGTTCAAAACCTACTGGGCAGGTGGATGTGTAAGAGATATGATTATGGGTATTGAACCCCTTGACTATGATATTGCCACAGATGCACGTCCGGAACAGGTAATGAAATTATTTAAAAAAACCATCCCGGTAGGTGCGAGCTTTGGCGTAGTTAAAGTTTTATATAATGATTTTGAATTTGAAGTGGCAACGTTTAGAGCTGATGGGAAATATATAGATGGACGCCATCCTGAGGAAGTGCATTTTTCAAGCGAAAAGGAGGATGCTTTTCGCAGGGATTTTACTATAAATGGCATATTCTACGATCCTATTCACGAGAAAATCATTGATTATGTTAAAGGCCAGGCGGACATCAAAAATAATGTTGTTAGAACTATAAATGATCCTAAAGATCGTTTTTCCGAAGACCGGTTACGTCTCATCAGAGCTGTAAGGTTCGCAGCCAGATTTCAGTACGAAATTGAACCATCTACTTATAATGCAATTAAAGAACTGGCTGAAACAATTATTCAGATTAGTGCTGAGAGAATAAGGGATGAATTGTGCAAAATGCTTACAGGCCCTCATCCTGCCGAAAGCATACAGTTGCTCGACGGAGTTGGAATACTGAAGATTATTTTGCCGGAGGTAACCGCAATGAAAGGAGTGAAACAACCAGAAGAGTTTCATCCGGAGGGCGACGTTTGGGTGCATACTATGCTTATGATAAAAAAAATGAGCGGCCCGACTTCTGAGCTGGCCATGGGCGTCCTCCTTCATGATGTTGGAAAACCTCCTACATTTTCCATAGAAGACCGTATTCGCTTTAATAATCACTGTGAAGTTGGCGCACGAATGGCTGAAGAAATTGGAGAACGGCTTAGATTCTCTAAAAAACAGGTTGAGCATATATCGGAGTTAGTGCTTCATCACCTCCGATTTAAGGATGTTCAAAAAATGCGTGAGAGTAAATTGAAGCGGTTTCTGCGCATGACAAATTTCGCTGATCATCTGGAGCTTCATAGATTGGACTGTCTTGCATGCCATGGGAAACTTGACAACTGGGAATTCTGCAAAGAAAAATTATCAGAGCTTAAACCAGAGGAGATCAAACCGAAGCCGCTTATAAACGGTCACGATCTTATCACAATGGGTTACAAAGCCGGTCCTTTTTTTAAGCAAATTCTTACATTGGTTGAGGATGCTATTTTGGAAGGAGAAATCAAAACTCATGATGATGCAGTAAAATTTGTAGAAAACAAATTTCCAATCGCATAATCAGGCCATAAATTGCAGATTATTAGAGGCGTTCAGCTATCAGCAATCAATTTTTAGCAAAAAAAAATTTAGGGCAGGAATAGGATACCGGGAGTCAAGGAATTGAGGATTCAAGATTCTGAAGATTCTATAGCTTGGTTTCTGCTTCCCTTTGATTCCTTGAATCCTTGGATCTTTTCTTCTGCCCTCTGCTCTATACCTGCTGCTTTCTGTTCCATTGTCACTGATCCCTGAGCAAAAGCCTTTTGGGCCTCCTCTATTAAAAGTTGCTCATTTCCCGAATATTTGGAAGAGAAGTGAAAAACCTGAAGTTTTTTTGCTCCTGCCGCGCTTGCTAATTCTCCGGCTTCTTTTGCGGTAAGATGCGCTGTTTCACGGGCTCTTTCTTTATCTTTATCTAAAAAAGAAGATTCTATATATAAAACATCAACTCCCTTCATTAAGGCAATTATTTTCTCTTTATTTTCAGGAGAATTGTCGCAATCTACAATATACCCGATCTTCTGCCCGGGTGTAGTTTTCAGAATCTCCTTTCTTAAATATCCTGACTCAAATTCCGTTTCATCATCTTTGACTGGAACTTTTATTATATAATTATATGATTTATTGGCATATACACTATCTTTTAAATTGGTTAACCATGGTCCGGTAGCGAAGCCAAGCTCTTTTAATTTTTTCTTATTAACGTTCAAATGAAAACGCTCTTTCAGAAAAAAAGCCATAGAAGAGATTTTATGATCCAGTGCAGTGGCTTTTATTACAAACTGCTCATCCCGGTGGATCAAACCATCTTCCGGAATATCCATTTTTTTGGGAGGATTTTGAGGCGCAAATTTTTTTCGGCAAACAAGTAATATTTCTTTAAGATGGTCCTTATTTATTTCAAGAACCTTTAACAAAAATGGATAGCGATAATTTCCAACAAGGTTCCAGTTATACCCGGAGAGCCTTCCCTGAACAGATTCAATAATCCCCGGAGGTCCAAATATTGAAAGCATCTGATCTCTGCCTAAAAGAAGCCTTATCAGATGGTCAAATCCAATAAAGTGATCCATGTGGGTATGGGTGACAAACACATGGCTGATTCTTATCAGACTTCGGGGAGAAAGTCTGGATATATCTCCTAAATCAAAAAGGAGTGCCCTCTTTTGGAACATGAAATCCACATATAAAACAGGATCATCAAAAGGCCCGTTAACCAAACTTGCATGAAAAAGAGGTTTCATGGTTTTAATTATGAAATTTTCGTATACATTTATTTCTTTTTTTTTGGATAGTAGATAAAACAGCTTGAAAGGTCAAGTTTTATTCAATAATATACGCTGTATACATTCGCACAGAAAATAACTTTTACTTTATGTCTTTCGGGTGCTTCGTGGAGACATATTTTTTTAATTGGGGGAATAGATGCAACATAAGCATGCTTTAGTATTACTGGTTTCAATAGCAACCGGAGTCGTAGCCGGAATATTTTGTGGCTGGTTCTGGGGGAAAACCATGCTCAAATTTGCCTGGCTTGGAGAACTTTTTATGAACTCATTAAAAATGACGATTATTCCCCTAATTATCGCAGCCGTTATAACAGGGATTGCGTCAATGGGAGACGCGAAAAAACTGGGACGACTCGGTGCTATTACAATTTTCTATTATCTAAGCACCACTGCGATTGCGGTCTTCATCGGCTTAATAGTAGTAAATATTATTCAACCAGGTGTCGGGTTGCAATTGGGTGATGGTAAATTGCCGGAAAGCATTGCGGCCAAACAGGATACCGGTATCAGCGATATAGTGCTTTCTCTTGTCTCTCCTAATCTTGTTGCTTCCGCTTCAGAAATGCAGTTACTGCCTATCATAATTTTTTCCATTCTTTTTGCTGTTGCGCTTATCAAGCTGGGAGATCGTGGCATCCCTGCTATCAAGTTTTTTGAATCTGTAAATGACGCGATGATGACAATAGTTACGTGGATCATGTATTTCGCTCCTATAGGTATTTTTGCGTTAATAGCGGGGAGATTCGGAAAAGCAGGTGGGGGTGAAGCGTTCTTGGTGGAAGTTAAAGCAGTTGGATGGCATATGCTAACTGTACTTTCCGGCCTGACAGTACATTTTATCGTCCTCTTTGCAATACTTTTATTCATTACCGGCCGAGGCTGGAGCTATTTGGTAGGAATGCTGCGTGCTCTTTTGACAGCTTTTGCCACTGCAAGTTCTTCAGCAACCCTTCCCCTTACCATGGAATGCGCTCATGAAAACAAAGTGGATGAGCGCGCTGTACGTTTTACCATTCCATTAGGTAGTACTATAAATATGGACGGCACCGCTCTTTATGAGGCGGCAGCCGTGATGTTTATCGCGCAGGGGTATGGGATAGAGATGGGATTTGCCCAGCAGTCCATTATATTTGTCACAGCGACTTTAGCCGCTATAGGAGCAGCAGGAATACCGGAAGCCGGTCTCGTAACTATGGTAATTGTCTTACAAGCTGTAGGATTGCCTCTCGAAGGGATCAGTCTGCTGTTAGCAGTGGACTGGCTACTAGACCGGTTTCGGACATCTATCAATGTCTGGGGAGATTCTGTCGGAGCAGCGGTCGTACATCGTATGCTGCAAAAAGCCTGATTCAAACGGTTTCAGGCAGCTGCGTAGGCATTCAATTGGTGCAAAAGTCCCTTAATTGACTGATTATTAGGAAAATACTTTTCTGCATTTGCTAATCTCTCAAACGCTTCTTTGTTTCTACGTTGTTTTAAAAATAAATCCGTAAGTAAAAATTCACTGGCAAGGTTGGAAGGAAGTTTTTTGAGAGATTCGATCAGCCCACTTATGGCCTCTTCCCTTTTACCATGTACAAAAAAAGTGTCAGCTTTTTCCCTTAGCCTGTAATGAAGAAAATCCTCTCGCTGTATGAGAAATGTTCCATAAATGCCTATATCAGGAAAATCAAGGAATTTTTTTTCGGAAACAAATGGTTCAAATTCATCAAAACTCCAGAACGATTTATGTTCTTCGTAAGGATTACCGTATATTTCAGGCTGTGTCCAGTTTTCGCCAAGCGGGATGGATAAAAGTATATGTTTGTTTGAATGCTCTGCACATTTGTCGAGCATCTGCCATGCCTGCTCCTTTGTGAAATGCTCCAGCACATCACCTATATAAATCAAGTCATATTTTGCTAAGTTGTCTATAACTTTTAATGCATCACCTATATAAATATTATCGTAAATCGCTTTTTGATGGGCCTGTATATAATCAGGAAAAATCTCTATGCCATCAATTTTCACTTTCCAGCCTTTCTTGAGATATCGTCCGCCATGCATTACATCCAACCAATCTCTGGCTATAAATCCCATTTTTCCATTTCCAAGCCCAACATCGAGAAAGGACTCAGGCTTTGTTTTTTGTAAGAATAAACAGAACGTAGGGATATGAGAAAATGTACTTGTAGGCATATATCATTCCTCCAAAAATATTCAAGACGTATTGTTGCATCTGATCTTGTGCTGCGATGCCTTTAATAGCTTTACGGTTGGTAAGCAAAATTGCATTAGTCTTTTCCTGTTTCATAAGCTAATTCTGCCAATGCTATATTGAATTCGTGAATTTTTTTTAAATAATTTTTTACCGATCTCATGTAAATAAAAAGTGATTCAAAAAGGTCTTTTGCCTCCCCAATCCCAAAATCAAAATTTGCCAGGTTAGTTACCAGAAGACCTCTCGACACCTTTCTTGCTTCCCTTGCTGTCTTTATACTGTCATTTGCCTTGTTTATTCTTAAAAATACTTTAGTTATCCTGAAAGTATCTTCTTTTTCCTTAAAAGAAGATTTATTGCTGAGGTTCAAATCTAGATTGCTCTCAACTTTTTTTAAGTCAATTTTTTCCTGTCGTAGTCTTTTTGACTTAATATCAAATATTTTATTTCTGGGAATACCCAGGTTATACTTAAGAGATTGAATGATTTCTTTCTTATCATGTTCCAAACCATTTAATTCATCTTTACTTCCTACTAGGCCTAATTTTAGTTTCAGAACGTCCTGCTGTGTGATATCTGGGTCTTCAGATTCCAGCTTTTTTCCCGCTTTTTCGTAGGCTTTTTCAAAGTTACTTTTAACTTCATCGGCTAATTGGATTAATTCTTTTGCAAGAAGAAGATCATAATATAATGTTTTGATTTTATAGACTGTTTTATCTTTATTCCTCCGGTTTTTTTCTTTTTCTTCTGGCTGATTTTTAAAAATGCGATTGAAGTTTTTGCTATTTTTATTACTTGAAGTCACCGGGATCTCGCGACTATTGTCTAAAGCCATTTTTATACATTCAGCGAGCGATAATTCTATTTTTTCCCGGGCAAATAAATTTGTAGAAAATATTAAAATGAAAACCCATGGGACAAAAAATAAAAGGTTTAGTCTCTTATTTCTATGCATCGTATCCTCCTAAAAAAAACTCATCATAGTTAAGGTCGGAGATTGCTGTGTTTGGAGAGACCCTTCGACAGGCTCAGGGTGAAATCTAAGGTTGAGCTTTTCGAAGACTCTCTAGTGAACTTAAAATAAAATCATACATTACATTAAAGCTCTTGTAGTGGAAGCTTCAATTATGATTGCGGCCTCTTTGCCGCTCTATGTTATTTGCATGCAGTTGAAGTTCATTACTTAATTTGTTAACTTACTACTTATGAGAAAAAAATCGTCTTATATTGCTTCATACCTTCTAATATTATTAACGCTTCCCGGTTTATTATTTGCTGAAGAAGGAAAACCAATGGTCGTTGTTAAAGAACTTCTTACAGCTATAAGTACAGTTAAAGATGAATCTACGACCAAGCTAACTCCTGAAGAGAAAAAAAACAACAAAAAACTGATGAAAAAGGCCAATTCGCTGATTCATATCTCTAATTTAGGGCCAAAAACCTTAGGTTCTCATTGGAGGAAAAGAAGCCCGGAAGAAAAAGAAAAATTTTTATCCATTCTTACAAAACTGTTTGAAAAGGTCGCCTATCCCAAGTCCGCAAAATTTTTTACTGATTTAAAAATAAAATATAATAACGAAATTATTAAAAAAGAAAAAGCAGAAATTCGAACATCGATGGAACATGAAAGTGAAGGGTTAATAGAAATTGACTACAAACTACAAAAAATAAACGGTAAATGGCTTATTTACGATGTAATCCTGGATGAGGTAAGCCTGGTTTCAAATTTAAAAACTCAATTTCATAAGATAATTAAAGATGAGTCTTTTAATGAGCTAATTAATAGGATGCAGAAAAGATTAGAAAAAGAAGATTAACTTTTAGAATGAGTAAATTTATTGCGTGAAAGTGTGTAGCGAGAAGATTCCTCGCGGCTTGCAAAGACAAGCTCAGCTTTGCTGAGGGGTTAGCGAGCGAACCTAAAATAAAATCATATTTTACACTGAATATTCCCCCCGGCTTGTGCGGGGAGGTCAATTACTTAGCAAAGGCCTTTTCAATTCTATCCAAAAAGTATCGCGCTCGTTTTGTAGACAGATGAAATTTAATTAGATGGTTTCGACCCTCCTGAATAATTTCATCAGACTTCACCACACTATCAAGTATATTCCCTACAATTCTTTTAAGTTTTTCAATATTAATGAACCGAAAAATCTGTTTTTCCTCCACAAAATTATTTGGGGTGTAAAGAGGTACTTTTGGAGAAACATGCACCGCATTGCATGCTGCATTTTCCCGAAATCGAAATGTGTCATTACCATTACCCGGTAAAGAAAGCACAATACGGCATTCCTGAAGACTGCGGTAATAATCGTTCCGGCTTAACCTCCCTTCCTGTGAAAGCTCTAAATTAGAAGGTATTTCCGAAATATTGAAAAGGGCATCAGCGTATAAACGCCCCATTGTTTCAGCAATTTCTTTTCTCTTTCAATGACTCATTCTGCCTAAAAAACCAATGCTGTATTGTTTTGAAGTATTGTCGTAAGATGTTATCCAATTCAATATTTCTTCAGGCATTGCCATGGGTAAAGGAATGCTGAAATCAGAACCGTCCGTCTCTCTTCGGCAAACAACATATTTATTGGGTTTAATTTTTGCGGGACCATCCTCTCCGTCTATCAATACAAAGCCAGAAGATAATTGTGAAAAGTTGGTATCGTAAAAGGAAACGGCCCTTACATTGTAGATAATGTAATCAAAATAGCCTTGATCTGCTTTTTCAGGAATATCGTCTCTATCAATCTGACCGTTATCAGAAGGAAATCAGTCGGGAGATTTCTGGTCTTCAGGGCAAACTCCCAATCCTAAGAAGCCCTGGTATAGACAGTCCTTCCTGGATAATCTACTACATCAGGCCCCATTATTTTCCTGAGACCGTGCAAAAGAATATCAGGTACGAAGTTTGGAAGAGAATCTGTAATAAAGAGAATTTTCAAAATAGTTGAATGTTAGTTAGAAGCTTTTAATACTGCTCGATAATTCAATCATAATATAAATTAGCAGTCAATTTAAAAATTGTTTTGCTGGCAGTGTGGAATTTAATAAATTGATTTCTAAATAAAATTATGTTTGAATTAGGAAAATTCTTGTTTAGTTTCTATTTTTCAGGAACTATATGTTAGGAGTACTTCTTACCAGCACGTGTCATTACAAAAACATCGACAAGGAGACCTTTTCGGACAGGGTAGAGGAACTTGCTAACAACATTGTAAATTTAGAGAAACATATTCATCAGCCTTTTGAGCTTATCATTGCGGACAACTCACCGGCAAGCCTTCTCCCTACGGAACAAATTCTTAAAATCCGTCCTAAAAATACTCTCTTCATCCGAGAGACGGAAAATCCAGGAAAAAGCGTTGGTGAAGCCACCTTATTAAGATACGGGATTTATTTATCTTTATCCAGGGGACATAAATGGCTTTTAAAACTCAGCGGGAGATATTCTCATACTGGAAACTGGTCAATGGATGAAACCATTAAATACTTAGAAGAGAAACAAAAGTTAATATATATTGACCTGCATGGCAGAAGCATGAAGGAGATGCCATGGGCAAAGGGGCATCCCTGTTACGAAGAGAACCTAAATAATGATAAGATTCTTGTGAGCGTTTCAACAGAAGCTTTTATGATAAACGCTGAATATCTAATAAGTACCGGTGTTTTCAGGAAGGAGTATCTGTATAGAGAATACGATTGGATAAATTTTGAGCAGCTTCTCTGGTACGCAATCAGAGACCTTAATTTCATGCATTGGCAGGAATTACCAATAGATGGTTTTGACACAAATAAACGGGGTCAGTATCCATATAAGAAAAGCTTTCAGAAGGTTTATAATCCAATTTTTGAAACGACGACCGATTACAAAGCTATTCCTCAAATAGACATTGCACCTCTTATTGAAGCCACTGACATTTCATAAATATTAATTTAAACTTTGGATTATGAGTATTTTTTTAAATTAAATCAGCTTAATGCATATCTCGTTCAAGCAGGATAATATAAAAACAATTGAAAAATTCCATCCTGAAGTTTTTGAATTAATTAATAACTTTTCTTCTAAATCCTCCCTTGATTTAAAAACAGAAAAGTCCAGAAGTGGTGAGATTACACTCTCTGCCCTGACAAAAGATCAATCACGAATTTATCTCCACAGCAAATACGACCCTCTCAGGGAATCAGAGAAAATTATTGCCGCATGTCACCTTAAAAAAACTGATTCTGATATCTTGATCCTTGGATTCGGACTCGGATACTTGCCGTTGGCAATGGTGGATAAACTGGATTCCAACAAAAACCTCTATATTCTTGAACCTTCTTTAGAAGTTTTCTTATGCGGGATTGAACATATAAACCTTTCCACACTTTTAAACCGACCAAATACAAAGTTTTTCCTTGGAGCCGGATTTTTAAATAAAATAAAAAATAGATTCTCAAAAACAGATTTTAAAACAGTTTTTTTTACACACCAGCCATCTCTTCAGCTTTTTTCGGAGTTAAACGAAGCCAAATCCTACCTGGAACAAATTACGCTGCCTAAACTTAAAAGGGAACTTAATTATTTAAAATTCAAATCAGAGCATCCTAAAGCCCTATTTTTTGAGACCGGTTTTTTTATAGAGATAGAATTAAAAAATACTTTTACTCATCTTGGACTTACTTTCAGATCTTTGAAACTTGACTCAAATAAAAAAGAGGGTCAGGCTGAGTTCATACGAAACCTCATGGAGGTTTTAGCTGATTTCAAACCCGATTTTATTATAAGTGTAAATCAGTGGGGATTTGATGTGGAGGGGAAACTTGCTGAAATATTAACGCATTGTGAGATTCCATTTGTTTGCTGGTATGTCGACAATCCTCTTCCGCTGCTCATGCGGAATAATAAAAACGCCTCTCAATACGGGCTTTATCTATCATGGGACGATTACTATATCGATCAGATGAAAGAGCTTGGTTTTCCAAATGTAGAATATCTACCTTACGCTGCAGACTCAACTATTTTTTATCCTTCCTCTCATTCAATTCAAAAAAAATATCCTGTAGCGTTTGTGGGAAATTCATTAAACAATATAATTGAGGCACGGCTAAAAGAAATAAACAATGAAGGCTATTTGATGAAGATTTACAACAAATTGACTCAAAAAGATGCAGTAAACCCGCCTTCTCCCTGCTTCAAAGAGGAATATAGAGGGGATTCTGAAACAATTGATTTAATAAAAAAAGAGATAGGAGAAAAAAATATTCCGGATAGATATCTCTCTTCCCTTGAGGTTGCTGTTAACTCAAAGTGGACACAAGAGCGAAGGGTCGGGGCACTGATGGCCCTTGAAGAACTTAAACCGCATGTTTTTGGGGATAATGGGTGGAAAGAGCTGCTTCCTCCTTCTTTTCATTTTCATTCGGAGGTAAACTATCATAAGAAGCTTCCTGAAATATACCGTTCCACAGAGGTTAATCTTAATATATCAAATGTCCAGCTTAAAAACTCAGTCAATCAGCGGTTATTTGACGTTTGTGCCTGTGGTTCATTTCTTCTTACCGACCGCAGCTTTGCTGTCCAACGATTTCTTACGCCCGGAGAAAGTGTTGAAACTTTTGAAACGTACAAGGAACTAAGAAAAAAAGTTGAGCACTATCTTAATTATCCGGAAAAGCAAGAAGCAATAGCGAAAAAAGGATGCAAAATAATATTAGAACAGCACACTTACGAGCACCGAATTAAAGAAATACTCTCATTGCTTAAGAATTATTTTGCTTGATTGTGAGACTTTCAAAATAGTTTTTCAGGCACCTGCCCTCTTTGTCAAAACTCTGGAACTGTTTTGCAGTTTTAAGGGCATTCTTGATAATTAATTCATTACGATGCTTATTTTGATTCCATCCGAGAAGACCTTCTTCCAGGGTTTTTGCTAATTCAGGTAGATTTCCATTTTCGATCAAAGAACAATTCTGTTTATCTCCTTTACCACGCATATAGTCATTTCCGCCTATACCTGAATAGCCAAGCACAACACATCCTGACGCCATGGCCTCTAAAGCAGAAGTGGGCATCCCCTCCCTTGAAGAGGTAGCTAAAAAAATCCTTGATTCACTTAATTGCTCAGCATAGTTGTCTTCGCTCAAGTCATCAAGAGGCATCCACTCCCATTTTTTAAAAACTCCTTCCTTTCTTTTAAAAATAAAACTAAGAATATCTCCTGAAGAATCTTTTCTAGTCAGGTAGACTATTTTATTTTTTTTCTTCTCCGGCTTATATGCAAATTTGGAGGTATCAATGTAGTTATCGATCAATGTCACATCTACCCCCATGCTCAACTCAAGAAAATCCTTGATAATAGGGGACGGAGTAATTGCCCGGGTAATGCCATAATCTTTCCAGTTTCCCCCTTTAGGGAGTGAATTAAAGATGTAAGCCCAGTTAAGAGCTATGGCAATACGATTACAATTAAGGTGCTGGGTCTGTTTCATTAAAGACGGCAACCCTTCGGGGAAAATCAGTGTATCATCCACTGAAAATAATAAATTATCTTCCAGCCACTTGACGGGAACTTTACAGCCGTGCCAGCTTAAAACAAATCCTTTTTTATAGTGAACAATAAAAGCCTTGAATCCCAATCGGTTGAGGTGGAATACGTGTCTGTAAAGGCGTTTGGTTCCTCCGGAAGGTGGAGAAAAATCCGGACAAAAATAAAAGATATTACCCATATTATTTTATATCAATCATGAGAAAGAAGATTCTCTATGATATCGCACAATCTTCATTTATTTAAATAATTAAGGTTAAGAAAAATTAATGCTATTGAATACTAGGACAGTAAAGAACAAACGCATAATTTTTTTGCAACATTATAAAGCATACAAGGATTAAATTAGAAAGATTTTCTGAATATTGAGGATCCAATATTTTTTTGAAAAAATAAAGGAGATTGAATTGTCAGGGAAATGAAAGATTTTAGGATGATTAAAAGAAAAATTACTTTTTGAAGTAATTATCTAAAAGACCTTCCACGTTTAGCACTAATCCAACTCTCCCGTCGCCCATAATGGCGCCGCCCATAATGCTTTGTGCTATTGGTAGACCATCCAGTTTTTTAAGTACCACCTGCTGTTGGTCCGATAGCTCGTCTACCCAAATAGCAGCTTCTTTATCTTTATTTTTAATGAGAATGCAAAGTCTATTATTATTTTCTGTGTTATTGCTTATGAAATTGAACATTTTTTCCAAACGAATCATAGGGAACAGTTTATTCCTAACATTAATGGCTTCACCCTTATTCTTAAGGGTTACGACCTGGATTTTGTCTGGTTTAAAGGTCTCTAATATATATTCAATTGGTACTACAAAATAATTCCCTGTAATTTTTACGACTAAACCATTGATGACCCCTAATGTAACAGATAGGGGAATCTGGAGATGGATTGAAGTTCCTTTATTTATTTCAGTAGTGATATTAACGGATCCTCCTCGTTTTTCTATACCAGAAAGGACAATGTCCATTCCAACACCTCGGCCTGAAACTTCACTCACTTTTTTTGTTGTTGTCATTCCTGAAATAAATATCATATTAATTATTTCCTGTTCGGACATAGCACTAATTTTCTCTTCACTGAAAATGCCTTTAGCTTTTGCTACTTCCCGGATCTTTTCTGCATCAATACCCCTGCCATCATCTTTAATATGAACATGTAAAAATTTGTCGTCGTTGCTTGCTTCTATTCGTATCTCTCCCCTGCTTAGCTTGCCAAGCTTCTTTCTCTCTTCTACAGTTTCTATTCCATGGTCGACCGCATTTCTTACAGTATGCAATATCATAGCGTCAAGGTCGGTTATCAGGCTTTTGTCAAGATAACTATCATCGCCCTTAATAATTAAGGAAACTTCTTTGCCAATTGATTTCGCCAGGTCTCGTACCAACCGTGGTGTATTGCCCAGAACCTGTTTTATCTCAACGCGTCTCAATTCGATGAGAGATTCATGGAGAGTGAAAATCTGTTCCCCATACACCAAATTTGCTGATTTGTATTCCTTTTTAAGGTTTGGATCGATTTCAGGCATTGTGTCCATTTTTTTTTCAATGTAGTTGAAAACTTCACCAATGGTGATTAACTCCCCTACACCATTCAGAAACATATCGATTTTTTCCTCATTAACTCTGACAGTTTTTCCCATTTCCA
>DASCNB010000143.1:0-1918 GCA_036011265.1 Nitrospinota bacterium | reverse complement strand
AACACCTTTTTTTTCGTTTTGTGAGTTAAAAATTGGAGATCCAAAACGAATCACTGGTTTAAAAGGTTTTTCAACTTCCCCCTTTTCAAAATTAAGATCCAGGGGCGATACGTACACTTTCTCTTTATTAAGATTCATGGTTTTCTTAAAGTAATATCGGCCGATTTTGTTTTGGAGTTGGTCTTTAGGGACAACTATGGGCTTCCCCTTATTGTAGTTAATTCTTAAAATTTCCTGGCCGGTTTTGCCTATAAAGCGAATCTGATCGTATATCCCTTTCCTTAAAGAGATTGACAAGAAATCATCTTCTAACTCCTTTGAGGAGTAATCTTTATGACTCTCGGCTAACTGGCGGAATTCTAGCAATGATGAAATCATAGTGAGGTCGGACTCTATTTTTTGAAGATAGGAGGTAATGGTTTTGGATTGTAAATCAACATGCGTGGTTTCTTGATGCTCAAATAAATGCTCATGAGACTTGATATCCGATTGATAAAATAACCAAAAAACAAGACCAGGCAGTGCAGAGATAGAAATAAAATATAATAGAAACCGCTTGATCATAAAGAAATATCCATAGTTAATATTGCTCTGAGTAATACTCAATCATAGCATATTCAGGGTCGGAGGGGAAGGGGTCAAGGGAAAATACTATTAGAACAGCTTTTATAGCAAAAAAAGCATATTTTTCGGTAGGGAGATGAATGAAGTAATGATTTTTAAGACAGATGATAGAGGAGAGACATTATAATTAATTTCCAATTTCTCGGATTCGTCATAAACTTTCCTGTTTATCATCTCTCCGTTTTTATAAGTCTCAACATACTGTATTTCTCCGCTTTCAGAATATAGAGTTAAAGTTCCGTGCTTTTTACCGTTTTTGAAGTTTACTTCTGCTTGTAACTTCCCACTTTCAAAATATCCGTTTGCAATTCCTTCGATTTTGCCGTTCTTGTAATTTTCCTCCCATTGCAACTTGCCGCTTTCATAATATCCTTTTCCGATTCCTTCCAGCTTACCGTTTATGTAGTTTTGCTCTGATTTTAATTTACCGCTCGGATAGAATTCTTTTTTTACTTCAGCAAAGCTCAATACTGGACCGCCTAATACTAAAACTATCAAAATTATTAATAAGACTTTTAGATTTTCCATTTGCTACCTCCGTATAGATTAAATCATACCTCATAAAATTATATAGAACTTACCCATTTGGTTGCAAAAGATTTGCTTGGAAAAAACTAAATCCT
Source organism: Nitrospinota bacterium (assembly GCA_036011265.1). Taxonomy (GTDB): domain Bacteria; phylum Nitrospinota; class Nitrospinia; order CAJXCL01; family CAJXCL01; genus CAJXCL01. The sequence continues at coordinate 671 of DASCNB010000143.1, read as the reverse complement.
TATTAGGATTAACAGGCGTTAAGCCTTAAAAAAAAGGGAGAAAGTCACTTGCAGGAAGTCTAAAGAATAAGAATGCAGAGCAAAAAACCTACCACAAAAAAAGTGGAAAGGATTTAATTATTTATTTAACAGTTAACATTGCGGATTAAAATTATAAAAACGGATGAAAAAAAATGGAGATATAAGTAATTCTCATTTATCGTCAATTGATTTAGCACCGTCTATTACAGCCTGGTCCAAACTTTTCCATTTAATCTTATGTGATTTATCGAAATCATCCTCAATCACATATTTACCCTCCTCCCCTTCTTTAAAGCAGAAGTCAATGGTTTCATTTCCATTAACTCCATCTTCCTCTCTATCTTTCAAGATGATATCATGGCGACCATCTTCATCACGATCCAGGACATAGTAAAAGGGATGCTTATTTAGAAGGTAGTGTTCGTACCTTGTTTTCCCATATTCATCGCGAGATTCAACAAGTCCGACGGCCGGGCTTGGAATATAGTCAGTGTTCTCCTTAAGAACTACGTCTACTTTACTTGAAATCACGACATTCTTTGGGAATCTTTTTTTCATCTCCTCAGGCGTTGTAGAGGGAGTACTATAACCATAATCATGCGGGGACTGTCGATAGAACACCACATAATCAACTTTCCCATTTTTGTCTG
>DASCNB010000142.1:0-3139 GCA_036011265.1 Nitrospinota bacterium | reverse complement strand
TGGAGACCTGTCCGGGATAGTAATAGCCATATTAGGGACTTCTCCTTTTTTATGGGCAAGGGCTGTCCCCCTGTAAGCTTTATCATTTACATACTCAAGGGATCTACCTGCTATATAATTCAAACCGTCATCATCATTTTTAAGGCGGGGGATACTCAGGCTCCTGTTAGATTGTTGTATTAGCAAAAAGGTCTCAAAGATGTTCCTCTTTCCCTCCTGTATCCATTGTCCCATGGAGTGAAGATCGGTGGTGAAGTCTGCTATTGAGGGATAAATCCCTTTATGGTTTTTCCCCTCACTTTCTCCTGCTAATTGTTTCCACCATTCCGAAAAGTAATGCAGGGACGGATGAAAAGAACTGAGTATTTCAGTCGTTTTTCTTTTTCTGTATAAAAGATTTCGGGTTACGGCATAAAGATAAGCTGGATTGGATTTCATATCCGGGTTGAAAGCAATTTCTTCATACCTCTTAGCCCCTTTAATCAAGTCGACAATATTAATTCCGGAAACAGCCATCGGAAGCAGTCCAACAGGGGTCAGCACAGAAAACCTGCCTCCTACATCGTCAGGTATGATGAATGATGTGTAACCTTCCTTAGCAGCAAGTTTTTTTAACGCTCCTTTTTTTTGATCGGTCGTTACAATTATTCTTTTACGCGCTTCTCTTTTTCCATGTCTCTTCTCTAAAACCTCTTTCAATAACCTGAAAGCGATTGCAGATTCAGTAGTGGTGCCGGATTTTGAAATGACATTGAGGCATATCCTTTTGCCTTTCAGTATGTCAATTAAGTCTGCCAGATAATCTGAACTTATGTTCTGTCCGGCAAAGTAAATCTCAGGAGCTTTTTTTCCCTTTGCTGAAAGTTGGTTGAAAAAAGAATGGTTTACAAATTCTACTGCGGCCTTCGCTCCTAGGTAGGACCCTCCAATACCAATGCTTATAAAAACATCGGTCTGATCCTGAACGAATTTAGCAGTCTCATTTATTTTCTTCAGATGATGCCGGGACATTTGTGATGGAAGACGGCGCCAGCCAAGGAATTCGCTTCCCGGCTCTTTCTCCTGCTCCATTCTCTCGTGAATCCTTGAGATCTCTTTTTGGAGATTAAAAGGTTTCCTAGCTTTTAAAAAAGGGAGGACATTTTCTATGTTGAGAGTAATTTTCTGCATCTTTTATTCATCTTTAGTTTTATTAAAAAAAGAAAAGAAAGCATCACCTACTTTTTTTCTTTTAACACATTGCAGACCACTAATTTCTTGATCCGTTGCTCTTTTAAAATATTGTTCAAGAATAATTATCCCGTCAGGTTTTAACAAATTTTTCTTACTCAAAGAGAGCAGGGATTTTTCGGCAAGACTTGTTTGATAAGGTGGATCAATAAAAATAATATCAAATTTTTTTTTAGCGGTTTTTAGATATATTAAGACGTCTTTATGAATTATTTTAATATGCCGGCCGAGACTTTTGGAAAAACCGCATTTCTCCAGGTTTTTTTTTATAAGTGCAATTGATGTGACACGGTTTTCTACAAAAACCATGTTTTCTGCGCCACGGCTTAAAGCTTCAATACCTATTGCGCCTGAACCGGCAAACAAATCAAGAAAAGAAGAACAGGCAATTTTTTCTTTTAAAATATTAAAAAGGGATTCTCTTGCTCGATCTGAAGTGGGCCGAATATCCGAACCCTTAAAGGAGACGAGTTTCCGCCCTTTTGCATTGCCGCTAATTACCCTCATTTCAGATCTTCAAAGTGAGTGATCCCTTTAAAAAACTTAAATCTCTCTTCTATCTCGTTCCACGTCAATGATTGCAATCTTTCGAGGCTAAATTTTTCCACATTAAAAGAAGCCATGGTGCTGCCGAATACAATAGCCTGCCTTCTGGTTTCATCTGATACGTTATCTGCTCTGGCAATATATCCCATAAACCCTCCCGCGAAAGTATCACCGGCTCCGGTAGGATCGTAAACAAATTCCAGAGGATATGCGGGAGCGGAAAAAATTGATGAATTTGAAAACATCAGGGATCCATATTCACCTCTTTTTACAATCAAACATTCAGGACCCCAGCTTAATATTTTCTGAGCTGCCTTAACTACATTCGGATCGTTGCCAAGTTCCCGCGTTTCTCCATCGTTGATAACAAGAATATGAATTCTGGGCAAAAGTTTCTTTAGACTGTTCAATTTCCCTTCAATCCAGTAATTCATGGTATCGCAAACAATCAGTTTCGGGTTTTTAATTTGATCCAGGACTTTTATCTGAAGGTCAGGATCGATGTTGGCCAAAAAAACATATTTACAATCCTTATAACTGTCAGGAATTTCAGGATTGAAATCAGCGAAAACATTTAACTGTGTGTCTAAAGTGTGAGCCTCATTAAGGTCAAAATCATATCTTCCTTTCCACCGAAAAGTTTCTCCCTGCCTCTGTTCCAGACCATCAACATTAATGGAATGAGACTTTAATAAATTGATGTGTTCTTCTGGGAAGTCGTTGCCAACCACAGCCACCAGATTGACATCAGTAAAATAGCTTGCGGAAACAGAAAAATATGTGGCAGAACCTCCGAGAACCTCATCCGCTTCTCCAAAAGGGGTCTTAACAGAATCTAATGCCACAGAACCAACAACTAATAAACTCATTAAATCACCATTATTAAAATTATTAAGAAAAAAATATTAGGAAACATATTACTGTTTACTTGCAACACTCTTCTTGTATTGGCGGGCATTTTGTATCACCATAAGAGCAAAATACACAACAGTCTTCTTTCATTGGTTTAAGCATTATTTTGCAGTTTGTGCATTCATAGAAAAACAGACAAGAATCAACAGGCATTGTTTCTTCCTTCTCAAAATCACATTCAGGACATTTTATTAAGGATTTTAAAATCATAAATCTTTTTTTATCATTTCGTTTTAAATGATATTTTAGCACATACTTTTCAATATATCCGATAAAGATAGATTAGAATTATAAGAAAGAAGATGTTCTGGCCCACAAGGGAATATCCCATTCGTTTAATTATTAAGTCTCTTTTGTCAAAAAAAATACCAACAATGATATGAACGGATATGGGAAGTAAGATAATAAAAAAAAGAGGATGTATTAGTCCCGATAAGAAGAGACCAAAAAA
>DASCNB010000141.1:0-27791 GCA_036011265.1 Nitrospinota bacterium | reverse complement strand
GTTGCCATCGTAACAATAATTCCTGTTATTTCTTTTGGAGACTCGATAGAGGGAAGTTTAATTTTTCAATGGGAAGGATATTTATTAATATTACAAATACTTCTTCTGGCTATATCCATTTTTTTGTTTATCGCAGGAGCAAAGCATTACGATATTTTTCAATTTTTGGGTATTCGCCAAATTTGGACAGGAAGATCTCATAGTGTTATTACAAAAGGTGGGGAGTTAAAAACAGATGGCATTTTGAGTGTGACACGACATCCCTGGTATCTTGCCGCAATTTTGCTTATTTGGTCAAGAGAATTTGACCTATCCGTTTTAATCACAAATATAATCCTCACTCTCTATCTTATTATAGGAACTCTACTGGAGGAACAAAAACTTTTTTACGAATATGGAGAAAGCTATCGGAAGTACCAGAAAAAAGTATCTATGCTGATACCTTTTAAGTATTTTTTGCCCGGATTGGTATTAAAATAAGTCTGTCGACAAAAGGGGAGAAAGGTCGGAGGGCAGTATTTCACACCCCGCAGGCTGCCAGAAAATATGCTTTTCAGTTTGTAGTAGCCGATGAGAATCGGCTTTCACGTGAAAAAAATTTAAGATTCAACCCATTCTAATGGGTTACTACTAACTTGATTATATTTCGCATTATTTTCGGATACCCTGACTTTAGACACACTGTAGATCAGAGGGCAGGGGTCAGTCATCAGCGGTCGCGGGACATGTGTCAGGGGAGAGTGGTAGAGCAATGAGTCAGTACTCAAAAATATCAAACCCGGGAGCTAGAGACGTCATTACTGTTTTTTAATCTTTTTCATTGTTTTATTTAACAATTTCATCATAAAATAAAATTATAACTAACTTATTGAAAGAAGCTTTTTAATAAAAAAACCGCTGTTTTTAGAGGAAGGAATTTTTAGAACATGGCAACTGCCGAAACCAAGCCAGACGTCAAGGCCAAAATCCTGTTGGACGAAGCAAATGTGGCATTCAGTGAAACGGCTGAGCGTAAAGACCAGCCGAACGAACGGAAATCCGATGGGTCCGTGTGGAACATAAAGCGAATGGAAAGGGAGTATGACGAGGCGGATTTTCAAAAAATCCTCGATATGCAACTCACCACCGCTAAAATTTGTGATGAACACCCGGAACTGGAAGAAAAAACCTCTCAACTGTCCCAGTCCATCACCCCCAAAAACGCCGAGGAGATTCTTAAACAGGTAACAGAAGATAAAAATATCATGGACCTTGCACGCACCGGCGTCGTCATGTTCCTGCTTCGCTTTCCCTCCGTGGAATCGTTCATTAACAAAGGCCATGCTCTCATCACGGGATCGGACGACGACTTCATGTTGCAAAAGAATCAGGCCCAGAATTGGCATGACTACAACACTATAGCGCAGGATTTTGACTGGTTGTAACCTCGAACAGCCGGCAGGAAAGCGGAAATTTTATAGTATATAAAAGTCTCAGTTTAGAGTCTATTTTTCCTTATTATCCGGTTCTTTTTCTTGCTTCTGGTTGCCCAAAATGGTTTTTAGCGGACAAGCTTTAAACAGCAGGCATTTTTCGCAACCAACTGCCAATGCTACAGGACAGAGAGTCATCACTTTCACCTCCTTTGTAAAGCTACAATCTTCTCTGCTTAATGAGCAGAATCTAAATAATTTTCGGTAAACAGCGAGTGCATGTTAACACTATTATTTCTTTTCGTAAACACGGATAAATGAAAATCGAATGAAAAAGTTAATTGGCTTACGATAAGTCTCTGCAAAAGAAAAGGGATCAGGGGTCGGGGGACAGGAGCAATTTTTTCTTCGTGTGTTTCGTGGTTTAAATAACCGCAGTTCGTATTTCGTATATTGTTTTATTTATAAAAAACGCAACTTATGCAAATTGATTTTGGTCAGAAACAGAGAGCTGTTTCAAGTTCCTCTTTATTTCAACACATATTTCGTTCCAGTTCTTACCTGCAATTTCCATTTGAAAACTGTTATCATTCAAAAATGATATTCTATGAGTTCCTTTTTCTATGGAACTCATAACGCTCTCAATTGAAATGGGAGTTTCGTTCATAACTTTTATTTTCACTTTTCCATTCGTAAGGGATATATCGTTTATTTTTAATTGATGACACAGGAACTTTATTTCCAATACAGCGATCAATTTTTTCAAAGGTTCCGGCGGCGGTCCGTACCTGTCCTCCAACTCATTCAAAATTTTACCTGTATTTTCCTGATCGTAAGTCATATAAAGCCTGCGGTAAAACTCAAGCCGCTGATTGAGATTCGGAATATAATCTTTTGGAATAAACCCTTTAATATGGAGATTGATTTCCGGTTCAAAGTCTTGCTCCGGTATTTCTCCTTTAATCTCTCTGACAGTCTCTTCCATTAATTTGCAATACAGGTCAAAACCAACTGCGGAGATATGCCCTGACTGCTGGTGTCCGAGGTAATTTCCCGATCCTCTTATTTCCATATCCCTTGACGCTAACTGAAAACCAGAACCTAAATCGCTCAGTTCTTCAATGGCTCTCAAACGTCTACGAGTTAAGTCTGATAGGAGTATATCATCAGGCACCAGGAGATAAGCGTAGGCCTGATGACAGTCCCGCCCTACTCTTCCCCTGAGCTGATATAATTGCGCTAATCCAAACCTGTCTGCCCGGTTAATAATAATCGTATTTGCGGAAGGTATATCGAGACCCGCTTCAATAATAGTAGTACAAATCAGAACATCAATTTCCTTATTAATAAATTTCATCATAACTTTTTCAAGATTATGTTCGCGCATCTGTCCATGAGCAAAATCCACATTTATTCCCGGAACAATTCGTTTAATATAGTCTGCCATAGAACCGATGGTAGCCACCCAGTTATGAACAAAGAATACTTGTCCTCCCCTCTCCACTTCCTTTTTGATTGCCTGACAAATAGCCGCTTCGTTAAACTTATGGATATAAGTTTTAATTGCGAGGCGGTCCTTTGGCGGCGTTTCAATAACACTTAAATCACGGACACCCATTAACGAAAAATGAAGAGTCCTTGGTATGGGTGTCGCCGTTAACGTCAGGATATCAACTTTTTTTCGTAATTTTTTTAGTTTTTCCTTATGTTTGACACCGAATCTCTGCTCTTCATCAATAACAATCAGCCCCAGGTCTTTAAACTTAATATCTTTTTGCAGGATGCGGTGAGTTCCAATAAGAATATCCACTTCCCCTGACTCCACTTTTTTTATAATTTCTTTTTGTGTTTTAGGAGGGCGAAACCTGTTTAACATATCGATCTTTACAGGGTAACCCTCAAAACGTTTATTAAAAGTATTGAAGTGCTGCTGGGCTAATATTGTTGTAGGGACCAGAAACGCCACCTGCTTGGAATCTGACGCTGCCTTCAGGGCTGCCCTCATAGCTACTTCTGTTTTGCCATAACCCACATCCCCGCAAATCAATCTATCCATTGGTTTTTCTTTCTCCATGTCGGCTGATACTTCTTCTACCGCTTTTAGCTGATCTACGGTCTCAACAAATTCAAAAGCATCGGCAAACTGCCTGTGCAAATCACTATCTTCCTGATAGGCATGGCCTTCTACAATTTCTCTCGCGGCATAGAGCTTAAGCAAATCTTCCGCCATTTCTTTAATAGATTTTTTAACTTTTTCTTTTTGTTTTTTCCATTTAACACCACTTATTTTATCGAGAGACAGATTTTCCTGCCCTGCCCCTGAATATTTCTGGATAAGGTTCAGATTTTCCACAGGGAGATACAGTTTTTCATCATCCGCGTATAATAGTTCCAGAAATTCACCTGCCCCTCCTTCTATTTCTAAATCTTTTTCGCCCTGGTACAATCCTATTCCATAATCTATATGCACCACAAAATCACCTTCTTTAAGGTCTTTAAGACCTCTATAGAAAATCTGCTTACCGGTTGTCAGTTTATATTTCTTTTTCTGTTGCTGTCCAAAGACTTCATGTTCCGAAACAAAAATGGTTTTAGATTCAGTCAAGTTAATTCCATTTGATAAATCACCCACGACCACTTCCAAAACCAGATCGTACCCGAGTAATAGTTCTTTAAACCTCGTTGCCTTGCTTTCTGAAGAAACCGTTATAACAACCCTGTTTCCTTCTTTCTGCCATGATTTAATCTGTTCGATAAAATCTTTTATTCTATCTTTGAAAGAAGGAATCTGTTTTGATGAGGCCGTGCTTTCTGTTTCATTAGTATTTTCCGAAATTGATAATGACTGCATTTCCAATCTGTTTCTTTTATTAATCTGCGTATAGAATTGCTCTTTATTAAGAAAGATTTTTTCGGGTGAAGGGATAAATTCTCCGCGAGCGATTGCTTTATCGTATTCCTCATAAACCAACTCCTCAAACTTGCGCCTCTTATTTTCAATCAATTCAGGTTCATCCAAGACAATCAGATAATCTTTATCCAGATAATCAAACAAAGAATCCATGTTGGAATAAAAATAAGGATTCAATAGTTCCACTCCTGAGAAGGGGTAAATGTTTTCCAGTCGATTGATAGTTTCGTGAATTATTTTTTGTGGGAACTTTGAAGACTCCGCTTCTGCATTAATTTTTTGAATTCCTTTTGAAAAAAGTTCTTTGTTTAGTATCTGTTCAATAACTGGCATTACGATCAAACTATGGACGCTCTCTACAGAAACCTGGGAGTCCACATCAAACCGGCGGAGAGATTCAATTTCATCGCCAAAGAGTTCAATTCTAAACGGATCGGAGTGATTAGATGGAAAGAGATCGATAATACCGCCGCGGACAGAAAACTCACCCCTGTCTTCCACTATTTCTACATGCTCGTACCCGCTGGACACGAGACAATTCCTCACTATTTCCAGATCAATAATATCTTTAAGATCAAATTTTAAAATACTTCTTTTTAGTTCTTCCTGTGGAATTAAAAGCTGCAAGCACGGCTCAAGAGAAGTAACCACAAGGGAGGATTTTCGCTGAGACAATTCCAGAAGGGTTTTCATCCTTTCTCCGACAATTTCTTTTTGCGGAGAAAGATATTCATAAGGTAATAAATCCCATGAGGGGAAAAATAAAAAGGGGGAGTTCTGACAGGCACTCCATTTGGAAAAAAAAGAAAGATCATGGAGCAATTCCTCTGCTCCTGTTTGATCTCGCGTAATAACCAGGACCGGTCTATCGCAGTTCTCTTTAAGCTGTATCAGAAAAAGGGCTTTTGCGGAACCATAAAGCCCTTTCAGTGAAAAATTTTTTTTCCCTTCTCTTAATGACTTTTCTACAAAATCCGTCTCTTTTTTGAAAAAATTGTGTTTCATATTTTAAGACATTATAACACAGCATGATTTACGGTTTGGAATTAGAAAAGAATGGAAAAATTTATGCGCTTCGCCCTGCTGAGCGTGGCTTCGTGGTTAAATGAAAGAACTAATAGTTTGCTATTCTTGTAGTTCTTTCATTCTTCATGCAACTGCGCCACGGCTAAGTAAACTTGATCATAATTAAGCTGATATATGACTTGAGCGGGCCAATAGGAACCGTTCCATTTTAGAATTTCAATAATCGGCCCTACTTTACCTACAGAGTTCGTTTCAGTAGAGTCCACGAGAGAAATAATCCTGAATGTTTCCCCGTTTTTTTCCGCAAAGATTTCGCGTACCATCGTAGCGTTTAAAGGAAGATATTTAAGCAGTGTGTACCGGGCGCTGACTACTTCCAAGTTTTTAAATGCCCCGACTTCCGCCGGAAACCGGCATCCGCAAACTTCAAAAACACGCTGCGGTTTTTCTGAAGCAACAACTGATGAAGGACAAAACAGCGTTAAAGCAGTAATCAGTAAAACTAAACCAACTACTTTTTTATGTTTTATTGACGTGGTCACAATAACCACCTCCTTTATTAACACTAAACTTGCATAATATGTGCCAGTGGAATGAAGGAAGGATAGTCGGTTTTTTTGCCGGGTAGGAACAGGGGAAATAGCATTAATAATTAGACAGTTACAAGGCACAAAGATATTGTGCCCGGTGGTTAGATAGGGGGAATTTTTTTCTCAGGAACGCCTAAAATTTGACGGATTAAGCGTCTTTTTTTGTAGACATATGATTAGAATTCGAGTAATCGCGTAGTTTTCCCTTTTAAGAAAAATTTAGATTACCCGAATCTCAGAGCCTTCATCCTTGTTTTCCTAGCCTCTCTCTGTTTCCTCTTCTTTTTTTCATGAGGTTTTTCATAAAAGCTTCTTTTCTTAATCTCTTTGAAAAGACCTTCTTTTACAAGCTGGCGTTTCAAGGATCTGAGAGCTTTTTCTATATCATTTCCATATACTTTTATGCCCAAAGTAGTTTTTCACCCACTTCCTAGAATTTCATAATTTATTAGATGCAAAAAAAACACTCCTCGTCGTAAAACCGATAAGCAGGAGTGATAAGTTCTCAGACGCTGATAAATAAACATCGTCTGTATACTTTAATCTAGTAGCAACAAAGCCCCGGTTGAGCAGGGCAAAACTTAATAAAACTATGAAAAGCTACAGGGAATGGACTCTCTAAGCAGATTCAAAGTCGTCTCATTTATTCCTGTACAACAGTAACATCCGTTGCCTGCAGACCTTTCTTTCCTTCCGCAACGAGAAATTCTACTTTTTGACCTTCTTCTAAGCTCCGATATCCGTCGCCACCAATTGCGCTAAAATGGACGAAAATATCAGTACCTTCATCTCTTGAAATAAAGCCGTAACCCTTACTGCCGTTAAACCATTTTACAGTTCCTGTTTCACGCTCTGCCACGTGGTTTCACCTCCTCTCGGTTGTGATTCCATTTAGCCAGAGCGTTAAAAAACCAGACTTCAGAATATTTCTGCACTGAAAATTCAAACCTCTGCTAAAAACAATTGAGTAATATTACTATATTTTAAAAATATTAGCAAATAAAAAATCCGGCTCTTAATTTATCTATGGGAATTTCAATAGGCACCCCTCTAATTGCCCTTTAAGGGAAGATTATGGTGATTAGGCCTCAGCTGTATGAACCCTAAAATTCCTCAAAAACTGCCCTAATTCGACAATCTCACCACAAAATGGAAGGCTTTTTTGGGAATTTTGAGAGAAATTAGCCAGAATGGTCACATTTTAAGGGGTTGAATGTCCATTGGAACGGAATTATATGTGTTATAATTGCACATTATTAATTTATTTGATGTAAATTGAGGTCGCATTTTATAAATAGGAAATAAATTATGAAAAGTTATCGAAAAGAATTATGGTTCAACGTGCCAACTCGTCGCGCTTTTATAAATATCACTCCGGAAATTGAACAATGTTTAAAAGAAAGCCGTATTAAAGAAGGCATGGTTCTGGTGAATGCCATTCATATAACAGCTTCTGTCTTCATTAATGATGATGAATCAGGTTTGCACAAGGACTATGATACATGGCTTGAAAAGCTCGCACCCCATGAGCCGGTATCACAGTACTTCCATAATGAAACGGAGGACAATGCCGACGCACACATGAAACGTCAGATTATGGGTAGAGAAGTAGTTGTGGCTATTACGGACGGAAAACTCGATTTCGGAACATGGGAACAGATTTTCTATGGTGAATTTGACGGCAGGCGAAAAAAAAGAGTCCTCGTAAAAATAATTGGAGAATGATCCTATTATCAGTCAACCATTATCCATTAATACTAAATCATAGAAACTATTAAAGTTACCTCTTCTGAAATCACTCACCAGGAAGCAACCCGAATTCCACCTCTATATTCAATACGATTTGATATTTTTTTCCCTTTAATCAATTAACCCCTTTGAAAGTAATAAATCTGCCGAATAAAACACCTCCGTTAATATTATTATAGCGATGATTACTCCTGTGGTCGTTTTTAGCCACATTGGGGTTTCCTTTTTTATTATTTTTGAGACGATATAAACATTGCCACCAATTACAAATATTTCGAGATACGTCCATACACTATTGCTGGCAACAAACTGAAGAAATCTGACGAACGTCGAAGAAGTATCTACGAAAATAAATTTCTCTGTTGTGATTACTAAAACTGCCTGAACTATTGTAATTGTTATTGCAACGGCACATTGTAACATTCTATTATTTTTTTTGTAAAAACGACATGGTTAAGGGGTGGAAAACAAAAAGGATAAAACCAATCTTAGTCTATTGTCAAATATCAATATCTGCCCCATATCATTCTCTGTATCCGAAAGAACTGTCCAGATCATCAAGAGAGTTGAAAAAAGTAGGCCAGAACTAAGAACAAAAAACCGAGAAAAAACAGGGAAGACATTCCAAAAAAAGATGTTCTTTCCAGTAAATTGTCCTTCGGATTTTTGGGATTATAATAGATTTTCAATTTTTCTCCGATACCAGGCAGTTGCACTTCTTTTTCGGCGAAAAGCTGTTCAAAAAAGTTTTCACTCTTCACATTCTCGAAGACTTTTTTCGTTTGATACTTTTTATTTTTTAGCAAAAACTCATACTTGACCGTAACAGAAGATTTAATATAAGTTTCCTTGGGCTTTCCGGAAAAAAAGGAGACTGGTTTTTCGTCCATCGGAATTCGATAATCGTCGTCATCACCCACCTGATATTTTTGGTCATATTTCTTTTTTTTCAAAACCGTAGCCCAAACAGAAGGCCAGCTACTTTTCAAATAAGAATCCCACCCAAGGCAGAGAAACAAAACAGACAACCACAACCAATAATAATCTGTAAAGATCCAAAGATATTTTTCCAATCGGAGTACCTAATTCGACTTTAAACGGTAGCAGTAATTGCCACACTATACAGATGGCAAGAATTTCGATATGTTCATTTTAACCTGGCATCCGATGTTCCTAGCTAATCCAACCTTTGCTCTCGGCCTGCTTCGAATACCAGATCAAAAACGCTGCCACTACCAAAGGCATCAGAATTATCATCACGATGTCGAAGGGACTAAAGTCGGTTGTCGAATTGGCAATGCCAAGGGTATGGATCAGTTGTACAATCACACCAAGTAGCGACGCGATAAACAAATAGCACGCTGCCGACTTCCTGAGCAGAAGCAGAAGGCAGCCAAGCGCTCCGCCGAAAACGGCTATCGCAAAACCTCCGGTGGCCCATGCGGGTCGGCCTTCGACGATAGCACGATGCGACTCGGGCATTGAAGCGAGAACGTCTGCATTCATCTGCATGAAGAAATTTATGCCGCCCATAACATTCCAGATCAGCGCAACAGCGCCGATAGTCCAGGAACTCCAGTTAACACCAGCAACGGTTTCATCTTTCATCGCGTCCCCTCTTGATAATTAAATCTTACTGTACTACAAAAAAACATAACGGCATGCATAAGCGGTTGCTATTACAGCACAGCCGTGTAAGCAATCCGTCTTAATACAATTGTCATCCTATTTCTTTTTCATTATAAAAAATTCATAACCATAAAAATTGGAATATTTCCTATAGAAATCTGCTTCACTTTGGAATCCTTTTAAAATAGCTAATGCGACTTCATTGCCTTCATATTTTTCATTCAGTCGAGGCATTTCTTTTTCCATTGGTAAATAATAGCTATCCAGCCATGCTGATTCAGGTAATGTGAAATTTGAGATTAAACTGAATCCTTCTTTCCTTATTATTTCAATATTTTTCTCAATATTTTTAATATCTGGATACTCACTCCCACAGTATTCCACGACTGGTGCAGGCGGATTTGGAGTAATATATACAAGTTCTGTCACAGCTAAATAACCTTTTGTTTTCAAAAGTTGATGGCATCGTTTTAGTCCGTTTTGAAAACCCATAAAATACAATGCCCCTTCTGACCAGATAATATCAAAAGTTTCTTCCTCAAAATCCATGTCTAGCATTGATATATTTTTAGGAAATATTTTTTCTTCTATTTTTTGTTTTTTTGCCTGTTCAACCAATAAATCAAGAAATGGTTGATAGTTATCTAAGGCCGTTATTTTCCCGTTTGAAATTTTTGCTAATTCTATGGTTTGCATCCCTTGACCACACCCGATATCCAAAATAAATGGAGGTGTTTGGAGTTTTGGGATAGTGTTAAATGCACGTCTGGTATATTCATTGTCCCCAGGGCCACTTCGTGGCAATGCTTCGCATATTTCATATATATATTCAAGTCCTTCCATAGGAAACCTCTTTGTTTTTAATGTTTCAGGATAACGACGTGCAGAAGCAGTATGAAACCCGCCTGAGTGCATGTTTTTAGAGTAAACTTTGTTTGAAGACAGGCACAAAACGGCGACAAGCTGTTTCACGTCTGTCTTGATGCGATGGTTATGTGGTTCTTAAGCCACATAGTAAAATCAGATTGACTCATTTCTCCTGAAGCAAGACGTAACATAATTTTTTCCTGTTCATCCACTTCTGCAATTATTTCATGCCCGTTGAGAATGAGGAAAATCTCCATAGCTGCATGTGCAACTCTTTTATTGCCATCTAAAAATGGATGATTATTAACAAGAAAAAAACATAATGCAGCAGCCTTAGATACAATATCGGGATATAGATCTCTCTGATCAAATGTAACGCGGGGTTGATTTATAGAAGATTCTAAAGTTCCTATATCTCTAATTCCAACTGAGCCTCCATAAGCAGAAATAATCTCTCGATGCAAAGCAAGGATTTCATCCAAAGAGAGATATCGCATTACGTTAGCCGCTTATACAATTCCTTGTTCTTTGATAGGACTTTTTTGAATGCTGCATCGAATTCGGGTTCTGGTTGAGAAATTAGATCTTCTATAGATGCAGAGACAAACTGCTCAAGCTTAAGACCATAACTTTCTGCCTTATCTCGTAACTGCTTAACTTTTGAATCTTCTAAGCTCAAAGTAATCTTTGTCATAATATTCTCCTATGCTCAACCTTAATTTATAATATTTTTTGCGAATTGTACAGCATCCTATGAATAATCACACATAACGCCCTTGCTCACATACCACGAGCAAAAGTAAAATAAACAATATAATACGTAAAACTACGATAGCAGTGAGTCTAATGAAACGGAGACTCATTGCTCGTGGTTAGGTGTAGCAACATGTTATAAAGCCCTTTTAAATAACGCATATTCAGTTCTATTTGGTTAGTACGTATATATTGAGATTAAGCTTTCCATAAATTTCATCGATATTTCTAATAAACTGTCTATATCGATCATCACTCGTAACATCACATATTAAAGCAATTACATAGTTATAATTATTGAAGTGCCTGGCGATTTGCCCAAATAAGCGATCGTACTCAGGCAATGATGGATTTTTCTTTAACTCAATAGCATATTTATCGTTTACAACTAAATCTACATTGCTTTCTCCGGTTTCCTCTGAAACAGAATATTTCGTATTGTTTTCTAAATATTCTCTAAGTTCTATCTTATAACTTTCTTCACTATTTCTTTTGCGTTTTGGCACCCAATTTTGAATTGTATTTATAACTTTATCAAATTCCTTATTTTTAGCATCTGGTTTTGTACTGTCTGTATCAGGGAGGCCTGCTTTTATAATTTTTATAACATCTTTCCAAGAGGGATCACTACCAAAGTGCTCTATAAAGTTTTGAGGCATTTCACTCCATAGAATATTGTGTGGCGGTTTTGACAGGCCAGAATCAGAAGGCTTATACCTCTTACGACTCCAATCTGCCGCTACCGGTAGTTCGCCTAACTCCCTTGTCAATTCTCCATATTGCGTGAAAATCACATCTTTAGTTATTCGTTTAAGATCTAATTTATTTGCAGTATCTCCACATGCTTCTTGCAATTTAGAATAAGCATCTCGTCCAAAAGCTCTTTCCAATACTCTTTTGCTTATTTCATATTCGTCGAGAAATTCTTTAAATTTTGGTTTCCTAGCTAGTTTCTCTCTCAAGTTGAGATATTTTTCCTGTAACAACTCATCTGACATGGTCATATTTCTCACTAATGTGGATAGGCTTTATAACGACACTATTCACTGGCGCCCCGTTTTTGGGCGTCCAGTGGAATAGATGGTTATATGTAGTTTTTAAATTTCACCAATTTTGTCATATTCAAGAGCAACCCGAGATTCGAGGTCATTTGATGTTAACAATGACCACTTGATAGAGCGAAAGGTTGATGTTAACTCTTTAATTTTATTAGATAATTTTTCTTTCTCAATTTCATTTGATATTAATACCTCAATCCTTACTCTTGATATAATTTCCTCCGCACGGATTATTTGCTCTGCTGACATGGTTTTTTTTGTAATATTTTCGTATATTTCAGCTGCTTGATGAAGATTTTGTATTAACAGCTTAACGCGAAAAACAATTTCCTTTGCTGATTCAAGATCAAACATTCCAAAATAAACAATTTCTTTACCATCAAGTAAATTATAGCCTATGGGGCTTCCCAGACTATAAAGCTTTTTTGCATCTTCATTATTTAATTGTGTTACACGTAATCCACGGACGGCTAAGTATCGAAGTAACAATTCACTTGATGCAATAGCACGAGTTGGCCGTGATGTTGTAACGGTAGCCAAAATTGAAGAATCGATTGCGTTGTCTGCAATTTTCCGAAAATCTGATTTAGTATATAATAGGGTATCTAGTGGCTGAATATTGAACGCAAGTGAATCACCTTTACGTTGGAATGGAAGAATGTGTTTTTTAAATGCTAACATCAATCCGTATTCCATGTGAACATTTGGATTTGGTATTTTTATCTCCTTATGATCCCGATGTTCAGATGAATTAAGGAGGGCAATGCAAAATTGAGAGGTTATTATTTTTGAACATATTTTGGTACAAAAAGCAAATTTGCCTGGATTAATGTTACGTAGTGCTACGTAAGCCTCGTAGTCCTTTTCCTCAAGAAGGCTAGTCAGTATGTCAATCTCAAGTTGAAATTCGTCATCTGATGGTGCTGCAATGAATGCCATACGGCTGCTGCTGAAGGCATAACCGCATGTAGGTAAGCCGATAATGCATTTCTCGTTTATTGTAGCCTTTGACATCTGTTTTCCTAATTCACTTTCATTACATATAACGACGATAATCACTTGACCAAAACAAAAGCAAATAAAACACAATAAAACCACAAACCCTTAAAGCAAAAAAAACTTACAGAAACGAGACTCGCTGTTTTGGGTCAAGTGGAATTAATGGTTATGTTTTTTACTCTACTTTTTTAATGATACAGTACCCATGTTTACAAACATACCATCGGCATTAGCATGAGTTGTTAATTTCCCAGTTATTAAATTCATTACATTATAAAATTGCATTCCGCTTTCTTCTTTCCAAGAAAGGTAAATAATGCCATCTTCTATTTTACTTAATAAATAAGGGTTGTTACCCTCATCTGGACCTTCAAACTTTCCCTTTACTAGCTTCCAGTTTAGAGATTTATCCGAGGTTATCGTTATGTCATAGGCATAACTTCCATAATCGAATAAATATATTTTCCCAATGATGTTTGGTTTGATATTTTTCACTTTGCTATCTCTAGCGATTAAGTTGGTAGAAAGTAGTGAAAGCACTACAACCACCATTGCGGTTATTTTATTGATGCTCATTTTTCTCTCCTGTATTGGTTAATTTGAAACATAACATTGTTGATAGATGGAAACAGTTTCTATCTATTACCCCCTACAAACCCGCAAATTTCAATCACTAAGTGCCAAATGAGAAATAAATTTCAAGAAGATAACACACCCCGTCTCCTATGGAGCCACCCCTCTTATTTAGAGGGGAATTTCAGACCCCGATTACACACCCCATCGCTGAAAGCGACACCCCTCCTTCGATGAACTCAGGACAAGTTCTCAAGAGGGAATTATCACTCGAAGAAATATGAGAAGTCAAGATTTTATTCCAAAAAAAATAGATCTGTCCTAACTATAATCTCCTGTCAGGGTTAAGCCGGACCAGTAGGAGGGATGGGGATAGAACTTTTTAATTAGTAACTGGGCCTTACGAAGCGCTTCAGCTTTGTTGTATGATTTATAATTCCTGTAGAAATGTTTTATCAAAACCGCAGTGGAAACGTCATCAATTCTCCATAAAGAAGATATGATAGCGTGGGTCCCCGCGTAAAAAAAAGCACGGTTCAGGCCAATAAGTTCGTCTCCCCCGCTTATATGCCCGAGCCCTGTTTGGCAAGCGCTCAAAGTCACCATATCAGCTTTAATTTTAAGCGGAAAGATCTCTTGCACCTGCAGGTTACCGTCTGCCGTGATATCACGCTTGAGTTTTAATGCTGAAAAGAGCGGATTAATATCATCAAATTCACCGTGTGAGGCAATATGTATAATTCCATAATTTTCGATATTGTTAATCAGCCAGCTTTCCGTTGCCTCTCCGCCCGTTAAAACATCAATATCCGCAAAATTCCATTTTATGGAATTAACCTCCATTTCCGATAAAGGAAGATCATAGTTCAAGTTCCCAAGATCAGGATTTCCGACAGCCAGGACTTTTACGTTTTTTTCTTCCGATCTTCTTGCAAAAGTGTATTTCAAAACAGATGCAGAAGGTGAATAAAATATAGGATGCTGTTCTATAAAATATCCCTCTTCATTTTTTAAAGACGCAAAGGATAAATAATGCAGAGTTCCGTTAGGTATAATTCCAACATGCCTGACACCATCTAGAAATGGTTCAACCGGTTTTATTAAAATATCGTACAACTCTCTTGAGATTTTATCCATTGGCATAAGTTCCTGCATGGACATACGATATTTTTTTATCAAACTGTTAATTTTTTTCTCTTCAATCGGAATTCTGGCCAGGTTAACTTCACCTTTATGAACTACCCAAGCAATAATTTCTTTTTTCGTCATCAAAAATTCAACGAGGGCCACACCCGGTCCAAGTAACGCGTATACTTCATCTATTTTGATCGGATCAACAGTAACAAAGGAGGAAAGTTGCGGGTCTTTTTCTTTTAATTCAATCAATAAATTTTGAAGGTTGTTTTGAAGGGATGACAGTTTTGCGTTATTTTTTGCAAAATCTTCATCTTCCGCATCTCTCGGAGTTTCCTTTGTTTCATGAATTTGCTGTTTTATTTCATTAATTTTATCAAATAAATGTTGACCTACATCGTTTTTAAGAGCAAGTTTATGGTTCCCCAAAAGATCGATAAAGCTCCTTGCCCTCGCGCGCTCTGAGTAATTAAAGGCGGCTTCTTTTTCTCCCGTTTCAAGCAGAAGAAGAATCAGTTCCTTATAAAGATCCTGCTTATTTTCTATGAAACCGTTTCTAAACTCCTCCAGCTTAATAGAAGCCCTCATGCTCTCAACTATTTCCACAGCCCCCTTGTAATTCTTTAAAGCCTGTTCATTGTCCCCCAACATCCAATATGATTTTCCTTTTCCTTTTAAAGCCCTCCAGGAAACTTCCGGCAGGTTAATATTTTTCGACATGCTGTGTGTATTTGTAAAATAATGAATGGCCTTTTTATATTCCCCCTCCCCTTTTTCCAGATGAATATTTCCCATCTCCAACATCGACTTTGCTTCATTAATTCTGTTGCCGATTTCGCTACTCAGATTAACTGCCTTCTCAATATTAAGAACCGCTTTTTCTAAACCACCAAGACGGAGATAACTCATACCAATATTCCGATGATCGTATCCCCTGCCCCATTTGGTCTTTAATTTATTATCAATGGCCAGCGCCTTTTCAAACTGTTCAATAGATTCCCTATATTTTTTTTCCTTCCTGTAAATCAGTCCAAGGTTGTTGTATGCAGAGGCGATATCCAATTTTGAATTGATCTCTTCAGCTAAACCCAAACTTTTGTTGAGGTTAATTTTTGCCTTTTCGAGATCATTAAGTGTCCAAAAGATTAGTCCCATTGTATTGTATGCCTGCAACAGGTGTTCTTTATTTTGCTGTTTTTCCGCTATTTTTATAGCTTTTCTTATACTATTAAAAGCGTTCTGGTAATCAGCCTGAAACCAGTAGGAATTTGCTTTATATAGAGAAATAAGTGTAAACGCTTCTTTGTAATCAATATCCTTCGCTAATGAACCCGCTTCTTCATAATATTCCATAGCGGCATTGAAATCCCCCGTCCTTTCCCTGACCAAACCCAAATCAAGTAAAGTTTGAATTTCCTGATGCTTTAATTTGATCGCATCTTCTTCATAAAGTTGCCTGACGCTGGAATCTTCTGCTTCCTTTATTAGAACCGGCATATCCAACAATCCCGCTCTCAAAAAAAACAAAGCTTTCTTAAAGTAATCCTCTGCGGCTTTGTTTTGATTGAGCCGTTTATAATATATTCTCCCTATTCTTCTTAATTCATCTACCTGGTTTTCTGTTTCCCCAACATCATCCTGAATTTTCGTGGAAGTGGAAAAAGCCTTTAACGCTTCCAGATAATCGCTGCTTTGTTCTGTAATCTTACCCAGTTCCGTATAACTTTCAGCCAGGTTATCCAGTATTTCATTTTCTTTGTAAAAATTTATTGCCCTGCTTAAATGCTCTACTGATGCAGAGTAATCTTCAACCTTTGAGTAGAGCACTCCAAGGGAATTTAGCGCTCCCGCAAGCAATTCGGAATCGTTCTTGTTTTCCAGGAGTTTGATCATTTTCTTCTTATATAAAATGGCTTTCTTAAATTTCTTCATATTCGCATTTGCCCGGGAAAGGTATTCATAGATAATAATATGATGTTGTTCTTTGCGAACAGCTTCCAATAAAAACAGAGCTTTTTCCAATTCTATGGAAGCTTCTATCCATTTTCCCTCTTTAAAGAAAGCTTCACCTGCCTCTTTATTTTTCTCATAACGCGATTCAGCAAAACGGCTTTTCTCCTCATCGTTCATACCGCCGTAGCCGTAAAGGCGGTAATCGGGGAAATGATTTGATGAACCGGCATTTTCCTTCTGGATTTCCATTTGAGCCAATCGAAGTGATTCGGAAATAGATTTTTCAGCAAAATATTTGTAAAATTTTATTAAGAACTTCTTACGTACTGCTTCTTCAACTCTTCCATTTTCAACCAGCACAGAAGGATACCCGGCGTAAGAAAATGATTGAGCAAGAAAATCCAAAGAAGATAGAACAGCTTTGCCTTTTTTTCTTTCTTCTATATTACTGATAGAAACAAGGTTTCCTTCCCGCCTCAAGCCAAACAGTTCCCAACTTTCCAATCCGATAAAATCCGAGGCGCTGGCAGAAAGGTTTATAAAAGAATTGGCCGGTTCGGATGATGCTAATTCAACTCCCTTATCAATATGAATAACTCCACCAAAATGTTTTGATTCATTGATAAATGCATTATGTATTTTTTCTTCCGCGTAAAAATTAAGAGATGACTTAAAGTTTCCTTTCAATTCATTAAAGAAATTTTCATCACTGTTTACAGACAAGAAAGACGCTCTTGAAAGGTTTCGTTTGTCATAGGAAAAGAGGAGGTGGCTCAGTGAAACAGAATGAACCGTCTGGATGGAATCCAGAAGTTGTTTTCCATTATTCTTCAATAAAGGCCATTTGATATTTTCAAGACTCTCATCCGCGATAATATAAATTCGTTTAAAACTACCGATGCTATCGTTTAACAGTAATGCTGATAATTGATTGTTATGTTCTTCAGAGGCGATATTCCCCCCATTTAAAATCCGGGAAAGCTCTCCATTTACAGGACGACTATTTCCATTGAATGATTGTTTTGTCACGGACCATGAGAGGAGGTGGTTATTGTTTATATCGTATAAAAGAACTATTTCATTTTTATTCAGAATATCCTGAATTTTTTTAATATCAGGAGAGGTTGGTTTAAAAAGTGAGCTGAGTTCCTGATCTTCTTCGTTTAAGGATTCCAGAGAGTCTCTGTGCGCCTGAAGTTTTTCATTAAAATCTTTTTTAGTTGCATTCAATTCCGGTGATTCCGGTGATGCCTTTTGAAGTTTTATATATATTTTTTTCAATTCCGAGACGTCATTGAGCATATTCTTGAAATATTGACTGCGATCCGCGTCCTCAAAAGAAAGTTTTTTTCCTGAAAGCTGAGAGGCAAGGACCATTCCTTTTTTTCTTTCAAGATATTTTAGAGCTTCGTCTATTTTGTCATTCTGCATAAGCAGAAAGACAAGCCTGTCATACAAGTTGCGCTTTAATTCAATCGACTGGCGGCTTGAATTGGCATAAAACCCGAATGGAATATTTTCCAGCAGATCTACCGCTTCTTTTAAGCTAACAATTTCCGATTCTCTATCCGCAAAAAACGCATTGATAAATTTTATTTTCCATTGAATATCTAACAGATTTCGCTCTTCCGCTAATTCATCCAGGGAAGTTCGGATTTCGGATTTCGGATTTCGGACTTGTTCTCTCTCCTCACCATTTATAAAGGCATATTGAGACAACGATTCAAGGTTATGCTTAAGAGTTACTTTTGTTCTGTAATAGCTGTCACCTTCGAAAGAAGGTTCATGCTCCTCCAGCAGGGCCAACGCTGAAACAAGCAGATCACGGGATTTTATAAAATTATCGGCTTCGCTCGAAATGATAGCCAGACCGTTTAGAACAGAATTCTTTAAAAGAACATCTTTTTTTTCAGGTTTTACGTTGGACAACTTTGTCAAAACTGAGCCTGCCTCTGGCTGTGTCGATGCAACAGGCGTGAGAGTTTTATTTCTATCCACCGCAAGGTAAAAATGCAAAATAGCCAGATAATTTTTCAATGAAATAATTTGAAGAGGTTCTTTTATAGTTTTTTCTTTCTCAAGATGAGCGAGCGCGTTGTTAAGAAGAGTTATATCAGATTGAGTGATTTCTATAGTAATGGCATCAGACCCGCTAATATATTTTTCCACTTCAATTTTCGCTATATTAGTGGAATTAACAGTAATGCCATGGATGTTATTCAATTTCATGCTGAGGTCAAGGGACTTCTCAAAATAATCAAGGCTTTTGATTATGTTTCCCTTTCTGTAATGTAAAGAGCCTACTTGATTGAGAATAACAGCTCTCTCCGTTAACACCGGAACATTCCCCTCTACTGGCAAACCGGAAGGAGTTAAATTTAATTTCTTTTTAAAATACGTGATGGCTTTATCATAATCATGGAAGTCTTTATAAATTTTTCCCACGTAGTTAAAGATAAGTTTTTCTTCTCCAATTTTGTCAAAACCTTTGGCAGCCGTGCTTGCATCGGTTCCAATGCTTTTTTCAAACGCGAATGAGAATATTCCTCTTTTTCTCTGTTTTTTTACTTCCTTTGCGCCGTATTTTTCAAGGGCGTCAATACTTTCCGTATAAGATTTCAAAGCCTTTGCCAGATTTTCAGTTTTTTCAGGCCCGGTTTCCAACTCTCCCAGGGAATAGAGGTTATTAGCCATGTCTCTTAATGTAATAGAAATGTTCTTTACATTATTTAATTTTTTGTTAAGACTGAGAACTCTGGAAAAATAATCATATGCTTTCTTGTATCTCCCCTGTTCCTGATAGCATAACGCTAACCTGTCATTAAGCTCTGCCTGCCTGTTAAGATCATTATCCTGTTCCGCTTGCTTTAACGCTTTTTGAAAATAATCCGCGGCTTTTGAATATTCTCCCTGTTTAAACGCGACCTGACCAAAACGCTGATAATAGAGTAATTCCTGTTTTAAATTTTCAAAGGGGATATCCTTTTTCTGCCTCAGCCTGTGACTCATCCCGTAATACCTGTACGCGATACCGTAATTCTGAATATGAAAACTTACGTTACCGTAATTTAAAAGCAGGGCTGCTTCATTTTCCGGATACTCGTTTTCGTCGTTCAGGGCAAGAGCCGCCTGGTACTCCTCTAAAGCCTGTTCCGCATAAACCCCTTTTTTATCTTCCATGCTCTTTTGTTCATAAAGCCAGCCGAGGGTTTGGTGGAAATAAGAAACTTGGGAGTTAAGATTGATGCTATGTTGGATTAACTTAATTGATTCATCAAGTGGAGGGGTAGCCAGGTAAGTTAGAGCGAGCGCAAGGCTGTATTTTTCAACCGGATTATCAGGAGACTCTTTAGCTCTTTTTTTGTACTCTTCGATTATCTTATCAATTTTTTTTAATGACGCGTAACTTCTTATTAAACCGCGATGGGCTTGAATAATTGACCGGTCGTAATCTAACAGCTTCCTGTATGTTTTAATGGCAAGCCCTACCTCTCCTTCATTAAATTCCCTCTCCCCTTTTTCAAGGGAGCTTTTGACAAACTGTTTTCTTGCCTTTCGAAAAATATCCATGCTGTCAACAGAGCTCTGCTCAATTTCCCGCAATATTTTTAAACTCTTTTCATATTCTTCTTCTTCAAAATAGATTTTTGCTAAAGCAAAAAGGGCAGAAGCGGTTTCATTCTTTTCTTTCGGGAAGCGATCAACTGTCTCATTATATTCTTTCTTCGAGCGCATATTTTCAGTATCGCTATAGAATAGAAAGCCGATTTTGTTTTGCGCTCTCGCGGGAAGTATGGGTATATCCTCATACTTTTTTACAAGCTGTCGAAGACTGTTAATTCGTTTTTTGAGTGGTTCTTCTTCATTTTCAAAAAGACCGATAATCTCATCAGCCGCCTTATTTCCCCAGGAAAGCTGTTCCGGGTATTCTTTTAATACTGAGAGAAACGCCTGAATCAGCTTATCCCGGCTATTAAAATCAAGATAAAGTCTGCTCTTATTAAAAGCCGCTTCAGCTGCAATCTCTTTTTCACCAGGGAATTGTTTAATGACCCTCTGATAGTTTTGAAGAGCTTTCAGATTACCTTTAAGACCTATGAAGATATTTCCCATCTCCAGGTACGCGCGCGCGGTAACAGGGGATAAGGTTTTGTATTTTTCAATTATTGCATTCAGGCGATTTATGCTTCGATGGCTTACGTTAGTTAATTCTTTATTTCCTGTCGCTCTTTCTACAGCTATTGTCTCCATTTCGATTTCAGAAATACCTCGAAACAGCATAATTTCCTGAAAATCTTTTTGAAGAACCGAGTATTCCTGTTCTGCCTGCGAATAGTTTTTTAAAGATTGATATGTTTTGGCGAGTTTATACTGAATTTCTGCTAAAAGTCTTCTATCCGGAGAAGTTGAGTGATCCTGAATAGCGTTTCTATAAGCCAACTGGCATAGAAAAGTTAACTCCTTATCAGAACAAATCCTGTTCGCGAATTTCAGGTTTTGCTCTAAACTGCTTTGTTTAGCCAACAGACCGGTCGGCGCTATTCTCCATATGTCAATGTTCCCTTTTTGCCTGGAGGTATAGTAAAGAAAATTATCAGGAGAAATATATGAATGAACATCATACGTATTACTTGAAGTTAACTGCCTTAATTGTAGATTTATCGCATTTCTATTAAATGCCTGTTCATTAAATTCCATACTCCAAATATTTGGCTTATCATCAATTGTAATAGAGTCATCTAAATTAGTATCATCTGAAAAGCGTGTGAAGAAAATCTTTTTCCCATCAAGAGACCACGCGGGAAAACCATCCATTTCCTTTCCTTCGGTCAAGGAAACAATCTCATTGTCACTGAGCCTTAAAACAGAGATATTACCCCAAATACCCTTACTTCCCGTGGCAAAAGCTAAATACTTGCCGTCTGCAGAAAAAATCGGGCTGGAACCGCCTTCAGTTGTTAACTGCATTTTTTGGAAAGCATTCTGGAGTGTATTGACTGTGTCGATACCTTTTTCTCCTGTTTTCAGGTTTATCAGGCAGACATTGTCACTTATTTCTCCAAACTTTCTGGAGGCAAAAGCTATATGTTTACCATCAGGAGACCAGGCAGGAGCGCTATCAAATGAATCGCTGTTTGTTAATCGTAAAAATCGCTTTGATTTATCTTTTTCTTTTAAATTGACAATATAAACATCTCCTTTCGGATCATCGCGTAAAGAGACGAAAACTATTTTACTGCCATCCGGAGACCAGGCGGGAGAAGTATCGGACGCGGAATGACGCGTTACATGAATGGGGACATTTCCTCCTCCTTTTTCTAAGGATTGAATCCAGATATCCAAATTCCCACTTCGGTCGGACACGAAAGCAAGGTTTTTCCCATCAGTAGAAACAGCCGGCGAATAATCTTCACCGATATAGGAAGTTATTTGTACAACTTTGTAGATATCCTCTTCAGGAATGCTTGTTTCTACAGTATAAGGAGAGAGTAAAAAAAAGATGGATATAAAGAATGGAATTAGAAAGTTCTTTGTCATTTTAAATTTTAGCCACTAAGTTACCAAGACGCTAAGGGATTTATTTATATCAAGTTAGATTCTTCGCGGAGTTTATCCTGAGTTCATCTGAGAGATTCTTCGCTCCGCTCAGAATGACATGCGAAGGACTCAGAATTACACTTCTGCCAGACTGTCATTCTGAGGGAGCACTTCTCATTGCTCAATACAGGCACCGCAACCGAAGAATCTCAACATTGAAATTTCTACAGATTAAAATAGCTTTCAGTTCTTACTATTAATTTTTAGATTACAGGATTTTTTAATTTGCTGATAGCTGACGGCTGAGTACTTCATATAATATTAATCTATATCGTTGAGTTCTGCAAAACAATATCTGCCTGCAATACAGATGGTTGGGCAATTCTGTGGCACTGCCTTTTAAATTCTCCTTTCAAAAAATGCTTTTTTTAGACGCAGATAAACTCATATTTTTCTATTCAGTTGTCAGGTGTCCGTTGACCGGGACCAGGAAAAGATTTAAAATAATTTTAAATTTTTTTGCATGGAGGTTTTATTATGAAGTTAAACATTAAAGCTTTTGCTCTAACTTGCGGTTTGCTGTGGGGAACAGGGATTTTTGTGCTGACATGGTGGATAATTGCCTTCGACGGGGTAACAAGCGAAATTACTTTCATTGGACGTATCTATAGAGGTTACAATATAAGTCCTATTGGCAGTGTTATAGGTATGGCATGGGGATTCTTTGATGCGTTTATTGGAGGCGCAGTATTCGCGTGGTTATATAATTTATTTGCCTCAAAATTTTTTAAGTAAAAAGAAGATTTAAGACCCTTCGGCAAGCTCAGGGAGACAAACAAGAGACCTCAAATATGAGACAAAGGCATAGAGGATAACAACCAAAATTTTTAACCTTTCAAAATTCTTTCAATCTGTTGTTAAAGGATAATTTGAATACCCTTCAATGGCGAGCATTTTCCTTTTCATTGAGGTACCGCCGGGAGCTGAGAACCCTCCCAATCTTCCATCACTTTTAACAATCCGGTGACAGGGTATAATTAACGGGACAGGATTTGTACTCAGAGCGTTTCCCACTGCCCTTGCTCCGTTGGGAACGCCTGCTTTTTCCGCAAGCCATTTATAGGTTTTTACTTTTCCAAATGGTATTTTTATTGCCTGTTTATAAACCTTTTTTTCAAATTCAGTCATAGTCTCCATGTCGATCGGAAAATTTAATCGAACATTTTTACCTTTGAAATAACCGCATATATTCCTGATAAGGATTTTAATCCTGCCTGAGCGTTCAACAATGCTTTTGTTGTATGAATGAATGATCTTTTCGAGCTTTTCTTTTTTCATTCCCGGCAGATAGATTTTTATGAGTCCCTGCTTCCCATAAATAATTCCGCACCATCCGAGAGATGTTTTAAAAATGGCATAGGTGTCAGTGCTCATTAAAGTTCCACTTTTTAATTTTATCCATTCCCTTATAATCGGTCATATCATAATGAATAGGAGTAATAGAGACCATATTTTTTTTAATGGTTGCTTCATCAGCGTCCTCTTCTTCTTCCGCGGCCACTAGTTCTCCCGCCATCCAGTAGTAGGTATTTCCTGAGGGATCCATTCGCTTGTCGAACCATTCCGCGACCCGTGCCCTGCCCTGCTTTACGACTCTCACGCCGGCTATTTTATTTTTTGGCACAGCCGGGATATTCACGTTTATTGAAATTCCATCAGGCAACCCGTTTTTTAAAACCAGTTTAGCCATTTTTAGCGCGAACTCAGCGGCATAGGAAAAGTCCGGATCAAAGCGGGTCGTCAGAGAAATAGCGACGGAGGGGATATTTAAAATAGCGGCTTCCGTGGCTGCCGAGACGGTTCCGGAATATATCAGGTTTGTTCCTATATTGGCCCCGAAATTAATTCCTGAAATTACCAGTTTTGGCGGTTCTTCCATAATAGCCTTCACCGCGATTTTTACGCAATCTGCCGGTGTACCGCTTACAGCGTGACCGAAAAATTTTTCTCCTTGAAAAAACTTTTTTACCCGGAGCGGGTTGTGAATGGTAATAGCATGTCCTACAGCGCTTTGTTCCGATTCTGGAGCCACTACTTTAACAGGATACGATTTACTTATTTCTTTATAGAGGGCGTTTAGACCAGGTGCGGCTATTCCGTCATCATTGGTGAGAAGAATTGTCATGCGGTTTCAGCTGTATCTTTTTCTTCGTTAATTATAAAGTCTTCAAAAACGATAGGGGCTTCTTTTCTCATAATTTTCAGCATTTCTATTGCTATTCTTCTAATTTCCCACTGGGCTGCTTTGTGACAGCGTTCTTTAAAAATATGCCGCAGTTCCCTGAAGTTCGCGGTCATAACAATCTCGCTTTCTATAGCATTGGGGAGAACAAACCTGGCGTCTTCTTTTTTTACACCTATTTTCTGCAGTTTAACGTATGTATCCTGAGCATCATTAATTAATGACAGGAAAGCTTCTTTAGCTTCTGAGTTGTTTTTAATGGAATCAGGGATAACGATGGAAAAGTTTTTTTCATTAACGTACCTTTGGGACTGCTGAGAGTAGGCGCAAAGCCTGTGCCTGACCAGTTGATGCGTAAAGCTGCGAGACCCACCTTTAATTCTAAAAGTGGCTGAGGCGTGCTCTAAAACAGAGTGATGTCCACTCCTGACTATCATCCGGATAAATTTCTTGTAACTTTCCTCGCTTGTTCTTTCAAATGACAGGTAGCATGTTCTTCCTGCTTCTTCGAGAAGTTTTTCAGCTCCAGCAGTGATGGAAAGCAATTCAACTTTTATGGGGTGTAAATCTGGCATTTATAGCCCGGCGTCTTTTTTTAATTCTTCTGCTTTATCAGTGCGTTCCCAGCTAAATTCCGGTTCATTTCTTCCAAAATGTCCGTAGGCAGCGGTCTTTTTATAGATAGGTCTTCTTAGTTGCAAAGTTTTTATTATACCAGCCGGTTTTAAGTTAAAGTGTTTACGTATCAACTTTTGGATTTTATCGGAAGAAATTTTTCCCGTGTCAAAAGTATCTGTCCTAACTGAAACCGGATCCGCAACACCAATAGCATAAGCCAGTTGAACTTCACACTTCTCGGCTATACCGGCCGCAACAATATTTTTAGCAATATAGCGGGCCATGTAACAGGCTGATCTGTCCACTTTTGAAGGGTCTTTTCCTGAGAAAGCGCCGCCCCCATGACGTCCCATACCTCCATAAGTATCTACAATAATTTTTCGTCCGGTTAAGCCACAGTCTCCCATTGGCCCTCCAACGACAAATCTTCCGGTAGGGTTCACATGTATGGCCAATTTTTTTAAATCATAGAGTCCTTTGGGCAATTCCGGGGTAATAACATGCTTAATGATATCTTCCTTTATCTTTTCCGTAGAGACGTCTTCACTGTGCTGCGTTGAAATGACAATGGCATTAACATTTACTGCCTTCCCATTATTATATTCCACCGTTACCTGGGATTTTCCATCAGCTCTCAAGTAAGGTAACGTTTTATCCTTTCTTACTTTTGCCAGCCGCATAGTCAACTTATGGGCAAGCGTTATGGGTAAGGGCATTAACTCGGTAGTTTCATTTGTTGCGTACCCAAACATCAAACCCTGATCCCCGGCTCCCTGGTCATCTTCGTTCTTTCCTGAGACTCCCATGGAAATATCCGGAGACTGCTTATCAAGAGAAACCATCACCGCGCAGGTTTCCGCGTCAAACCCGTATTTGGCTCTATCATACCCAATTTCTTTAATGGTATTTCTGACAATAGAAGGTATATCAATAGTCGCGGTAGTTGTAACTTCACCCGCGATTATAACCATTCCGGTGGTTATCATAGTTTCACAGGCAACCCTTGCGTTCGGGTCCTGGGCGTAAATCGCATCCAGTATTGAGTCGGAAATCTGGTCCGCCATTTTATCCGGATGTCCTTCAGTAACGGATTCAGAAGTAAAAAAATAATTATTGTTGTCCATTTGTTCTCCCTTTTTTTTAATTTAGATGAGCAAAATTTGAATCGTCTGAAAATCGATTTTTCAATTCAATATTAACGTAATTATTTATCTCTTTAAAGGTTGATAAAGACAAAACATGACTGGAAATATCTTTTGCATCTTTCAGAGATATATTTCTGATCATTTTTTTGATTTTAGGAAGAGAATGAGCATACATGCTTATTGAATCTATTTTACCCAGTCCCAGTAAAATTAGAGCGGTTAATGGGTTTCCTCCCATTGAACCGCAAACACTCACTTCAATATCGGCTTTTTCAGCTGATTTTAAAATAAGCTCAATTAATCTTAGCGCGGAAGGATGTAGTGGCTGATAAAGAGAAGCCACCATTTCGTTAGTCCGGTCTACTGCCAGAACATACTGAATCAAATCGTTAGTGCCAATGCTGAAGAAATCTACAGCGCTTGCCAACATATCCGCGATAACTGCAGCAGACGGTGTTTCTATCATGATTCCAACTTCGACATTCTTTTTAAACGGGATTCCATCTCTGCTCAAACTTTCTTTT
This sequence comes from Nitrospinota bacterium, assembly GCA_036011265.1. Classification (GTDB taxonomy): domain Bacteria; phylum Nitrospinota; class Nitrospinia; order CAJXCL01; family CAJXCL01; genus CAJXCL01. Next base: position 1,070 of record DASCNB010000141.1, on the reverse strand, counting down.
ACTTCTTCCAATATTTCATTGGCCTTTTGTATTTCCTCCAGTCCGGAAACCAGCGGATACATAATTTTTACATTTCCAAAATGGCCTGCACGCAAAATAGCCCGCAGTTGGTCTTTAAAAATATCCTGTTCTTTAAGAGAATAACGGATACCTCTTAATCCAAGGGCCGGATTTGCTTCTATCTTGCTAAGTTTTGGATTGATCTTATCGCCACCCGCGTCCATTGTCCGTATAATGACGGGATCTGGCGCAAAACTCTCCACTGTCTCTTTGTATAGTTGGAAGTGTTCCTCTTCTGACGGGAGGTCCTGCCTATTCATAAAAAGGTATTCTGTGCGGAAAAGCCCTACCCCCTGGGCTCCTTGTCTTTTAGCCAATGGGATTTCAAGATTCGTTTCGATATTTGCCATGAGTTTAACAGAAAAACCGTCTTTTGTTTCAGCTTTAAGGTCTTTTATTTTGAGAAGTTCTTTCTCATGGTACTTAAACGTTTGATGCTTTTTTAAGTACTCTTCAAATTCTTTTTTAGTCGGGTTGATAATAACAATACCTTCATCGCCATCAATAATAATTGGATCACCCAGGTTGGCTTTTTCAATAAGATCTTTTAAGCCTACAACAGCAGGTATTTCAAAAGAAGCTGCCAAAATGCTAACGTGTGAAGTCTTTCCACCCGCCTCGGTAACAAATCCCAATACCTTGTCTTTCTTCATTTGAACAACATCAGAAGGCGCCAGATCGCGCGAAACGATTATAGCTTTTTCATCCAGATCAGCAATGCTTTCCTGATCATGGCCAACTAAATTCCTTAAAATCAAGTTTCCCACATGACCGATATCTTTTCCTCTTTCTCTTAAATATTCATCATCCATTTTTAAAAAAATATTTCTTAACCGTTTTATTGATTCCTGAAACACCCACTCAGCATTTGTCCTTTCGTTTTTTATTCTATCTATAGTTTCGCTTACCAACAGATCATCCTGCAAAATCATCATATGGCCGTCTATAATACCCAAAAACTTTGAATCTAGATTTTTTTTGGCTTTTTCTTTTATTTTATTTAAATATTT
>DASCNB010000140.1:0-43131 GCA_036011265.1 Nitrospinota bacterium | reverse complement strand
GCATACTAATTAAACTCCCATTGTTCTAAATCAGACTTTTCTTCCACCGTTTTCTTTTGTTTAAACGTCTTTGGAATAAAAAAATAAAATAATGCGCCCTGTTCCTTAATATTTTTTGATGCAATTTGACCCTGTAAAGCTTCAACCGCTAGCTTTGAAAAGGTCAATCCCAACCCGGTGCTTCCTTTAACCCTTTTCATTTGGGTGTACTTTTCAAAAAGAAGTTTTTGAAATCCTTCTGGTACTCCATGCCCTGAGTCCAAGACTTCAAACTTAAAAGAATCCCCATCATCTTTAAGCGTTAATGTTACCTTACTTTTTCCCTCCATCTCCTCATCCGAATGTTTGATCGCGTTGGAAAGAAGATTTGTTAGCACTCTTAAAACCAGATCGTAATCCGAATATACTTCTACATCTTTCTCTAGCTTTTTTACGCTCACACTTACTTTATGTAAATCCGCCATCATCTCCAAGTCGGAAACAACTTCATCTATCAGGCTGTTAATGTGGAACTCGGACAATTCCAGGTGCATCTGGCTTTCTTCCATCTTTTTGATGTCAAGAAGATTTGTCACTCTTCGCCACAGCAATTGCGCGTCTGAATTTGCCGTTGACAGATAATCCAGTTGCTTTGACAGGAAGGAGCCATCTGACTCTAGATCAACAGAACTGGCAGGTTTTTTTTTATCAGAAAACTGTTTTAATAAATGGCCAATCTCACGGTAGCTAACTTTCAGGTTTTCCATTAAACTGGACAATGGGCTCTTAAAATCATGCACCAGCATGACGATAAGCTCATCTTTTAATTTTTGAGTCTTTAACAGTTCTTCATATTTTTGGTTCAGTTCATTAAATTTTATTCGTTCTTTTTTTAGAAGGGAATTTTCATCATTCATAACATTGGTTTCCCGCTAAAATAACTGTACACACTTCAATTATAATATAATATTTGAGCGTATCATAGATAGATGATTAATCAAGTGGTAAATTATTTTTCAATGTTTTTAGCTCTATCCTTTAAAGAATCTCATTAAGGGTTTATCTATTAACCTATGATATATAGTTAATATTTCCATATAATCTCTAGAGAAAGGTAAAAAACATCTCGTGAGATCAAACTGTCAAACCAATTTTTTACTAAGATCTCTTTCGTAATAATTCTTTATTTCCTTAACTACCTGGTTATATAATATCCTAGAAGATTATTATGAGTTTTAAAACAGCAGCAATCCTGAGTATTTTTGCTATAAGCTGCATCAATTTGCGCGCTTCGTGGGTTGGTACTTGGTTAGTTGTTATTGAAAACGGGAAAGATATTTCTAAAAAAGAAGTCACCTACATTATCACTGAAGATTCAATTTCCCAGTCCGTTCCAGGCCTTTGTGAAGAAAAAGCAACGTTTTCTGTTTCTGGTAATAATTTCACTGCTATTACTAGTGAAAGCAACTGTCCCTGGTCATTTACAGGCAAAAAAAATTCGGGTGTCCTTACCTTTAAAGGGGAGCAGCTAACTTTAACTTTTCCTGAACATGGAAAGACTTTTAGTCAGACCTGCATAAAGAAAAAATAAGGGAAAAGAATATAATAGTGCCTAAACATATTAATCTAACTTCAGGAGGTTCCAACAACTCTCTCATTTTTCAGCCCAGTACTTTTGAAACTCTTTCATGTGGGACAGAGTTTTGAAGTCTTTCATCCTGTCTAAATAAACTATTCCATTGAGATGATCAATTTCGTGTTGCAAGACTATGGCAATGAAACCTTTGGCTTCCAATTCAATTTTTTCACCTGCTCTGTTAAAGGCAACAACATTTAGTTCAGTGGAACGGGAAACTTTTCCTCTCAGATCTTCAACACTAAGACAGGACTCCCATCCTTCAACCGTTTCTTCAGACATATGGGTTATTTCAGGGTTTATAAGAACAGTAAGATCTATGTCAGGGGCTCCAGGATATCGAGGATTTTTTTCTGATTCTATGACAGATATTTGAAGTGATTGATGTACCTGAGGGGCGGCAAGACCTAAACCATCATATTCCCGCATCGTTTCGATCATATCATCAATGAGACGCTGTATTTCTTCAGAAGAAATTTTTTCGATATCAACTTTATCAGAGGTCTTTCTCAGAACAGGATGTCCTAAGCGGGCAACTTTTAAAATTGACATAACGAATAGGGGTCGGGGATCAGTAAACAGGGACCAGTAAACGTTGAAATATTTTATTTTTTATTGACGGATGAACCCTGTTCCCTGTTAATTTACAGGTCTTGATGTTCGCTCATAGCTTTAATTCGCTTCCAGCGTCTTTCTACTTCTATTTCAAACTCTTTAAGGACAGATTCAAAATTTGGTTTCAGTAAATGTTTTGTCTTTCCCATTAATTTCAGCCAGTCAGTAGCCGGAATTTTTTTCCCTTTTGCTTCCGGGTCATAATTAAGAGTTGTAACGCCTTGCTCTACCTCATAGAGCGGGAAAAAGTTACAGTCCACTGCTGCCTGCACAACTTCCTGACCATTATTGTCGGGATGTCTCCAGTTGAGCGGGCAATCCGAAAACAACTTTCCAAAAACCAATCCTTCATGTTTTGCGTACCATGCAGCTTTCGCCGCTTTTTTAATCAGGTCTTTGTAATTTGTTTCTACAGCGGTAAATACGTAAGGGATATGGCAGGATGCGAATAACTGCGCCGAGTCTTTATGATGAAATTTTTTGCCTTTCCCCACGGAACCAACATTTGATGTGGAGGTCGCGTGCCCGAGTGGCGTTGTAAAGGATTGCTGATTTCCTGTATTCATATATCCTTCGTTATCATATTCCAAGATAATCATGTTATGATTTCTAAATGCCGTCCCTAACGCCGGGCCCAGACCAATATCAAGGCCTCCGTCTCCAGTAACCATAACAAAAGTTATATCCTGGTCCTTCGCGATTTCACCCCTTTTCTGCCTCTCTTTATACATCTCCACCACGCCGGATAACGTGGCAGCTCCATTTTGAAACAGGTTGTGGATATAGGTTATATTAAAGGCAGTGTTGGGATAGCCGGTAGTGACAACCATTCCACATCCGGTGTGCCACAGCATAACAACAAATCCTTCCACACCTTTAAGAAAAGTCCCTATGCTCGGGAAAATTCCACATCCCGGGCATGCGCCATGACCGGGAGCAATCCTCTGAGGCATTGCGGTTAGATCTCTCTGTTTAACTCCCTTAACATCTAACATTCCCGTTTTTTCATTTTTAGAAACTTTTATAATCCCCGGACTTGATTCTTCCAGCCCGATTGCCGGTTTTCCTTTTACAGGTTCGTAAGAAGGGTTTCCCGGTTCTGCACCAATATAATCATAGGGAACGCTAACTGTACCGCTCTCAGCCGCTTCAAGAGCTAATTCAAACATTTCTTCCGCGTCTTCAGGGAAGAACTCTTTTCCTCCAAGTCCATAAATTCTGCTGATGAAGAGTGTTTTATTGTCCGGATCATCTTTTAACGCCGCTTTTACTTCAACGGTCATATTGCCTCCCCAGCTACCGTAAGAATCGGCTCTGTCGGCCACAAGAATGGCCTTGGTGTTCTTAAAAGCGGCTCTTATTTCACTTGCAGGAAATGGACGAATAACATAAGGATAGGCCAATCCGACTTTTTTACCTTTCTCACGCAACTTATCCACAACTTCCATTACCGTATCTGCTGCTGAGTTAAGAATAAATATCACGACGTCGGCGTCTTCGGTTTTATATGTTTGCAGAAATTTATAACCTCTGCCGCTGATTTTTTTGTACTCGTCAAATGTACCCTGTATTTTGCTATAAGCCGCGTCCATTGCCATGCTGAGTTGTTTTTTGTTGTTGATCTGGTCCGGGTCATTCATGTAAGGACCTATAGTCACCGGGTTTTTGACGTCAACAGAAGTAAAAGGCGATTCCAGTTTTCCGATAAAATCCTGAACAGCATCCCTATTCTCAAAGTAATCTACCTTCCGTTTCTGGTGAGAAGTAAAAAATCCGTCGAAGGCGACAATAACCGGCAGGCGCACATCTTCCAGTTCACCTATTTTCACCGCAAGGATATTCATGTCATAAACTTCCTGGGGGTCTTTAGCAAGAAGGATAATCCAGCCGAGATTCAATGTGGACATTACGTCACTATGATCTCCACGTATGTCCAACGGTCCTGAAACAGAACGGCAGACCAAATTTAAAACCATAGGAAAACGAGTGCCGGATTGAACAGGCAATTGTTCCAGAGCATATAACAGACCATTAGCGGAAGTGGCGTTAAAAACACGACCCCCGGCGGTTGTAGCTCCATAACAGATTCCCGCAGCGCCATGTTCTCCGTCGGCAGGAATTAAAGAAATATCGTGTACTCCGTTCGCAGACATTTCATCAAGGTACTCCGCTATTTCCGTGGAAGGGGTTATGGGGTAATATCCCATAACATGATAATTAACATGGGATGCGGCTATAGCTGCCATTTCATTGCCGCTTTTAAAATCAACTTTTTGGACTGCAGTACCTTTCTTTTCTTTTTTTACTTCGGTTTTTACCGCCATGAAATTCTCCTCTATCAGTTGTCAGTGGCCGGGGACCAGAGGTTAGGACTCAGAAACAAATAATCTTTTCTGACACCTGACCACCGATCCCTGATCTACTCGCTAAAACCCTTTTCAATAATTTTTGGGTCTACTTCGTATTCTTTGCATGATTCGAGTGCATCGAATTTACAAATATTAACGCACCTTAAACAACCTTTGCAGTGATGGTAGGCAATACTCTTCAGGAGGCGAACTTCCTTGCCTTTCTTGTCCACGCCATTTTCCCAAACAAAGCAATAGTCAGGACAGGTAATATCACACTCACCGCAGGAAGTGCATTTACTCAAGTTGAGAACGGGGATCCAGCCCATTCTGGTGGAAGATAAATCTTTATGAATAGTGGTTGCAGGAGTTGTAAGGGTTCCCCCGATTGTTTGATTCAGATAGCCTAATTCCTGACCTTTTCTTTTAAAAGGCACAAAAGGGTATTTTCCATCGTCAAAATGTTCTGAAACCCCTTCCGCGAAGCCTCTGTCAAAGGTTTTCAGATTAGCATCAATTAAGAAGGCATATTTTTTCCCCAGGTTTTTCGATATCATTTCTTTAATAGCATCGGGATTAATGAACCCAGATGCTTTGCACATTGCTCCAAGAAGAGCGGTATTGATCCTGGTTTTTTCTTCTACGGCTATCTTCATTGCATCCACGCAATGCATTGTACCGCCTTGCAATTTCAGAAAATCCCTTGCTTCAGCAGGGGATTTTGAAGTGGCCATCACAATAGTGGTGTTTACTCCCACCCCTTGAGTTACCGGGTTACTTTTAACCATCTCTTCATGGAAAATTGCCAGCATGTGAGGTTCTGTAACAGGGCTGTTAGTTCTAACCAGGACGTCGGGATCACAAAAACGCACAAAGGATCTAACAGGCGATCCTTTTTTTTCTGATCCATAGCTGGAAAAATTCGAACCGTTGTAACCCATGAGAAGGATTCCAGCTTCGCCCAGAATTTTTCCTGCCAGGTTGGCCCCAAAACCACCAATGCTTTCCATCCTTATTTCATAAAAACCTAATTCATTTGTAACAGGTAATTTAACGACTTCTATTTCGGTTTTCATTTTCTCCATTCAATAAATTTAATAGAATTCAGACAAAGGTTATTAAGGAAATCTTATTTTTGCATAACCTGGATGTTTATTCAAATAAATATTAAAACTCCCCATAACTAGCTAAGGGGAATGTACTCGCCAAACAGATTAAAAGCATAACATTAATCAGAAGATTTTTTTATCCTTTTAAGACTATCAAAATTGTTTTTTAATATCAATCATTTCATATTAACAGGATAAACTTGCCAAAAAAAGCATTGATAATAATTTAGTTATTCATTACAATATTGATAAGGAATGAATAATTGATAAGTAATGTAATATTATGTCTTTTGCAGCTAAAATCACCTCTAAAGGTCAGGTCACTATTCCAAAAAAAATCAGGGATAGGTTAAACAGCAATGTTGTTGAGTTTAAACTCGTTAAAAACAACATTGTCATTAAGCCGGTAGAAAGCGTTTCCGGGGCTTTAAGCAAATACGCAAAAAGACGCGTTCCGTTTAAGAAAGCAAGAGATTTAGCCTGGGAAAAAGCAGCTCATGATAAAACCGGTAAATAAACTACCTGACACAAACACCATTATTCGGTATTTACTGAATGATGATGTTAGACTCTCTAAAACTGCTAGAATTTTTTTTGAAAAAGTTAAAGACGGCGAAGAAAAAATTGTTCTCCTCGAAAGTGTTATAGCAGAATGTATCTATGTATTAGTAAAAATCTACCGCGTTCCAAGAAATGAAGCTGCTGAAAGCCTGATTAAACTTTTGAGTTATAAAGGAGTTATAAATAGTGACAAAAAAGAATTGATTGATGCTTTAAATTTGTTTTCTAAAAAAAACCTGGACATTGTTGACTGCATATTATGTGAAAAATCTAAAAGCCAAAAAAATGCCGCTTTTCACTTTCGATAAAGACCTCAAAAAATATTCTTCTGCAAATTAGTTGAGTAATTGATCTTGACTGTCTCCAAGTTAATCTATACATTGAATAAGTTACAGTATATATACAATATCCTGTCCGATAATCTTTAAAATGACTACAAATAACCAATTTCTAAAAGCCTGCCGAAAGGAAAAAACCGATTATACTCCTGTATGGCTTATGCGCCAGGCCGGGCGCTATATGGAGGAGTACAGAAAGATAAGATCAAAAGTAGATTTTCTTACTATGTGCAAGACTCCTGACCTGGCTGCGGAAGTTACTTTACAACCTATAAACCGTATTGGAGTGGACGCAGCGATAATATTCGCGGACATCCTGCTCCCTCTGGAGCCGATGGGAATTAAACTGGAATTCGCAAAGAATGAAGGACCTGTGATAAACAATCCTATCAGAACAAATGAAGATGTAAATGCTTTACAACTTATTAATACCGATGAGGAACTTCCATTTTTACCGGAAACGATCCGCATTGTAAAACAGGAGCTAAATGGCAAAGTTCCTTTGATAGGCTTTTCCGGAGCTCCTTTTACCCTGGCCAGCTACATCATCGAGGGGGGCAGTTCAAAGAACTATATTCACGCGAAAAAAATGATGTATAACGAACCGGAAACATGGAACAGGCTTATGGGTAAAATCTCAGATGTAATAATCAACTATCTTTTGGCTCAGATAAAAGCCGGTGCTGAGACAGTACAACTTTTTGATAGCTGGGTTGGCTGCCTCTCCACAGAGGACTATCGTCAATATGTGCTCCCTCATTCGAAAAAAATAATAGAAAATATCAAAAAGGAGATCAATATACCGGTGATTCATTTCGGTACAAATACAACTACCCTCCTCCAATCCATGAAGGAAGCCGGAGGCGATGTTATTGGGTTGGACTGGAGGATCAACCTGGATGAGGGATGGAAAAAAATTGGTTTTGACAAAGCCGTGCAGGGCAATTTGGATCCCCTGGTTCTCCTTTCAAATCCTGCAGAGATAGAAAAGAGAGTCAAAGACATTCTTAAAAGAGCAGATGGACGCCCCGGCCATATTTTCAATCTCGGCCATGGAATCCTTCCTCAAACCCCTGTCGATAATGTAATCGCTCTTGTGGAGATGGTTCATAATTTCAGTGGAAAATAAGCGTTCAGCTGTCAGCAATTAGCAAAAGAGATAAAGCTGAATGTTAACTTCTACAAACCTATCGTTTACTAAATAGTATAATAAATGAAAATGAAAAACACCGCTATCTTGCTTCTTGCTTTCGGATTATCTTATCATCCGTGACTATGTGCCGCTATAGTGTTGTGCCACTGACTCTGAATATCAAAAGTAGCGTGAGGAGTAAACTTTCTCTTTATTTTATTTAAATCATCACCTACAAAATTTTCAAGTGAGAAATCTCCCATATTTTCCTTTTGTAAATAATATAAGTAACCTATTTCTTCAGGATTAAATCCGATAAGTCTTGCGCCTAACCCATCGGCCTTTATTGGATCAGTAGAAGCAACAGCAGCTTTTAAATCTATAGGTGTACCATTTACCGGGCCATCCCCTTCCATGCAAACAAAACCGTCAAGGACAACGAGATCAGGCCATACCCTTTTTGCCAGTTCTGCAATATTTTTGTGAATCATTTTTACACTTCTTCTATACGCGGGATATTGCCTGAACAAAAAATTAATTAGCCCATTGGGGAGGAGCTTTCTTGCCCTTGATACTGTACCCGCAGGCAGTCTATCTAGAATAGTTTTTGGAGCATCCACTTCAATGCCTCCTTTCATTCCGTGTATCATAGCCATGTCCTGTCTTATTACCAAGCCAACCATATTTTTAATGCCAAAAGTGGCAATAGCAAAGTTGTGTGTTTTTGGGATTGATAGGGAAATTTTATAGTCATAATCTTCGGCTCGCTTTGTAATTCTTAATTGAGTATCACCCACTATTGATAAAATTGGGCTCTTAATAAAATCATTACTCTTGTCAAAGTGTGTTAAGGAAACATTGCTATATTTTTTTTCAATACGGTAGTAATCTAAATCCTTAAAAACACTCTCAGTTGAAAGTCCTCTGTAAAAGGCGGAAGCAGAGGATTCGCCTACAGTAATTGGAGTATCCGGCGCCATCTCCCTGATAAATTCAATAACCGCTTCAATTGACTCCACGTGAGTGTTGGCAAATTCAGGTTTTATAGCTACAAGGTTCGGTTTAATGAGGATGTTCTTGGCTTTTTTTATTAGCTCCATATCTTCTACTATTAAACCAAGACACCTTTTCAGATTTTCCTTACGATTTTCACCTCTTACCAGCGCTACTTTTTTACCTTTATACATATTGACCTCCAATATTTAATGACAACAATCAATATTTTATTTTTCCCTTCTTTTCCTGCTTCACCCAAAACATACTCTAGCTTTAAGATAATCCAGGGAGCCGTCAGTCATCCAGGTGTGTAATTGAGAAGGCACTTTCAGTTGTTGTCCGCGAAATCTTGAGACTGAAGCATAGCTAGCTTTTAAACCATCCAAACTGGTCATATCTCCCCACAATTTCTCAAACTGCGCAACGGGAAAAATATCTTCCTGTCCGTTTCCCCAAAGATATCTAACATTTTTAATCGTAAGATAAGTGCGTATCCTCTCTTCAACTTTGAATATTGCCTCTAAAATTTTTATGTTACTTTCCTTTCTGTGTTCAGCTTCCAAGATTGTCTTTCTATCCAGTTTAAAGAAATTTAGAAGGGAGTCAATAGTAACCCAATTTGAAAGAGAATTATAATAAGTTAATTTGAATTCATCTTCTTCTACGGGAAGAGCCATACCTTCAATTAGCGCAATTTTACCATTAATTTTTGCCAACCCACCACCCTGATCTTCTATTCGCCGGGGGATTACTTCAAAACTCAAGCAAGATTGATTTGCAATGTGCATTCCAAGCAGGGAGGGTTCGATATTAGCACCCAGCGTATCTATATTGTGGCAGAAGAGGTATTTCAGTTTGGGGTTATCTTTCAATGTTTTTGCAAGTGTACCGTTTTTTAAAAGATTTGGAACCTCGTACCAGTGACCAGGCGGGTTAAATCTCAAAATGTGTCTATTTTCTGAATAATCTTCTCCCTCACCTTTTTTTATTGTCCAGTCTATTAATGCCCTATGGATATCGTCATTAATTTTTTGGACATTTTCATCAGGCTTTTGCTGAAGGTGATTTTCCCAAAGAAACCGAAGATCTCTTTCCATTGGATAAAGTCTACGGCCTATAGTTTTTGCCGGCGAAAGGTATAGATGGCTACTGTAATCAAAATAATTAAACTCATCTAAAAAAGCAACAATGGCGTCATGAGTTAAATAACTTGTTGTGAAAACATGTGGAATTCTATTTCCGAATAGTTTTCCTGTTTTTTTGGTCTTCGCAAGGTGGATTTCTAAAAAAGTCCTATATTTCCCTTCCATTTTTATAAAAGGGTTAATGGCCTTAACCACAGTTGCTCCATCTGACCATCGACTGCCTAAACCTCCGGCAAATGAAATTACTGCGAGCTCGTTATTTTTTAATGCATTCAATCCTATTTGGTAAAGTTCAGGATCAGTTTTCCCGTTTTCGAAATGAAAGATTTCTTTATCTTTTACATTTCGTATGATAGTTGAAATCGGAAGACGGTTTCTGGCAAGGCCAATCTCCCCTTTTTTTAATAGCTTTCTCATTTGTTCGTGTGACTCCGAGTTAAAACCATATTTTCTTTTTATTTCTTTCTCTTTTAAACCTTCATTGTCATATTCAGAGTTTTCTTTTTTTGCAGAGTCAACGGATCGGATTTCCGGAATTCTGGCATTCTCTCCAGTTAGTAAGTGCGCAACAATACCTTCATGATTAAACTCAAAGTCATATACGACAGGATCTATAATAAAGGGGAATGAATAACTGTATGTATTTTTTAATTCATCCATAATACCAACTATTTTTTCTTTAAATATTTCTTTAATCTCCGGGTTTAGAATAAATGCCATACCACCACCCGACATTCCACCAAGCATTAAAAACCCCCAGTAATCTTTCTTGAATTCCTCCTTAAGCTTAAGAATCAAATTTTCAGTGAAGGCATTATTAACCGATGGGATAATGGGTTGTATGGCTTCTTCCCAGTCCTGAGTTGTTAATCGGCCGAGCTCTTTCATTTTTCCGGTTTTGAGGGCTTCGGCTATCTTATCGAAAAGGTTTTTCCCCTTTATTCGAGCGTTCCACTCTTTTTTGTATCTTAAGAGATATTTTTCAGTAACCATCTCCAAGATAGGGCCGACATTCTGAGAAATACCACCATGAACTAAAACCAGTGAATTAATAATACGATCTTCAATCTCTTTTGGAACCTCGTCTTTGGACAGCAAATAATGATCCGGGAGTAGACACCCTTTGCTGATATTGAACTCAGGGTCTTCAGGTTGTGCTAATCTTCCAGTAATGACTTTTATACCGGGCCATAACCCGCCGGAATCCTGCCAGCCTCCACCAGAACCCCCTAACCATTCACCAAGGATTGCCCTTGAAGCAACTACTCGCTTTTCTTCATCTTTTATCGGGCCGGTCTGGTTCTTAATCTGTCCACTTAGTCTCATTAAACGTGTAATAATTGTTGCTAAAAGCGTGGTGCTAACCGCCAGGCGAGATCCCTTTGGTATTCCATTCACCCTGGTAACTATCTTAATCCCGCCACACTTATTTAATAATTTGAATAGTAAATCTTTTAAACGGATATCCCTGTTTTCAAAAGAGGGTGGTATAATACCTGAAGCAATAACCCCGGCCTTTAACAGAGAGAGATGATCACTTCCGAAATTGAAAAATTCTTGTAATGAGTCTATTTTTTTTGAGGCTTTCAAGTCAATCGAGGTGAGTTCTATAACCGGATCTTCAATGAACTGGCAAAAACACTCACAGGGGGGAAGTGCAGATTTATCGTCTCCTTGAACTTTTAAATTAATAGATATATTGATGACCCTTGCACCCTCAGGGAAGTCCATCCCAAGAAAAAAAATATCAGACCACCCGCTGTGTGACGGGTCAAGCCGAACAGGAGAGGTATCCAGACCAACAGGATATCGACCTGTTTCAGGGTCAGAGATGGTTAACTCTTCCGGCACTGAATATGGGTATTCATTGAGAGATTTGGTATTAAAGAGATAGAAATTACCATTGCTCTGGCTAATGGAATGTTTTACTTGATCAAGCAGGTACTTGAAGGACAACTTGAAATATGAATCCGCTAACGCGCTGCTTATGCCGCCATTAAGAAATCCTTTTCTTTTTGTTTCTGTTATGTAAACATTTATTGCTTCCTCAAAATCCCTGTTATAGGCGGCTTTTATCCCATTGAAATGGATTTCTCCACAAATTGGTAGTTCCTTATTCTCTTGAAGATAGAACCTGTATATGACAAAAAGAAACAGGGAAGCTCGAACCCTGTGGTAAAGATTATCAGCAGACTTTCTGAAAGTTTCAAGTTCATTGACGAGTTTAAAAAGATTATCTTTGCTTTTACCTTTCAACAGAAAATGAATAGAGCGATGGCGTAAGTTATCATCTTCACTTACGATTGTTTCAATAAGTTCATTAGTCATAGAATAAAAAGTATTACATTTTTTTTATTTAATGGACACACCGTAACTTGCTTTAAACTGTTGGTTCGGTGCTAAAATAATTAGTCCCTCTTTGTTGTTAAAAGCATTAGCATAGCAGGTCATCGGTTCTATGGCGATAGAGTTCCTTAAGGGAGAGATGAAAACTTGCAGGTAATTATATTTCATTTTTCCAGTTTGCTGCCAAACAATAATAGTGATATTTTTCTTTTCATCATAAAGTTTTGTCGATGCAATTCCTTCTTTTTTCGGTAGTGCAAACCCTGTATCAAATTTGTAATTTTTTATTTTTCTAAGAACTGAAAATCTATCAAATAAAACCTTTTCACCCGTGGGAATCATTCTTTTATTGACTTTTATCCTTCTTTTTGAAGGGAGTTTTAAGCAGAGGTCATCAATTTTATTTCCTGTTCTAAAATAAGGGTGCCAGCCGTCACCTACAGGTATTTTCTCTTTGCTTATGTTTCTTAGTACCGTTCTGCATTCAAAACCTTTTGGTGTCAAAGTGTAATAGATTTTTACCTCGAAGCAAAAAGGATAACCAGTAATTTCCTTATCATAAACGTATTTTAGAACTACATTTACCGACTTTTTTCTTTCTGAAACCCTCTCTATATCAAAAACTTTATTGTATATTAAACCGTGGATTGCGTGGTTCTGAGAAGGAAAATTTATAGGCAAGTGATATTTTCTTCGATGAAAAAGATAAACTCCATCATTGATTCTATTCGGAAAAGGAATTAGTTTTGCACCTTTGAACCATCTATCTTTTATAAGTTTTTCGTAGTTTTCATCTCCTTCAATAACTGAAAAACTTTTCCCATTTTTATTTAAAACTAGTTCATTAATATTTGCGCCAAACGCTGGAACAATCGCAACGAACTCCCCTGTTTTTGTGTTAAGAAGTTTTAATTTAGTAAACTTTCCAAAAGGTTTTTTTTCTACTTTAAACATTCAATCTGTTTTGCGAGCAGATTCCCTGCGATCATGTCAGAGTAACTCGTTTTTTTTGAAAATATTTTGAAAATTTTTTTATGAGTGCTTTGGGGTTTAAAATTGTCACTGAACCACAACAATTGAAACTAATAATTGCAGCCATGAGTGATGAGTTAAGAGAAGCTCCTTGAGATTAATGAAAGAGTATCAAAATAGAATTTAGGAGTCAATTTGTTCTACTCTTTAAATTTGGACATTTTATTTCTCTGCTTATATACTATTAAATCAACTCAGATTAAAACCTCACTTGCTTTATTTTTTAATTCTATTATGAAAAACACTGCAATCTTGCTCCTTGCCTTTGGTGGCGCTGACTCCATTGAAGCTATCCCTTCCTTTCTGAAAAATGTAATGAGAGGCCGTGTACCATCCCCGGGTGTGATAAAGACCATAAAGGAAAGGTATTGTCAGATAGGAGGAAAATCACCTATAACCGAAATAACACGCTTGCAGGCGCAGGCATTGCAAAAACAACTTGAAAAAAAATCTGAATCCATTTCAGGCGTATATATCGGTATGCGCAACTGGCATCCTTTCATTAAAGAAACTCTTTCTGAAATAGCAGATACCGGTTGTAAAAAAATTATCGCAATATGCATGACACCGCAAAGATCAAATTATTCAGCTAACGGTTATGAGAAAGATGTTTCTGACGGCCTTGACGGTTTAAAAGAAAAGCCGGATTTAAGATTTGTGCCTGAATGGCACATGAACCATCTATTCCATGAAGCAGTGGCGGAAAAGATCACTGAAGCAATGATACTATTCAAGGAAAACGGACAAAAGACAGCAGTCATCTTCAGCGCTCACTCCCTCCCTCTCAAAGTTATGGATAACGATGACTCTTATGTACACCAAATCAACGAAACAATTAAGGGTGTCTTGTCCCTTACTGGGGACCTGGACTGGAAACTCGGGTATCAGAGCAAAGGGCTTGCTCCGGGCGAATGGCTGGAACCAACTGTCGATTCTATGCTTGAAAGCCTGCCGGGAGAGGGATATAAAAATGTGCTGATTGTGCCGATCGTTTTCGTCTCAGACCATGTTGAAATATTATATGATATTGACATAGTTTACCGGCAAAAAACGGAATCTCTCGGTTTGAATTTTCAGCGAACGAAATCTTTAAATGATTCCCCAAAATTCATTGAAGCTCTTTCAGAAATCGTTATGGAAATTTTGAATCGCGATGGTCCTTCGTCAGGCTCAGGATGACAAAAATTAATATCTTCTCGGCAAAAACTGTCATGCTGAGCTTGTCGAAGCATCTCAGCATGCTCTGTGTTCTTAACAGTAAATAGGTATAGATATGGGTAACAAACAAAACATAAAAAAAATAGCGGTTATTGGAGGCGGCATTGCCGGTTTATCCGCTGCCTACAGCCTTGAAAAAGAAGCCGCTGATAATGGCGTCTCGATTGAAATCGACCTGATTGAAAAACAAAGCAGGATGGGAGGAAATATCCTCACTGAACAGGTAGATGATTTCATCGTGGAAGGCGGACCGGATTGTGTTTTTTCAGAAAAACCGGCCTCCCTGAAACTTTGTGAAAAACTCGGCCTTCAAGAAGAACTTCTAAAAACAAGGGAAGAAAAAAAAGGAACCTATGTTTATTGGAATAATAAACTCCATGACCTGCCGGAAGGGGTAATTCTTATGATTCCGACTATGATCATGCCAATACTGCTGAGCTCTCTGATCTCTTTTCCCGGGAAAATGAGAATGGCCTTAGAACCTTTTATACCAAAACGAACAAATCCTGCCGAAGAATCTCTTTCTGATTTCGTTACCCGCAGACTGGGAAAAGAACTCCTTAATAAAATTGCCGAACCTCTGGTTGCGGGAATCCACGCGGGAAACCCGGAGACCATGAGTATTAACGCAAGCTTTCCTCGCTTTGTCGACCTCGAGCAAAAATATGGCAGTCTCATCCGAGGCATGCTCTCCCGAAGAAAAGAGATGCTATCGATGATGAAGGGAAGGACAGCAAAATACACCATGTTCATGACTCTGAAAAAAGGACTTCAGGAACTGACAGATAACATCCAAAGTACTCTAAGAAATACTAATAAACTAACTGATAATCAAGTAGTTACTGTTATTAAAAAGAATAGTGGTTATGAGGTGTCATTGAAAGCCGGTGGTATCAAATTTTACGATTCTGTAATAATGGCGACGCCATCTTATATTACCGCAACCTTATTGAGAGAACTGGATTCACGTCTTGCTGACAAATTAATTGAAATCCCTTATGCCTCGACAGCCACTGTTTCATTAGCATATTCGGCTTCTGATCTGAATCATATAAATAATGGTTTTGGCTTTATCGTCCCCGGGATTTCAAACCGAAAAATCATGGCTGCCACTTATACATCCAACAAATTTTTGTACCGGGCTCCAGATGGGAGCATGCTTTTGCGGTGTTTCGTGGGAGGACCAAAGAATGAAGATCTTGTCTTTCTTGATGACAGGGAAATGGAACAGATGATTAGAAATGAGCTTAAAGAAATAGCGGGAATTGAATCTAAGCCGATATTCACAAAAATTTACAGGTGGGAAAAGGCAATGCCTCAGTATGTTATAGGACACATTGACAGGATAAAAAAAATCGAAGAACTTACTGCAAAGCACCCGGGTTTATACCTTACTGGAAGCGCCTTTAACGGCATAGGTATAAGCGATTGCATTTCAACCTCCAGCAAGGCTGCGGAAGAAGCTATCAGCTTTCTTAAAAAAAATGACAGGATAAACAGGGTAATTACAATCTAAAATGGAAACACTCAGCCCACGTAAGATAAGAAAAAACACGAATATTTGACGCTGATTAGAGAAAAAAATATTAAGAAATCATAACGATCCGCGTTAATCAGCATCTAATTTCTTTCCTTAAGAGCCCATCCCCCGAAAAAAAGAAAACTGCAACCTAAATGGGTATTTTACTGCATTCCGACTTAATAGATTATGCTGCATGCAGCCTAACATCTTTAGCCGGGTAGCCTTGCAACAATAAATCACTTGCAGAAATAATTATTTATGAATAAAATAACAATCAATACTCTTTATAACTCTATATGTTTCATATAATTTAAAACGTACTTCAATTATTTGCATGCTTGTGTTAATTGACAATATCAACAAAGTAAATTTGTTTTAGGTAGCTAGCGGCCTAACACAGAATTCAAGTCTTCGTAGCTACTCCTCCTTGGGCGAATCTGCGAAGCCACGCTCAGCGGGGCGAAGCTAATTCCCGACTGCACTTTAACTGTTAGGTAGACTGTATACTTAATATTAATGTTAGCCATAAATAAAGGAGAGGAAAAATGAGCACAAACTTTGATTCCGAACTTGACTCGCTTCTTAAAAAAAATGATGAGAAGAAAAAGAAACATGCAGAAGTGCAAGAAAAAGCTCGAGATGAGGCCGCTGAATTTTTGTCAGCATTTGAGGAGGTCGCAACCAGTATTATACGTCCTGCTTTGGAGCATGTTAAAGCACAGCTAGAAGCCAGAGGGAGGCTGTCTCGAATTGAAGAAGAATCGGATGGCGTAACGTACGATAGAAAAGAAAAACCGGCTAAAATTTCAATATACTTCAATATCTCACCCGAGGATAGCATTTCATCTTTAGATGAGCACGCACACGTTTGTTTTTACTGTGACAAGGGTGGAAAGTTAGTTCAGCTTCATGAAAGTACAATTCGACCAAATCATGGTGGCCATAGCGGTTCCTCTGGAAGTTTACAGCTAAGCGAGGTATCCGAAGAGACAGTTAAAGAAAAAGTAATGAAGGTTTTGCGTGAAATATACAAATAGCATTGGCTAACCATGTGGTGTACATGACTGCGAACAGTGAGTCGCCGTTTTATTTTATTAGCTCACTGCTATCATAGTTTTTAGAATTGCAGAGTTTTTTCCACTTTGCTCGCAGCCTGTAACCACCGGCGTTATATGAAAGGAGGCAAAAATGGCGAAGAAACGAGTGTTTATTAGTTTTGATTATGACCACGACTTGGATCTTAAGAACCTCTTAGTTGGACAAGCCAAGAACGAGGACTCTCCCTTTGAGATTGCCGACTTCTCGATCAAGGAGGCCATCTCTGAAGATTGGAAGAAGAAAGCCCGTACTAGAATCAAAGGGTGCGATGTGGTAGCGGTGATATGCGGCGAGCATACCGATACAGCCTCTGGCGTCAGCGCCGAGGTGAAAATCGCGCAAGAGGAAGAAGTTAACTACTTCCTGCTTTGGGGTAGAAACGGCAAGACATGCAAGAAGCCGAAGGCAGCAAAATCCTCAGATAAGATATATGAGTGGACATGGAAGAATTTAAAGGATCTCATCGGGGGAGCCCGATGAGTGAAGAACACAAACAGGTTCTGCTCAATGAGCAAGAGCACATTTCTCCAGAAAAGCGTGTAGACCTAATTCTTGATCAGTATAAACTCTATGTTGAGGTGGCTGACAGAATTAGTAGTCGGAGACAATCAGCCAATTCATTCTTTCTGTCCATCAATACTGCCCTAGTAGCCCTAACCAGCTATCTTGGCATGGGAAACGAAAGATATTCCGGCTACTGGCTTATTGCCACTGCCGGTATTGTGTTGTCATATATGTGGTACCGCCTTGTTGTATCTTACAAGGATTTGAATACCGCAAAGTTCAAAGTCGTTCACGAGATGGAATCTCAGCTTCCCCTCTCGCCTTACGATGCTGAATGGGAAGCTGTTGGTCGAGGGAAGGCACCAGAGCTTTACCTGCCTTTCACGCATGTTGAAATCTATGTTCCATGGGTCTTTCTCGTAATTCATGCGGTGGTCTTGCTCCAAGTGACCCCATTCCGAGTGCTGCTTGATATGATAGTGAAATGAAGAATCATAGAATGAAGGGGTCAAACTCTGCATGACTGCTTATAGATTTACTTTTATCAACGTCCAATTTATTACTTGCTTCGCTTCGTAAAAAATGGGACTTGGTTGTTTAGTTTGTGTCCTGCATTTGAAAAAACGCAAAAGCAGGTTCATTTAATAACTACTATTAAAGATTTAAAACATGAAGCACATAACAATTGTGTAGACCTAACGTGGAACAATGCTCTGCGTGTTTCTTGCAACCGTTTTTGCCACGTAGGTCACGCATAGCGTTATGTATTGAGAGGTAGGCATTATTGATGTCAATAAACCAGCATTTACAGATATCTTTCATGCCCTGGGCGGGATTAAGTACTTCAGTCACTCTTGGTCCGGTGACCTTTTGGTTGTATTCAAAGGAAGCGGAAAACAAGATCATTGATCGAGCTTTAAGAAGCTATCTAGACCGGTACTTAGATTCATATGTTGATAATGAAGGTAAATTGGTTGATACCGTCACGGTATGTTCGCACGGTAATAATGATTTTCGTATTCTAAACAATTCGGAGTTCCAAGAATTAAGGAATTGTGCCGATGCTTTAATATTCTCCATCGTAGCCCCACAATGCAGGAATGCCGTTTGCACTAATAATAGAAACTTCGGCCCCCCTAGCTCTGATACTTTTGAATTGGTAACACAGAACTTCAAAATCGAGAATGATTACGTTAATGTTAAAGCTGGCAGTCTCACAAGTGGAGGATGGAAAATCGGTGACATCACCTTTTCAAGGCCATGGACAATGGGAGGAAGCTTCGGTAGACCGAATGAAGAACTCATAAGCGCTTTTAGCAAATGTTTCTCTACTGAATTCCCTAAAGATTTAAGGCAACGTTTGTTTCGAAGTTTAGAATGGTTTCGTTTAGCTCATACGGAAAATGAACAAATTTCTGATCTTTCAAAAGTGGTCATGATGTCAACTGGATTTGAAATCTTTCTGAAATTCCCTCTAAATGGAAAACGAAAATATTTTGTTGAATATCTCGAATGTAATATCTCATCCGATGAATTTAATAGAGAAATAAGGACTAACCACAGAGGGAAAGATTTCAACCTAAGTCTTGCTGGCTGCTGGGCTTGGGATTTCTACGAATTGAGGAGCAAAATTGTTCACGGAGACTCCGTTCCCTTATCAGAACTAATCTTTAGGGATTGGCTTACTCATCTTATTCTGTCCGATCTCGTCTTTTTGGAATGCGTGGAAAGGGAACTCTTTAAAAATAAATGCATCGGACAGAATGTCTATGAATGTGCAGAAAAAATTACTAAATCAACGCCTGAGGATGAGAAAAAGGCTGTTACAGAAACATTGGCAAGATGGTTTCTTGGTTTCAAAGAGGTACATAAGGCACTTGGATGGCTCCCTGAAAAAAGTTAAGCCAGATTTGCTATAACTAGTGAGGAACATAACAAACGGATTAACTCTGATCCAAAAAGCTTATGCTTTTTGTCCAGGTTATCCGCAGCGTTATAAAGCCAACCGTTAAAAGCTTCTCACTGTTCGCTTTTCCAGATAGCCTTTCCGACAAAAAAAGGTCCCATCTTATCTATGTATGTTGATGTTTGTTTTGTTTTTCGCATGGCTTGAACGATAGCAGAGAGTGGAAACAAATCTTTTCCGATAAGCCCAATCACAAAGTCATTATCATTTTCATCAACTCCATGGCAGGCTAACCTAACATCATGTGCAAGACCAGCCTGGCCAAACGCACGACCGATAGTCCCATGTTCCATGAGTATCTGCATCTGCTCTTCATGAGGAAGCAAAGCAAACGTACCGCTTCTCCGTAAGGGATACCATATACCCCAGGAATGATCAGGGTCTAGAGACACACGTTTCGGTCTCTCCAATAGCCAGTCTTCCAGATTTCGCTCATGTCCCAGTGAATAGGTTCGCCCTGTCATGGTATATTCCGGTTTCAAAACTAGCCTTGAGAGCTTTCCTTTATTAAGGAAAGGACGAAGTTTTGAAATAAAAAAGTCAGGGTTTTCAGCAAAGGTGAGCAGCCCTATGCCGCGGGGATCATTAATATCCTCATACAATACACCTTCGAATTTAGACTCCTTTAGTTCGTTGATAATTGCAGAACTGTCTTCAGATCCGGTGAAGACAAGAAGCTGGACAAAGAGCCGTTTATCTAATTTCATTGGCTCACCTTTTTGGGAAAATCCTTTTTCACTAATATCTACACTTTCAGTTAAATTTGGTTTCATCATTAGGGCATTACTCCAAAAAAAAAATTTACGTTCTATTACTAGTTTCAGGTTAAACCTGGAACCTAAATTAACTTTCGTCCCGAATACAACTTAGAATCTCAGCTATCATTATGGTGAACGGCTGGTCCCTGAACTCCGCCCTCTGCACACTGATCTACTCACATTTCAACGCGGCACCGGGGTTTAATGCAGCAGCTTTTCTGGCAGGATACACTCCAAAAAACATACCAATAAAAAGAGCGACAAAAAAGGAAATAACAATAATATTATTCGGAACGATGAGGTCCCATTTGGTGGTTAAGGAGACAGCGTAAGATATAATAATTCCGAGTGCAATTCCCACTATACCACCATTCAGACTTAAAATAAGAGATTCCACAATGAACTGCGTGAGGATATCCCTCTTTTTTGCGCCAACTGCCCGTCTGAGGCCTATTTCCAATGTTCTTTCTCTGACAGAAATCAGCATGACCGCGAGAATCCCAATCCCCGCCACCAGCAGAGAAATAGACGCCACACCGGCAATCAGCATCGTAAATATCCGGGAGGTCTCTTCCTTTGCTTTGATCAGTTCCAGTTGATTCCTGATCGTAAAATCATCCTCCTTGAAAGACGGTAGTTTATGTTCTAACCGGAGGATATCCTTTACCTCTAATACAGCTTCATCAATATCATCCTTTTCTGTTGCCTGGGCGTATATAGTGCTGATAAAAGTCTGGTTAAATAATCTGCGCAGAGCCGTTGAAATAGGAATAAATACCTGGTTATCTTCATCCCGGCCATCAACTTCCATCCCTTTACCCTTTGTAATTCCAATTACCTTAAAAGGAATCTTTCTTATCCGAATGGTCTTATCCAAAGGGTCGTCATCAACAAACAGGTCTCTTGCCACGCTTTTTCCAATGACCGCCACCCGCTTGGAACTTTTAACATCCTGCCAGGTAAAAAACTCACCGGACAAAATATCAAAATTTCTTATCTCAAGAAAATCAGGCGTCGTTCCCATAACATTCGTTTGGAGAATCCCGTTCCCGTATTTGATTACCAGCGGCAAAAAATGACCGGGTGCGGCTCTGCTGATATAAGAAGAGTTTTCAGCGATCTTTTTTGAATCTTTGGTTTTTAATGTGGTTACATTGCCTCTTATGCGTGCCACTCCATGCCGCATTTTTACTTCCCCTGCATTGACAATAATAAGATTTTTTCCCATCTTTTCAATTTCATCCAAAGTTTTTTGCTTTGCCCCCTCCCCTACTGCTGTCATAACGATGACTGCGGCTATTCCGATGACGATTCCTAATAAGGCAAGGGTCGTGCGCAGTTTATGCGTTCGTAAACTTTGAAATGCCACTTTAAATACGACAGAATATTTCATGGTATAATAGCTTTCAGCGATCAGCATTAAGTTTTCTGACCCTTGCCCCTTGACCCTGGTTTTTTGCCCCTGTTTTTCTCATCTCACTGCCTGCACAGGGTTCATAAGTGTTGCTTTACGAGCCGGCTGAAGACCAAAAAGAATCCCCACCAGCACGGAGAAAACAAACGCCAGCGCAAAAGACTCCCAACTCATGGTTGCCTTTAGTTTGGAGAAAGTCGATATAAAGAAATTAATCACTCCTCCCAAGACAAGACCAATCATACCGCCTGATAAGGAAACAAAAGTCGATTCCAAAAGAAACTGCATGAGGATATCACTCTTCTTAGCTCCAAACGATCGCTTGATCCCGATTTCTTTTATCCGCTCATTCACGGAAACCAGCATAATATTCATAATCACAATGCCGCTTACCAGCAGAGAGATGGTTGAAATCATTCCAAGCATAACAGTAAGAGTCTTTTTTGATTTAGTAATCCATTCAACCAGCACATCAGGGGTTATTATTCTAAAATCATCTTCTGCCGTGGTAGCCAGATGATGCCGCTCTCTTAATATGGAGCGAACCTGTTCAATAGTGTCCTTTGCCTCATGGGGATCATGAAGCTGAAGGCGAATACTGTTTAAATGGACCTGCTGAAAAAGCCGTCTTGCTGAAGTAGTCAGAGGTATGACAATCCGGTCGTCTGGATCATACCCGCTTTCTGAAACTCCTTTTTCTTCCATTATACCGATTACCTTAAAAAAGACTTTGTTAATGCGCACAAACTTTCCAACAGCGTCTTCACCTTTAAAAAGCTTTTTCATCGGTGTGGCGCCTATAACGCATACTTTTTTCATACCAATGAGATCTTCATCCGTGATGTAGTCGCCATCCGTAACATTCCAGGTTCTCGCAATAAACCATTCCGGGGTAATGCCGTTTATTCTTGTTATACTGGATTCCTTTTTATAGATTGTCCGTAAACGTTTTCCCTGGTACGGAGCAACCAATTGAACATTATCCAGTTCACCGAGGATTTCAGCATCTTGAAGTGTCAGGGTGTGGGCTCTTTTTCTGCGGTGGCTGAAGACCTTTCCCGCACCAGATCCTATGTAAACGGCCTCAGACCCGAACCCGAACTGCGATATTCTGTTTAATATCTGGGTTTTTGCTCCTTCGCCGATGGAGACAATCACAGTAAGGGACGCAATGCCAATAATAATCCCAAGCATCATGAGCACTAAATTAACTTTATTGCCCTTCAATCCCCTGACCGCTTCCAAGGCTATTCTAAATATTCTCATAATTTCAATTATAATTTACTTTAGGATATTTGTAAAAAATATATATATTAGAATAGTAGATCGCTGAGAGGAATGCTCTTACTAAAACCCTTCATAAGGCTGAAGAGTATTGTCCGTCTTAAGAAACCCCTTTTGAGACATGTCCTGAGTAACTTCGGTAAGATTAGCAGAAGTTATGTTGAAAGAGGGGTGTTCGCTTTTGAGAGTGGAGTGTCTGAAGAGGTGAAATGATTTATATCAATCTGAAAGATTTAACTCTCAGATTTCAGCAGAGGTCGAAGAAGGCGCATTATTCTGTTATAAAAACAAGCCTACTCAAATTATCAATCTATTTTCTCGGGAGTACCTTGTCCCATTCTACTCAACCAATGGAACATGACTCCAAGAAAAATCAAAACTACAGCAGGACCTGTGATCGGACGGCCTACGTCAAGATTTCCAGGTTCATGAAAAAAAGCGAAAGCGAGCATGAAAGTTGAGGCCATGATCAGCACTGAACCGATGACTTGAAATATTTTGTCAACCTTCTTTTCGTTCAACAAAAAGTATCCGCCTAAAATCATATTTAGCAGACTGGCCAGTAAAAGATAAATATGGCTTGCTTTAAAGATATGTTTAATCGCCTCATTTGATGTATCAATGACCGGGAACTTGGTCAACATGTAGACCCCGGAGCCAAGAAAAACGATGAATGAGAGAGCACCTGTTAGATTGTGAAATAGTTTTATTTTATATTCCAAAGTTCATCCTTTTTATTATTTTTATCTATTTCAGCAGATTCCTTGAAAATAGTCAAACAGTCTCTATCAAAAAACCACTATTTTTTTATTTCCCTCAGACGATCACTAATTTTTGATACTAATAAAGGTTTTATATTGAATAGTACTACTAGCAAAGGTATGTTTTTTTAATAGCATCGCAGGGAATCAAAAATAGAGGAGAGCAGTTTAAAGGGAATAAATAACGCGGAGCATAAATATAAAACGGCTGGTTGCTTTCAAATGTTACTTTCAAATACTTTACGCATTTTATTTCTCAGAGTTTTTAAATTAAACGGCTTTTGTAGAAATCCATTAACACCCTGCTCGATAAATCTATTGGCTGTTTCCTCGTTACTGAAGCCGCTAAATATGATGACGCGGATATCTTTCCGGATTTTTCTTAGTTCATGGAAACATTCTTCTCCATTCATGATAGGCATTGTAAGATCGAGAAGAACACCGTCTATCTCATTTGTGCGATCGCGGAAAATTTCAATCGCTTCATGGCCACTACCTGCTGTTAAAATAGTAAAGCCTATTTTCCCCAGCATGCGTTTTGCCACTGTACGAACTGTTTCTTCATCATCAACCACTAAAACTGTTCCGCTCCCTCTCCATGGCTCTGATGCTTCCTCCATTCCTAATTCTTCAGTAGATGAGGCCTTCCCGGACGACGGTAAACAAATAGTAAATTTAGTACCCTTACCCGGTTTACTCTCAATATTTATAGCTCCTTTATGGCCGCTAATAATCCCCAGAACAACAGGCATGCCGAGACCCCGCCCTACAAGCTTTGTTGTATAGAAAGGATCGAATATTTTTTCAATGGCATCCTTATCCATTCCCTCGCCAGTGTCGGCCACTTCAATAACAACATATTGTCCCTTGGGAAGAGCTACATCGAACATCATCTCTTTACACCTCTGGCATTCCTCACCTCCACATTCCTCGGTGCTGGTGGAGACAGAAATAACACCTTTATTTTCACCTATAGCTTCCGATGCATTTATTAAAAGGTTTATTATCACCTGACCGATCTGAGTTACGTCGACTTCAATAGAAGGTAGATTTTCAGTAAGGTCATATTTAATAGGATGATTCTTTGATATGGACGGCTTAAGCATGTAGATCGTTTTTTTAATGATTTCATTTACATCGGTATTCTTAATAATGAATTTACCTTTTCCGGAATAAGCAAGCATCTGGTTGCTTAATTCAGCCGCCCGTGCACCGCCCTTCTGGATTTGCTCAATGCAACTACGCGCGGGCGAATCAGGTGGTAGATTATCAAGCGCAAATTCTGTATTGCCAAGAATACCTGTGAGGATATTGTTAAAATCATGAGCTATACCGCCTGCCAATACACCAAGGCTTTCAAGTTTTTGCGTTTGACGGAGTTTCTCTTCCATTTTATGGCGTTCCTCCTCAGCCCGTTTGCGCTCGGTCACTCGTCCAATTTGAACAGCAAGATTAGACAAAGCTTCCAATATAGTCCCATCGGGCTCTGCAACCTCATCAGCAAAGAATTCCAATACTGCCACAACCTTTTTCCCTTCTAACACCGGAAAAGCAAATGCGGCCTTAACCCCAATATCCTTTCTAGGTTTTGTTCTCAGAAACCACGGTACCTTCGTCACATCTCTAATCCATGCAGGTTTTCCGGTTGCCAGTACTCGCCCCGGCAGCCCAATTCCCGTTTCAAATGAAGTATCTTCAGTGACCTTCCGGAAAACCTTGAATCGCTCCTTATTTTCAATATGCCATATTGTTGAAGGAACTAGAGTCCCCGTAGAAGCAGTTATATACACATGCCCGATTGGCCATCCAGTAAATGAACATATCTTATCGACACAAATCTGCATAGCTTCTTTGGCAGTCCTGGTTTCATTAACAGTTGTAGTTATTTCGTGCAACAGGTTAAGAAGCTCTGTTTTATTATAAAGCGCCTCCGCCGCCCGTTTGCGCTCTGTCACTCGTCCAACTTGAACAGCAAGATTAGACAAAGTTTCCAATAGGGGCTCATCGGGTTCTACAGCCTCCTCAGCAAAGAATTCCATTACTGCCACAACTTTTTTTCCCTCTAACACCGGCAAACCAAACGCGGCTTTGACACCAAGATCCTTTGCTAATTCCGCTCTGGGGAAATTAGAATCCTTCGTTACATCTGTAATCCATGCAGGTTTTCCGGTTGCCAGTACTCGCCCCGGCAGCCCAATTCCAGGTTCAAATGAGGCACCTTCAGTGGCTTTCTGGAAGACCTTGAATCGCTCTCTATTTTCAACGTGCCATATTTTTGAAGGAACTAGAGTCCCCGTAGAAGCAGTAACATACACATGCCCGACTGGCCAATTCATATAATTACAGAATTTGTTAAGAGAAAGCTGAATTGCTTCCTCGACAGTCTCGGCCTCATTAGCAGTAACAGTTACTTCTTGCACCAGTTGTATAAACTGCTCTTTTTTCTTACGTTCTTCCTCCGCCCGTATGCGCCCGGTAATGTCCACAAGAATTACTGCAAGCTGTTTCTCCTGCGGCCAATAGGCGTACACTGAATACCATTTACCTAAAGGTTCGCAATATTGATCAAACCTGGTCCCCTCCTTTCCTCTAAGGCCGACTTTTCCGTACACGCTTGTCCAGTCAGAGGGCTCATTATAAATTCCTGGCAATACTTCAGTAACTTTTTTTTCAATAATCTCGGAACGTTTAAGACCCGTCATGGTTTCAAAGGTATCGTTTAGTTCAAGAAAAATATAATCGAGAGGCCTGTTATCTTCATCCACAATAACCTCATGAAGTACAAAACCATTCAGCATATTGGTAAAAAGCTGTTTGTACCGTTTTTCACTTTTACGTAACACTAATTCTTGTTTATCCAGGCTTGCTCTAAGGCCTTTTATATAGTTGCCTTCAAGCATCCCCCTGACAATATCGCTCTGAGTTACAAGTCCAATGGATTTTCCTTTGTCGTCATGCACTATCAGTCTTCTATGTTTCTTTTGGATCATCAGATGCAATGCTCCAGGAACAGGCACATTTGAATCAATAGTATAGACAGGAGAAGACATCCAATTGCTCACTCTCTCTGATGAAATATCAACACCGCTTAAAAGAATTCTCGCCATATCCCGCTCGGTAATTATGCCGATAGGTTTTGATTCATCTTCAATAATCACGCAACTTATGGAATGCTTTGCCATTTTCCTGGATATTTCATGGATGGTATCGTCAGGCCTAGAGACAACTATTTTCCCAGTCATTATTTCAAAAACCGATCGTCTATCGGATAATTTAGCTTCAAGCTCTTTAATAATATTTGTTTGAGTAACAACCCCTTCTATGGCTCCCTCTTCGTCCGCAACGACAAGGTGACGGATTTTGCCCTCTCGCAGGACAGAGTATCCCTCAACAATATCCATTCCTGATGGGACCGTCTTAACCGGAGAACTCATTACCTCAGGCAGTTTCTTATTGATCATACCTCTCCCGCCAGCGGCTATTTTCACAACGTCTCGTTCGGTTATTATGCCAAGCGGTTCATTGTTCTCCATAACTAAAAGGCAACTGATTCTCTTTTTACTTAGAATTGATAATGCTTCAGAAAGAGGTGTTTCCGTTGTGACTGAAATCACATCAGGACTTAAAATGCTCTTAAGTTTTATGTTATCCATTTGATTAGCCTTAAAATGGTGGACGAAATGCTTTTACACAGATGTAGTACCACATTTATTAACTGATCTTTCTAAATTACAGTTATCAGCAACTTATTCCTGAAATCACTATGCCGCCGATTTTTTTTTGCTTCAAGACAACCACCCATTTCCATCCTGGAAACAATGTGAAGCAATGGATACAATGACATAACTATGCGACAAATTAATCAAAAATCAATAGAGACAAGTACTCATTTTTTTTAGGTACTTATACTCATTTTGCTTACTAGGAGTGCCGTTAAGACAGCGGATTGGTGTAAATGAGACTACCTGCTTTCTTCTACATCTGTTAAATGACAGGGATTGGGTTAATACAAACAGCTTCATGGATTCTGCTCCTATAAGGATTAATTCGTAATAATAACATATTCAGGGTTGATGAGGTAAGACAACAACAAAGACGGTAGTGGGCCATTTTGCTTGGATGATATCATAACTACTATCGCTTAAATTCTTTTTTTACCACCCCGCAGAAAACCTCGTTAAACGTGGCTTTCTGCTTCCCCTCCTTGCCAAGTAGGGGCTTAAGGGGAGGTTAATTTTTTTTTAACTCCACTTTGTAATCCAGTACATGGTGAGATTAAATTAATTTAAACTGACCCATTACCAAAAAGGCAGACCAGATCAATGACATGTTTTTTATTTTATCCGTAACTTAATAGGAATTTCTCAACCTATAAACCACAAGACTCTATTTCACTCCAAAAATTAACCTTCTCTAAAAGTCCGAAGATATAATTATTATTGCAAATAAAGAAAAGTCATCTATACTTGGATAGAATAATGAATTATTTAGTCAAAATAACTGTATTATTAGCAGCAATACTGCTCTCCTCAGGCAAAATAACTTCTGTACAAGCCCAGGAAGATTCTTTTATTAATACTATTGAAATGGGCGGGTTCGCGGAGGTTGTTGACAATGACCGGGCACTGGCAAAAGAGAGCGCTGTGAAGGATGCCATAAGAAGAGCAGTAGAAAAAACTGTGGAATCAATACTGTCCCCGGGATTACTGCTGAATAATTATGCCTGGATAAGTAGCGTCTATTCTAACAGTGAAGATTATATTCATAGTTACAGTTTCCTCTCAGAATCATTTGATGAAGAATATAACATTTATTCTGTTACGTTAAAAATAACTCTCTATCCTGCCTACATTAAGTCCCTACTCGCCTCACAGGAAACATTAAAGGAAAACATTGATACACGCCAGAAGATATTGATTATTATAAAAGAACGAGGTTTGTTTTCTTCTAATATAGATGACTTCTGGGAGTACATTCCAATTTCAGAAATGTTCTTAGTTCAAAAAATTGAATCAGAAGGTTTAAACGTTGTTGACCGGAATACTTTAATGGATAAGGTGGATGAGACCCTTATACAAAAAACAATAAAAGGGGATGTCCAGGCTGCTATTCAGGCCGGTTTGCTGAGCAGCGCGCAAATTGTAATAATAGGCAATGCTGTTGCGAGAGATAGAGGAAGTAACCCTGAAAACCCTAATATACGCAACTATCAGGCAAACATAAGCCTTAAAGCTTATCAAACTAAAACCGGTAAAATATTGGGAGCAAGAAGCGAATTCGTGACAATAGCAAATGATAATAAGGAAGTAGGGGAACTTAACGCGTTTATGGCCGCGGGAGAAAAGATTTATGACAGCTTTTTAGCCAACATTTTACTTAAAGATTAGAAATCATAGGATTGAAGTTCCCCACAGCAGAGCTCCGACTGCGTTCTCTAAGCACTTTCAAATAATATATTTAAATTTATGAAATCAAGCGATAGTAAAAACTACTTTTATATCATCGGAACAATTCTTTTTTGCGTTATTCTTTATGCTACGCGTCAGATTTTGGCTCCTTTCCTTATAGCCTTTATAATTGCCTATGCTCTTGGTCCTCTCGTTGACAAGATGGAAGATTGGAAATTACCCAGAACCATGGCAATTGTTTTTTTCCTTTTATCCATTCTAATTTTACTTACATTAACCGGGATGATTGTCTTTCCCGTTATAAAACTGCAGGTAGAAAAGCTTGCCGGAAATATGCCGGACTATACAGCAACTATTCAGCAATGGTTTTCACCAATTTTCGAGAATATAATTAAAGAAGATCCAGCCCTGATTAAAGAATCTATCAGCAACACGATGAAGAAACTCGGCAATCTACCACCAAAACTTTTAGCATCCACATCTTCTTTATTGTGGTCCGGTTTTTCCGGTATCTTAAATTTCATCATTACGCTGCTAAACCTGATCATTATTCCTATTTCATGTTTTTATTTATTAAAAGATATAGACCCGATTAAAGAAAAAATTATGTCTCTTATCCCGACAAGATATAAGGAAACTGTTTTGGACCTGACGCGAGAAACCAATGATGTATTAGGTGGTTTTATCAGGGGACAGTTAACCGTGGCTATTATCCTGGCAGTTTTTTACAGCATAGGCTTGTCGATTATAGGTACACCAATGAGCATAGTGATAGGCATAGTCGCGGGTTTAGCCAATATAGTCCCTTATTTAGGCTTGTTGGTTGGATTGATCCCGGCGCTTCTTCTCACTGCTTTGCAGTTTCACGACGCGGCCCATCTGCTTGGCGTGCTTTTGGTGTTTGGTATTGCCCAAGCAATGGAAGGAATGGTCATTACACCGCGTATTGTCGGAGATAAAATCGGTCTGCACCCTGTTGTTATTATGCTGGCTATTCTTGCGGGAGGCCGGTTTTTCGGGTTTATGGGGATATTGCTGGCAGTACCGGTCGCGGCGGTATTAAATGTTTTTTTGAAAAGAGGGATAGAGAGCTACAAGGAGTCGTCTCTTTTTCTTCAGGAATGAGTCAAATGTTTTCCAGAATTTTTTCTACCGCCTGCTCTAAGGACAAGATTGAAGTATCTATCTCTACATCTGCTGCCGCCTTATATTTAGGGTCTCTCTCTTTTAAAACCTTTTCCTGTTCTTCCCTGAAACTCATCCCTTCTTTTAAAGCCGGACGGTTTGCGTCTCCCTGAATTCTTGAAATAATAGTATCAATTTCCGCTTTTAATAAAAAGCACTTTCCATTTTGTTTCAGGTTTTCGACGTTTTCATCCCTCAGGATTACACCGCCTCCACAATCTATTATGCAGTTATCTTGATTTGAAAGCTCTTTAGTTACATTTGATTCTATGTCCCTGAAATAGTCCCACCCGTGCTTTTCTACAATTTCAGGGATACTCATACCAACTTTTTTTACTATGAGATCATCCACAGGAATTAAAAGGCGTTTTAATTTTTTAGCCAGTATTTTACCTACGGTGCTTTTCCCGGTTCCTCTATATCCGATTAGTACAATGTTCATATCTTTTCAGCTATCAGGTGTAAGGGGGCAGTTGTCAGAAAAATCCTGACAATCTGCTCTTATCTGCTTCCTTGAAGTGATTCTAATTTTTTAAAAAAATCAGGGAATGATTTTTTTACACAAGCCGGGTTTTTGATCTTGATACCTTCAATTTTCAATCCTGCCAGGGCAAAGCTCATGGCCATACGGTGATCATCATAGGTTTCAATTTCAGCAGCTTGCAGTTTACCGGGTATAACAACTAATCCATCATCCAATTCCCTGGCCTCTGCTCCAAGTCGGGACAATTCTACAGCAAGGGCCTTTATGCGATCAGTTTCCTTAATTCTCAGGTTTGACACTCCTGAAATCCGCGTTTCTCCCCCGGCAAAAAGCGCTGTTACAGCTAAAGTCTGAACAGCATCCGGCATTTCGTTCATATTGACATTGATTCCGGTTAAAGCGCCTCCTTCGACTTCTATAAAATTTTCTCCTTTAAGGACAGCACACCCCATTTTTTCTAGAATATCTACAAACTTAATATCTCCCTGCATCGTGCCGGGATTTAAGTTTTCGATTCTTACTTTTCCTCCAGTAATAGCTGCAGCCGCAAAAAAGTAAGCAGCGCTGGACATATCCGACTCTATCGAATATTCTCTAGCTTTATAACCATTGCCAGCTTTAATTAAAAAAGATGAATAGGAATTGTTTTCAACATTTACTCCAAATTTCTTCATAAGATCGATAGTTAAATCTATATACGGCCTGGAAGTCAATTCCCCGTTTACTTTAATTAAGACGTCTTTTTTTGCGTAGGGCGAGGAAAGCATGATTGAGGTAAAATACTGGCTACTTTTATCTCCATTCATCCCGGTTTCTCCACCAGAAATACCTCCGCCTTTAATTTTTACAGGCGGACACCCGTTTTCACTTTGAGAAATGATTTCAACTCCTAACGGAGAAAGTCCGTCAATAAGGTCGTTTAAAGGCCGCTGTCGCATCCTCCAGCTTCCATCTATTATGCTCTCACTCTGACAGAGAGCCGCGAACGAACATAAAAACCTCATCGTTGTTCCGGCGTTTCCAACAAAAATGTTTTTTTCAGGAGTCCCGGGAAAACCGTTACATCCATGAACTGTTACTTTAGTTTTACCTTCTACTATGTTGATTCCAAAGCTATTTAATGCAGCAATCATATAGCGTGTATCGTCGCATTCCAAGCAATTATGTATATGGCTTTCCCCATCAGCAAGAGCGGCAATAAGCAAAGCACGGTTGGAATAGCTTTTTGATGAAGGGACAGTTACAACAGCATCAAGTTTAGAAATCGGCTTAATCTCTATCATAATAGGATTAGTTAATAGCTTAATTTGTGCGTACCGAGCGTAATTATTTTATAAACCACCCCTTCGCTAAGCCCCACTTCCTCTGGCTTAGCTCTTCCCCTCCTTGGCAAGGAGGGGATTAAGGGGAGGTCATTTAGAAACTAACTTTTGAGTCTTTCCAGTACAATTTCTTTCATCAAGTCTTTCGGCGCCTTCTCGCCTGTCCAGAGTTCAAACTGATCCACAGCCTGATTTACAAAAAGCTCTATTCCAGGTATCGTGACACAGCCTATCTCTTCCGCCTCTCGTAAAAGCCGCGTTTTTAGGGGATTATAAACCGCGTCAAAAACAACCATTCCTTTTTTCAGCCTTTCCTTTGAAAAGGGCGTCTTTTCTACATTTGGATGCATTCCTACCGGAGAGCAGTTAATCAAAATATCAAAGTCAGAGCCAATGGATTCTGCGGACATTGTCCGACATCCCAGGTCTGCTGCTAAAGAATCTGCTTTTTGAGTATCGAGATCAAATATGTAAAGAGAGGCCCCTTTCTCCATTATCCCAAACCCGATAGCCCTAGCAGCACCTCCAGCCCCTATCATAAAAACCTTTTTCCCATTTAATTCAGTCTTTTCTTCTAAAGCCTTTACCGCCCCCGAACAATCCGTATTGCAGCCAAAGAGTTTTCCGTCTCTTATTTGCAATGTATTAACCGCGCCTATTTTCTTTGCCGTTTCATCAATCTCATCAAGCAGGGGAATCACCTGTTCTTTGAACGGCATGGTTACACTCATCCCTTTTAAATAGGTTCTGTAACCGCTGACAAAGGAAGGTAGGTCTTCAACAAGGAAAGGCAGATAAATGTTTTCAAGCTCTTTCTTCACAAATGACCTGTTATGAATAAGATATCCCATACTTTCCTTTACTGGATTACCTATGAGGCCATAAATATTCGTATTGCTGTTCAGTTCATTAACGCGGTAAATATTTTTTAAAATGTCCGCCGGAATCTGTCCGGGAGCAGACTCCTTTCCCCTGCTTAATGAACCGAATGTCAAATGACTGCCAAAGATAGGCGATAATATTCTACTGATTTCTCCATGCTCTCCCATGCAAAAGGCGATAATGTCGCTTTTTTTATCTTTTGCCTGTTTAATAATGTCAAAGATTTTTAAATTATCTTCAATAGAGTTGGCCATCACAGCTATTTTGATAATCTCAAAACCTTTTTGAAGCATCCTGTCAAATGTTACCTGTAGGTCTTCAGGAACTTGTTGAAAATTGTGATAAGAAAGGATGAAACGGGTTTCAGCTTTTTTCTTTATAAGTTCCTCAAGCAGAGGTTCCGGCGTAGATAGTTCAATGTCGACATAATCGGCTCCTGCGGCAATCGCATTGAGAAGAAGAGCTACCCTCCCCTTCTCGTCTCCGTCATATAATCCACCTTCGGATTTTTTCCGGCAGGTTACAATAACCTGCTTTTGAGTGGCATTTATAAGGACTTCCAAATCCGGATTTTTTAAATAGTCTACGCGCAATTCAATAATATCCGCCACATTTTCAGCTTTCTTAATCTCCTCTACCGCTTCTTCGATAGTTTTTGATGTAATTGGAACACAAATCATATTTTTATGTTAACCCGTGGTAAGCTAATGAAGTTTTCATTGTAACAAATAAAGATTTACAATTCCAAACTTCGCTACTCTACGTCTTCGTAGCGAAAAATATTTTAAAAAATAAGGTATTATAGTGTAATAATATATATCATGGAAAAAATTAAATTCGGATGCCATAATTTCCTGAACTCAAAACCTATTCTAAGCCCCCTTCTTGAAAATAATACAAGCGATCTGGAGATCGTACAGGAATCTCCAGCTGATCTGGCGTTATTGTTAAGGCGGGCAAAGCTGGATCTATCATTTGTCCCTTCCATTGAATACGCGAAAAACTCTGCTTATCTCCTTGTAAATAATATTTCAATTTCTTCCCTTGGAACGGTCGATACAGTGTTGCTGATCAGTAAAACAAAAATGGAAGATATAAAAACAGTAGCAACGGATAATCGGTCCCTTTCCTCCATTACATTATTAAAAATTCTATTTAAAGAAAAATATAACCGACTCCCATTTTTTCAGCAGACAGAACCGGATTATGAAAAAATGCTCTCCTCAAATGACGCGGCAATGATAATAGGAGACAATACATTTTTGTTGAAAAAAACCGAAAAAACTACTTATGACCTTAGCCAGGAGTGGTTTCAGCTCACTGGCAAACCATTTGTTCACGCGGTTTTATGTGTTAGAAAAGACGTACAGTTAGATCAAAACATCATAAATACGATTTTAAAAGCGCGTGACGAGGGATTAGCTTCGATTGACCGGATAAGTACTGATGAAGCGCGAAGATTAGGAATCACAAAAGAGAAATGCGCGGATTATCTAAAAAACAAAATTCGTTACACTCTCGGGCAGAAAGAGCAGGAAGGGCTTAAAGAATTTTTTTCATTAGCAAACAAACATGGATTTATTAAGTCAAAACCGGAACTGAATTTTTTTGATGAATCTCGCTAGACAGGGCACTTCGCGTTTCCAATGCTGAGAGAATGGGAACAAGCAAGCACCAGTGCCTAAAGTTGAAAGTGTTTAAGGTGAACTAATCTTCGCCTGCAACCGGGAGTTCGCTTTGAGACATGCAAGTAAAACATTAGGAGTGGTTTGCTGAAGCAGGCAAAGTAAAGTAAAAAAATGACTTTAACCCCAACAATGTCATGTCCTACACTTTAATATTTACTTTGTTACTTTCCAGTATCTTCATTTTCATCATAAAAATCAGGGTAGAGTTTTTTTGCGCATTTAGGACAAAGACCGTGACTGAATTTCGCGTCTGAATGGTCACTAACATACTTCTCTATTTGTTCATAATAACCTTTATCGTTGCGAGTATCTTTAGAATTGGCACAAATAGGGATAAGACCACTTAATAATTTTACTCTAGCATTTTTCTGGATATTTCATGAATGGTATCGTCAGGTCCGGAGACAACTATCTCCCTTGTCATTATTTCAAAAACCGACCGATTATCGGTTAATTTAGCTTTAAGCTCTTTAAGAATATTTGTATGAGTAACAACCCCTTCAGTGCCTCCCTTTTCGTCCACAACTAAAAGATGCCGGATATTACTTTCTCTCAGTACAGCATATCCTTCAAGAATATCCATTCCTGGTTGGACCGTCTTAACCGGAGAACTCATTACTTCAGCCAGTTTTTTTTGGCAATATCTCTGCTGCCGGCGGCTATTTTCACTACGTCTCGTTCGCTCAAGATGCCAACCGGCTTATTATTCTCCACAACTAACAGGCAACTGATTTTTTTTCACTTAGAATTGATAATGCTACTGAAAGAGGCGCTTCTGGTGTGACTGAAATAACATCAGGAGTTAAAATGCTCTTAAGTTTTATGCTATCCATTTGATTAGTCTGAAAATGGTTGACGAAATAATTTTACACGGATATAGCATCACATTTACTAACTGATATTTCTAAATTATAGTTACCAGCAACTTATCTCTAAAATTATTATGCCGCTATTTTTTTTGCTTCAAGACAGCCTCCCCTTTCCATATTGGAGACAATGGGAGAGAGACGTAAAATTGTCGCCGCCATTTGAAGATTTAATTTAAGCGGCAAAGTTTAGTGGTCTTTCCTATATTACAAGCATTTAGATGAATATAATTCATATTATTTAGAAATCAATAGGCACACTACAATTGCTCATATCAATTTGATTTTTGGAGATCCAATTTATCGAATCGATTTTGAATATATTAAATCTAACCAAATAGTTTGTTTTATATTTTTTCTTTAGAATGCCGGCAAACTGAATACGTTCATCATGTCCACAAAAAATAAAAATGCATTATTAGAAGATATTAAGTCCGCCGCTATTTCAGAGATGATCTCCTACGAGTTTTATTCCAGATCATCAACCTCTGTAAAATTGATAAGTGGTATGCATGCATTTCAGGATATGATGTGGGAAGAGGAAAAGCATGTAAAAAGTTTGAAAGAAGAGTATAAAAATCTGGGAGGAAGCGGGGAGATTAAATATGATCCTCAGAAATATGGCGGATTAGCGCTGCCTAAACTTGAAGTTGACGCGGTCATAGCGCTTAATGTTGCACGCAAAGAAGAGACTTCAAGTATTAAAATGTATAATGAGTTTTTGAAAAGGCATAAAGATACAAAGTCAGCTAAATTATTTAGGCAACTGCTTGGAGATGAAAAGAAACACCTTGAGCAATGGAATGAAATTGCCAAAGGTATTATTGGCAGTGATACTACAAAAAATGGAGCCACTGATGAGGTTTATAGATTTTCAAAAGAGGATTTAAATATAATAAAAACAGCTCTGGTAGCAGAGAGAGCTGCTTATGACTTCTATAAAAATGCTGTTGGTAAGATAGATACTATTGATGGATCTCACGCCTTTCACCATATGGCATGGGAAGAAGAAATTCATGTAAAGAGGCTTGAAGATGAATATTATAGATTAGTAAATAAAAAGCCGCCCATAGAGAAACCTGCAAAAAAGTATTCCGCAAATTTCAATAAAAAATCGGACGCGCTTGTAGCTCTGGACTTATCTATTAAAGAAGAAAAAGCAAGTTTACAAAGATACCTTGATCTTGAAGAAAGATGCACCAATACAAGACTTAAAGAAGTAATATGGGAACTCATTGAAAGTGAGTGGAATCATATAAGCCAATGGAGAAATACCCGCAAATCCATTAAAGAAAATGACGTCCCGCTATCTTAGTGACTTAAGCTCCCTGCGGCAAAGCCCCGCTGAGCGAGGCAAAGCTGAGCTGAAAGCCAAGCTTAGCTTCGTAACTCTGCAAAGCTTTTTTAACACACCCCGTCCCGGAGGGACACCCCTCTTGATTAGAGGGGAATTGAAGCTCCCCGTATCAAGCTACGGGGAATCTTCAGTTAAGAGTATGATTTTATCTAAATTCGCTCGCTATGCGCGTCAAGGTGGTAATAACCATCTAACGTTTGTATTCTCCTGTCAGGAATGGCTTTTCCCATTGCAAAGTGATAGATAACTTCATATCCTTCCCTTAACTGCAGAAACCGATTGACATCATCGTCGAAAAAAGCGCCGATCCCGGTAGAGTTATAGTTTAAAGACTCTGAGCCAAGGTACAAAGCCTGCCCGATTCTTCCAGCTTCAAAATGGACCGCTCTATACCCTATTTCTCCGAGAAAAGAAAATGCCAATGAAAAGTTAGCTATCATCGCAAAACATACTGATGAGTCAGATGCAATTTCCTGGGATAGACTGAGGGCATTTGCCGTAGATTCAATATTGCCATTGTGTTGCAAAAAAAGTTGATGTTCCGATTCATTATATAAATAAAGTCCTCTTTCCAAACCTTTGATTCGGTGGACAAAAAGATATAGGTCTATTAAAGATAGATCATAATCCAGATTTGGTCTTAAAAAGGCTTTTTTTAGAATCAAAGACAGATCATCTAATTCCATATCCGCTTTCTTATCGTAAGCCTGTGCTGACCGGCGACTTCTCACCATAGTAAAAAAATTTGTTCCTTTACTTGATAAATTGCTGCTAAGGGTTATTACTTTTAGAGGATTAATTTTTGTTGAAAGAAGACTTTTTGGCGGGTTAATTTTCTTATGAAAATTTAATTCTTTAAAACAAACATTAAGACTTTTTATTTCTTCAATCAAGGGATAAGTGACTTCTGTCTCAGAAAGAGTATTTGCTTTTCCCATGTAAACCTTTTCATCTGTATTAAGCTTATCAGGACTTAAACTATTTCCGATTCCAATGACAATAAGAGGGAATTCATCACCTTCATTCAGGCCCATCAGTTTTTTTAAATTCATGCTATCTATTTTTACAAATACTTTGAAATCCAATTTCATCTGTTCAAGAGCATATTGGAGAGAGCCAATGGCATGTCCGGCGTCATGAAAACAGTAACGCAATGCTCTTCTTTGATATTTCCATGCCTGACGCCAGGGGATGACATTAATAACAAAAAAAGCGCTAAACTTTTCAGCCGTTTTATCTATTCCTACAGAACTCCATTCATTTAATCCCAATGGTTTCATGCACCGCGTTTCTAATAAGTGTTCAAGGACATTATAATGATAGATTCCGGGTTGTAATCCTTCTATATCGCGGGCAATCAGGTGTATTTCTTCAGGATGCAAATTCCCAGCAGAAGGGTTAACCCGAAGATGCCAGCTCGACTCATCATATTTCTTCCAGGCTGAAATGGAGAGGGAATAGTAAAAAATCATTGAAAGAATTCTTATTGAGATGAACTGATTCTTATCTACTGAAGGAGGCTCAAAGAAATTCCCGGAAAAACTTTTTTCACCATGGTCTAATGGAATTCGCTCTGTTTCCTGGTAGATACGGAAGGGGTTTGGCTGGTTTTCCCAATCAAGGTAGTGGGGATCAGAGTATAAAGAGGCTACGGAATGTTTTGTTAGTTCATGGTAGCGGTAAGATTGATAATCTTTTAATTTTTCCACTTGCTCTCAATATTCTCCCGTTTCTCATAGCCATAATCATTTCTAAATAACTTAGTTTGTTATAGCCGGACACTTTCGACTATTGTCTATGATTTTCTGAATAGAAACAATGTACTCTTTTTTACTATCAATTATTCCCTGAACGATCTTTTTTGATTCATCATGGACCATAGAGCTAAGTGTTTCTTCAAACTTATTAATTGATTTTTCTTCAATCTCTAGAACTTCCTTAAGTAAATCGACTGATTTTGCCATATGATATCTCCTGAAATGAGTGAATGCGAAGAAGGTTAAATAATGGTTTTGACTATATTATATTAGATGCAATTAGATCAAAAAGATTCATATTTTTTAAGAAATCAGTAAAAAGGGGGGAATTTAGCTGTGGAGATGCACTTTAAAAAGTTTCTTTTTCGTTAAAAATAAACCTTTCATGAGAAGATAGAGTCTAAATTACTACCTTTCGTTTTTCACCTTACTCCATTTTTGCTAATGGGGTAGTGATAACGAGACCTATGTTTTATTTATAGTTGCTTTCAGAAGGGAGAGTCGGTGTTATGGCTTTTTTGATGAAAATGTCAGAATTACAAAGTAATGTTTGTAAGACCCTTGAGTTGGCTGATGAGGTCAAGAGTCTATTTGAAAAAGAAGGCATCGGGCAGAAAGATCTGAAAAATAAATTAACTCAAGTTTCTGTTAATCTCAAAGAAGCGGAAAAGGAAATTGCGAAGTTTCTCATAGATAAACAATCAGTCATTGAAGAAACAGAGTTTTTAACAGAAGCTTTTCGCATAGAATATGGAACTATACTCAAATACAGGCAATATGCCGCTTTGATTGAAAATAAAGAAATCGCGTCGCACTTTATAAATTTCGGGAAAAGTGAAACAAAACATGCAAGTGACTTAATTAAATTAATATTTGAAAGGGGAGGAACTCCAAAACATATCTTTAAGGAAGAAAAGGCAGGCGAAAGCTTAAAAAAAGAAGGGATTATGAAAGCCTTAATCAAATCAGAGAAAGAGACAATTGCCTTTTATGAAAATGGACTGAAAAAATTTGGAGACGCAGAATTTGCCTGGTTGATAAGGAATATAAAAATAGAAGAAGCAGAACATCTTAAAGAGCTCAAGAAATTAGAAAAAGAGTTTCAAGAAAAGGAAATCGTTTTGCGGTATGATCCTCAATTCAAATGGGTTGATCCCTATATGGGTGAAGCGGGCGATAGAGCCTGGATAGAGTAGATACAGGGGAAATAAAAATTAAAGAGCCTTTAGAAATATCCGGCGAGGAAGAAATTTTAATGTGTACCTGTATGCAATCCGGGCACTGGCCGTTTTGTGACGCTACTCACCATTCATTGGGAAGTACTACCGCTTCCAAAGTAGTAAAACTGGATAAGAACAAAACCTATCACCTTTGCCAATGTTACAAAACTAAAAACCCACCGTTTTGTGATGGATCACACAAGGCTGATATTTAAGCTTCTCTGCGGTAAGAACGCGGGAAGCTTCATCAATAGACCTGCGTAGAATTTATGGTTCAACAGGGCCTGTTATTACCCTGCCTAAAGGCTCACCATGATAGTTAATATATCACGCTGAACTTGCCGAAAACTCTTCCTGCTTTATTCGCAAGGACAACTTTCTTTTCGCGTTTCTTAATTTTTCTTGATTTTAAATCTTCGATACACTATTCTATGAAATTCTACTTTACAGCAAAGGAAATAAAAAAATGATAAAAATTCAGGAAGGAGATTTTCTCGTGGATTCCGAGGTCAGAAACCTTCGATCTAAATTCAATAATACAGGCGGGGTGGTGACTTTTATAGGCACTGCAAGAGAGTCTTCTAAAGGAAAAGAAATTAAAGAATTATTTTTTGAATCTTATGAAGAAATGGCCATAAAAAAACTCGAAGCCCTGAGAGAAGAAGCCATAAAAAAATTCGATATTTTTGATCTTTCCGTAATACATCGTTTAGGTGAAATTCAAATAGCGGATGATATTGTCCTGATAATCGCGATAGCCGAGCACCGGAAAGCCGCGTTTGAAGCATGCGAATGGGCGATAGATGAATTAAAACGAACCGTTCCTATATGGAAAAAAGAGATCACCACTGACGGAGATGTTTGGGTTGAAGATCATCCATGATATTAGTTAATGAAGCCCGAAAAATCATTTTAGAAAAACTCCAGCCTCTTGAACCTGAAAAAATTCCTTTACTAAATGCGGTCGGAGCTGTTTTACAGGAAGATATATACGCCAAAAGAGATAATCCGCCGGCTGATAATTCTGCTATGGACGGTTATGCTCTTCGCTTTCAAGATATTGCGTCCATTGATCAAAAGAATCCCACCTCTTTAAAAGTTGTTGAAGATATTCCAGCGGGACAGAAGCCTTCAAAATCTATCCATACCGGTGAAGCTTCAAGAATTATGACCGGAGCCCTGGTGCCTGGCGGAGCAGATACCGTGGTAATGGTGGAAGACACTGAGAAAAAAAACGGCTCTGTCTTGATCTTGAAACAGCAAAAAAAGGGAAGCCACGTCCGAAAGCAGGGAGAAGACTTTAATAAAGGTGCTCTTCTTCTTTCAAAGGGAAACCTTATAACATCATCAAACATCCCTATTATCGCGACAGCAGGCTGCGCCAAATTATCCGTTAACCGCAGACCTGTAGTTGCCATTTTATCAACAGGCGATGAATTAGTTGATCTGGACGCAAAAGCTGAAGATCATCAAATTATTAACAGCAACACTTATCTCCTCGCGTCCCAGGTATTGGAAAGCGGGGCTCAACCTATGGTATTAGGAATTGTTCGGGACCGGAAAGATGATATAAAAGAAAAACTAAAATCCGCTGATAAGGCGGACATTATCATAACATCAGGCGGAGTTTCTGTAGGGGACTATGATTTTGTTAAAGACGCTATTCAGGATTTGGGAAGTGAAATCGTTTTCTGGAAGATCGCTATGAAACCCGGAAAGCCGTTGACTTTTTCCATGCTAAATAAGCGTCCTCTTTTCGGTCTTCCCGGCAACCCTGTTTCTTCTTTTGTTTCTTTTGAGCAGTTTGTGAGACCCGCAATCCTTAAAATGAGCGGGCATACCGATCTGCTCCGCAAAACCATCCGCGCCACCCTGACTGAAGATATTAAGAAAAAAAACGATGGACGAAGACATTTCCTGAGATCAAACTTAACTTATCAAAATGGAAGTTATTCGGTCACCGTCTTGAGTGGACAGGGTTCCAACATGCTAGCTTCATTAGCTTCCGCGAATTCTCTTCTAATCATTCCTGAATCAGAAACAGAACTGAAATCCGGCCAGCAGGTCGAGGTGCAGGTTTTGAGGAATTAATTGGTACCTAAATCTTGCATGATGAATTTTTAAAAGGTCTTTATCATAAGAGGGTATCACTGTTTAAGCGAAATTCACTAGACTTTTCTTAAGAACTTTTCAGTAAAACATTTCTTCCAAAAAGACTGTTAGAAAATTTTTTAGGTATTGATGGTAGGAGTTTAATGACCTCATTTGCTGAAAAATTTGCTCCTTTTGCCAAACGGATGCAAATTGAAGGTTTACCTGACATTGTTATCAGAACATTTGAACATTATTATAAACAATTAGCCGAAGGCCAAACGGGCCTCATTCCTGAAACCGACATCAGACCTGTTGAATCTCTTCCCGATGTAAAAACATTTCCCGAAGATTTGAAAGAAGTTGGTCATGCTGCTTTAACCAAAACTGTCTTTTTAAAATTAAACGGCGGTCTGGGTACCAGCATGGGGTTAGATCGGGCA
Organism: Nitrospinota bacterium; assembly: GCA_036011265.1. Taxonomy (GTDB): domain Bacteria; phylum Nitrospinota; class Nitrospinia; order CAJXCL01; family CAJXCL01; genus CAJXCL01. The sequence continues at coordinate 666 of DASCNB010000140.1, read as the reverse complement.
AAATCATTGTTGCTTGTAAAAAACAAGCTCTCCTTCTTAGATATTATTGCCAAACACGCCTTACATACCAACTCGCTTTTGGTTCTGATGAACAGTTTTGCGACTCACAATGACTCTTTGACCGCACTGGAACAATATCCCCAACTACGGAAGAAAACGGACATCCCTCTCGGTTTTTTACAACACAAAGTACCTAAAGTAACCCGGGCCGATCTAAGTCTTGCCTCCTGCTCCCGGGACCCTAATCTGGAATGGTGTCCTCCCGGCCACGGTGATATCTTTACCGCTTTGGTTACCAGTGGTATGTTGGACACTCTGCTGGAGACCGGCTATGAGTATACTTTTATCTCTAATGCCGATAACCTGGGTGCTGTTCTGGACACCGCCATCTTAGGCTACTTTATCAAAAATAAGATTTCTTACATGGCGGAAGTAGCTGATCGTACGCATATGGATACAAAAGGCGGACATCTGGCTCAACGCCTTGATGGACAGCCTGTTCTTCGCGAATTAGCGCAATGTCCACCTGAAGATATGAAATATTTTCAGGATATCAGTCGACACAAATACTTTAACACTAACAGCTTGTGGCTCCACTTGCCAACTCTCAAAGATATCCTGGCAACAAAAAACTACATAATGGGCCTTCCCTTGATCTGCAATGCA
>DASCNB010000139.1:0-7261 GCA_036011265.1 Nitrospinota bacterium | reverse complement strand
ATCGTTCGGCCTTGTTTTTCCAATAGGGACTCGACATCACGATTTATAATTTGGACGCGTAATGTTTTTCCGATCAAATACAAAATTACAAAAAGAACATAAGGGAGTATGTATTTATAAAGATTTTTCTTCATAAAGGCAATTAATAATGCTCTTTGCTGTAGTTTGAGCCGCTTTTTTTTCCCCTAATAATTGCTCTATTTTAGCTAATTCCTGTTTTACCCGTTTATAATATTTTTCATCTGTAAGGGCTTTAAGGCTACAGGAAGCTATATTTTCCGGGGTCATTTTTTCCTGAAGCAATTCCGGTACTATTTCTTTCCCAGCAATTATATTTACAAGACCTACGTGCGAAATTAGAGCCAATATCCTAGCGATAATAGACGTAATAAAATTGACTTTATAAATTATCACCATCGGTTTTTTCAATATTCCAGCTTCCAGAGTAACAGAGCCTGATGCAACAATTAAAAAATCTGCCACAGACATGACATCATAGGTAAAGTCTTTTATTATCTTAACATTCAGCCCGCTCTGTTTTATTAGAGTTGCAACTTCTTCCTCTTTAATTGTTTTCGCAAGAGGTAAAGCGAACTGAGCTGTTGGAATCTCCTTCTTTATAATTCTGGCGGATTCCAGCATCACCGGCAAGAGTGTTTTAATTTCCTGGCTGCGGCTACCAGGTAAAATACCAACAATTTTCTTGTTTTTATCAAGACCAAATATTTTATATGCTCTATCTCTTTCCAGGGCTGTTTTGACCTCGCCAATAAATGGATGCCCTACAAACTCCACATCCAGACCTGCATTCTCATATATTTCTTTTTCAAAAGGAAGAATAACAAACATCTTATTCACAATACGGGCAAGAAGCTTGAGGCGGATTTTTCCCCAAGCCCATACTTGTGGAGCAATAAAGTAATAGACAGGAAGACCGTGTTTTGAAGCTATCCATGCCAACATCATGTTAAAAGTCGGATAGTCTATGAGGACAAGGGCCGAGTATTTTCCGAAAACAATTTCGTATTCTATTTTTTTGAAAATCTTATACAATAACCTGATTTTTCCAAAAATTTCCAAAATACCAACAACTGCCATTTCATTATTGTCCTGGAGGATATGGACGCCGGATTTTCTCATTTCAGGACCTCCTACGCCAAAAATTTGTAAATCCGGTTTAAATGCAGTTAAAGAACGGGAGAGGGATGCGCCGTGAATATCTCCGGAAGGTTCTCCGGTTATTATGAGTATTTTTTTCTTCATTTTTTAAACAGCCACAATGGAAATCTTATATTTATTCGCGAGTTCTATCATTTTATCTTTATTTACCACAAGGGTTCTTTCCGCTTCCAGTGCAAGCACTGAAGCCTTACCTTTTATTATCATTGAAAGGGTAGTTTCTCCCACAGCAGGGATGTCATAACGAAAGTCCTGTTTAGGCCTGCTGACTTTAACAACAATCGCTCCTTTGCCTGCTATTTTTAGCCCCCGCATTATTGTTTGGTCTGTTCCTTCCATCGCCTCAACCGCAACGATTGATTTATTCTTAACAACAACGGTTTGCCCAATTTCCATTTGCGCCATTTCCTTAGCAATAGAAAAACCGTATTGAATATCTTCCCATTCGGATTTGGTTGGTTTTTTTTTTGTCAACACACCTTTAGATGGAAACAATTTTTTTAGAAACAAGGATTGGTCCAAACAACTTATTCCCTCTGATTTAAGCTCATCAATTACAACCGTCATCAAAGATTTATCATCATTTAGTTTCATATTTTTCAAAATTTTAAGAGCCCGAAAATCAAATATTTTTGTTTGGAAAATAACTTTTTTATCAACTTTGCCTATCATGAAGACATTTTTAATTTTTTCATTTTTTAAAGTTTTTAAGAGTTTATTGGTTTGTCCTATGCCGAGTTGAAAAACCTTGTCACAAACCGGCTGGAGGGAAGAAATAGAGTCTTTGGAAAGAGCGATGGCAATAACTTTTATGTTATCTTTGCTAGCCTGTTCTGCTAACATTCGAGGCAATTCCCCTGTTCCTGCTATGAGACCTATTCTATCTAACTTGGTTATATCTGTTTTATTGTTCAAAATTAGTTATAAGATAAGCAGAGAGGATTATTAGAGATTTGCCTGGTTTTTTTTGAACTTATCGACAATTTCCAGGGCAACTTTTAAAGACCTCAATTCTTTATCAACTGACATAGATGAGGTGGCACCGTTTGCAGAACAGTCAAGAAAATGTTTTATTTCAAGCTTTAAAGGGTTCTCCCGGTGAACAAACAGTCTCTCCGTGAATGATTCCTGTTTGTAATGAAGTTCATGCTTTTCTAAACGGTGCTGAGAGGAAGCCCCACGATGAATGTGAATCTCCTGATCAGTAAAGTCCAGATAAATGTAAGCGTCTTTTTGTGAAATAGCCATAGTTCTGATTTTATCTTGAGTTACACGGCTGGCGATGATGTTAGCAACACAATTATTTTTAAAATGTATTTGAACACTTGCCAAATCATCCTTTCCTGTAAAAAAAGATCGCCCCATAACATTAATATCGAGGATTTCCGACTCAACCAGGTTTAAAATTATATCAATATCATGTATCATCAGATCCATAACCACTCCATCATCTTCAATTCTTGACTGAAAAGGGCCCAATCTCCTGCTCTCTATTAACAGTGGCTCATGAACAATTTTTTTCAATTCCTGCACCGCCCCGTTAAATCTTTCTACATGGCCTATATGAAGAGTACAATTATTTTTTTCCGCCAGTCCAAATAATTCAACAGCTTGATTAAAATTGTTCGTAATTGGCTTTTCTAAAAGTACATTTACTCCAGCGCTTAAAAACTCTTTCGCAATTGTGTAATGGAGGTCCGTTGGCACAGCAATGCTTACAGCATCAACCTTGTCAAGTATCTCATTAAAGTCGCAAAAATAAGCAGTGTTAAACTGTTTCGATATGGTTTTTCCTCTTTCCTCCTTAATATCAACAATTCCCACGAGATCAATAAAAAATAGTTCCGAATAAACTGCAGTGTGGTATTCACCCATTCTTCCGGTTCCAATGACTCCCGTTCGAATTTTTTTCATACAACTTTTTCTCCGTAAAAAAATTGAGTGAATTTACTTATGAATTCCCCGTTTAGAAGTTTCAATAAATTTAAGCAAGTATTTTACTTCTTCACTTTCTGGAATCTCATTTTTTATTTTATCTAAAGCCTGACTGGTATTTAAATTAGATCTCGAGATAAACTTAAACGCTTTTTTCAAATCGCCCCGAACGGAGGGGCTAATTTCGCTTCTCTGCAAACCAATTGCATTTCTCCCGTAAAGCTTTGGAGGGTTTCCTTCAACCAGAGAAAAGGGTGGAACATCTTTTGTTAGCCTGGCCATACCACCCACCATCGCCAGCTTCCCAATACGAATAAACTGATGTATACCGGCATGACCACCAATTACCGCTTTTTCCTCTATTAAAACATGACCGGAAATACCCACGTAATTAGTCGCAATGACATTATCCCCTATCTGGCAGTCATGTGCAACATGAACATAAGCCATCAAATAAACATGACTTCCAATGGAAGTGCTTTCATTTTCCCTGCTGGAACGATGAACAGTAACAAATTCCCGAATTTCTGTGTTATTTCCAATTTGCACCCAGGAAGGCATTTCTTTGAAGCCAACAATTTGTGGAACGCCACCCAGAACAGCCCCAGAAGAAATCCTACAATTTTTCCCTATTTTTGTCCACCCTTCTATAACTACGTTTGCACCTAAAACAGTACAATCATCTATAAAAACGTTCTGTCCAATGTAACAATGCGGCCCTATTGTTACATTTTTTCCAATTTGGGTATTCTTTTGTACAATAGAGGTTTTATGAACTGGCATGGACTATTTGGACTCAAGCATGGCCATTACTTCAGCTTCTGCGACTAATTTCCCTTCGACAAAAGCATTGCCTCGAAATCGATATATCGTACCGCGTCGTTTAATAACATCTAACTCAAAACGCAATTGATCTCCCGGTACAACGGGTTTTCGGAATTTTGCTTTATCAATTCCCATAAAATAGGCGATTGACTCGGAATTTTTTTCCATCTCAACTGATGCGAATACGCAGGCGGTTTGAGCCATACCTTCAATGATTAATACTCCGGGCATGACCGGAAATTTTGGAAAATGACCTTCGAAAAATGGCTCGTTAGTCGAAACATTTTTTATCCCTACAACCCGCTTTCCCTTCTCCATCTCAATAATTTTATCCACCAGCAAAAATGGATAACGATGTGGAATACGCTTTTTGATTTCATTGATATCTATCATATTTCTATTATCCTATTGAAGCTCCTTGCGGCAAACCATCTGCCAGTACGGTTCAGGGCAAACCGCCAGCACGGGAATCTTCAGTGCAAAGTGTTTACACTGTGTCGCTCGCTAAACCTTCAGTAATCTACTGAAAATGCGCTTAATAAACACTTTCAAACTTATACTTCTTCTACCTCGAAGATTTCTTCTTCCGATATTTCCTATTATATTCTCTAATGACTTTATCAGTAATATCAATAGCATCAATGCTATACACAGTAAATTCGCTGGATGTTATATATGTATACCCATTTTTTTTCCCAATCTCTTTAACAATTTCAAGAAGTTCTTTTAGAATTTTATTCGTAGCTTGCCGCTGCTTAATTCTTATTTCTTCTTCAGCATCTTTAATATGTCTTTGCAGGCTCCTGGATTCCGCTCTAAAGTCAGCCTCCTTTTTTCGTTTAAGTTCTTCGCTCATAATAAGGCCCTGCTTATCCAACTCTTTCCTTAGATCTTTCACACTCGATTCCTCTTTTTTAATCATTTCCTGAGCTTTTTTTATTCTATGTTTCATGGACTCAACAATTTCCTTACCTCTTTTTGACTCTCGTCCCGCCCTATCTAGATTAATAATACCTATTTTAATTTTATCTGCAGCCATTGACTCAGCTGGAATATACGTAAATATCAATAGCAGAAAAATTAATAATTTGAATTTGCTCATTTTAGAATTTATCATCTAACTCCTCTCAAAAATTTATTTCATTAAAGTTTATATATTTTAAAAAGTTCTGCCAAGAACAAAATGAAATTCTGCCGGATCTTCTCCAGTAGCTCTATCAAGTTTGTATCCATATGCTAAGCCTACAGGACCTATAGGACTATAATATTGTACGGCAACTCCAATACTATGCCTCATATTTGTTATGCTGAAATTTTCTCCTGTTAATGAGATATCATTCCCGTCACCATAAACATTTCCACGGTCATAAAAAAGAATACCTCTTAATGCGTTGGAAAAAGGGTACTGTATTTCCGCGTTAAAAAGGAGAAGCTTATCTCCTCCTAAAGGATCTCCGTTTATATCTTTAGGACCAACATCTCGGAAATTAAAACCGCGTAAATCTAAAGGGCCTCCAATGAAGTATCTCTCATAAATTGGAAGCACATCTCCGCTGTACCCTTTCGCGTAAGCGATTTTTCCATGAAGCATTCCCACAAGACCAAAGAACAATGGGAAATAATTGCTTTTTTCAGCTTGAAACTTATAAAAATTCAAACCGCTCAACACGCCTCCCGCATATTGAGCGCTAAGTATTTCCTTGGTTCCCTTAGAAGGATTGAGACGATTGTCTCGAGTATCTCGCGTAATTGATGGGAAAATTCGGCTTGTAAATCGTACCTCATTTTTTAAAAAATTCGTTTCAGTTTCGGGAGCAACATCAGATATTTCGATTTTTTCATAACGATAACCGATATTACCCCATGTAAACTCCGTAAAAGATTTTCCCAGGCGTAATCCACCACCCTGTCTTCTTGATTCAAAACTAAAAAAATCTCTCTTTAAATTAAATAAATCTATCCCCGCGCTTATTTCTCTATCAAACAGCCATGGCTCGGTGAAACTCAATGAAAAATCTGACCTTCTGGATGAAAGCTCTGTTGAAAATGCAATTTTATTCCCATTTCCAAACAGATTGTCCTGTGAAATTTGAGCTGTAATAATGGCATTATCAACGGAGCTGTATCCTATGCCAGCACCGATAGTTCCGGTAGACCTTTCAACCACTGATGTAGTTATGTCAATGGTATCATCCTTTTCGCCTCTGCTTGTTTGTATCTGCACATCTTCAAAAAAGCGAGTATTCATAATTCTTTCTTTACTTCGCCTTAATTTTTTGCTATCAAACAAGCTTCCCTCTGCAAACCTGAACTCTCGACGAATTACTTTATCTTTAGTTTTAAGGTTTCCCGCAATTGTTATCTTTCCAATATATACTTTCCTGCCTTTATCAATCTGCATGACAGTATCAACTATCTTTTTTTGAGCATTAACCTCGCGAAGCGGTTTAACATCCGCATAAGCATATCCTTGCTGCGAATAGAGTTCGGTAATATTAAACACCCCTTCTCGTATTTTACCCAGGTTGTATACATCAGCTTTTTCTAAATCAACTTTTTCTCTTAGTTTTTTTTCTGGAAAAGTATTATCACCAACAAACTTAATTTTGCCTGTTTTATATTGATCTCCCTCTTCTATAGGAATCCTAATAAAAATAGCCTTTTCATTTTTATCGACGTCAATCACTGGATCAAGCACTTTTACATTGATATAACCGTTCTCCCTGTAAAAAAATTCTAAATTTAGCTGATCTGCCTTTAGCATCTCCTTTTGATAAATGCCTGCGTCAGTAATAAAAGAAAAAATGTTCTTTTCTTTCGTGCTCAATTGTTTTTTTAATTCCCTGTCCGTGAATGCCTTATTTCCTGTAAAACCAATTTCCTTTATCCCTACCTTTTTATTTTCAGAAATTTTAAATATAATATTCATTTGATCTCTGCTAACTCTTTTAGCAATTGTCCGAACAGTGGCCAAGAAAAACCCTTTTTCGTCATAAGATTTTTTAATCAGTTTTTCTGATTTCTTCACAATATTTTTATTATAAAGAGATCCTTTTTTAATGCCTTTAGAAAAATCCAGTTTTTCCCCCAGTTTTTTTGTGGATATCTTATTATTACCGACAAAAGAAATCTCTCTAATAGAAGGGATTTCTTTAACTATGTAAATTAATTTAATCCCATTTTTAAAGTCTTTAGCTTCTACTTTGATGTCCTCAAATTGACCAAGACCATATATAGCTTTGATGTCTTCATTGACTTTAGATGAGGAGTATTTTTCTCCTTTTTTCAATTTTATATAAAACATAATGGTATCTTTATCTAC
>DASCNB010000138.1:0-19789 GCA_036011265.1 Nitrospinota bacterium | reverse complement strand
GGGGGAAATAACTATGACAGCTTATTTACGTAATCTTCCGATTGAAGATAGGATAAGACTGGTTGAAGATATCTGGGACAGTATTGCTACTGATCAAGCGGCGTTGCCATTAACCGATGAACAAAAAGAGGAACTTGATCGACGCTTAAATACTTACGAAGCGGACGGACTTAAAGGCCGTTTAGCCAGTGAAGCAATAGCAGACATCAGGAAACGGTTGTGAGTCTTAAGGTTCATCTTCGACCAGAAGCTGAGGCAGATATTGAAGATGCTGCGACATGGTATGAGAGGCAACGTGAAGGTCTCGGCCAAAATTTCCTTGATGACGTTCTAGTTGCATTAGATTCAATCTCAGAAAACCCGAATATTTACCCTGTAGTGCATAGACAAACTCGCCGTGCTGTAGTACACAGATTTCCTTTTGGGATATTTTATCGAGTCGGGGAAGACTCGGTCGTGGTTCTTGCAGTTATGCATGGTAGTCGGCATCCACGACAGTGGAAAAAAAGAACATAATAATATGCTTTACTCTGTGACCCAAATCCCCTTTTCATAAATTCAATATCTCCCCTTTCCTTTCTACCTTATTGACTTTGTGGCAAAAATCACTTGATTCAATGGTCATGGGGTATATAATCACTTATTGTATAATTTAAATCTCAATAATTAACTTTATTATACGGAATCGGGATATTAAGTGGATATTGTGAGCCATGAGTAGACTTGGCCCCTTAATGCAGTCAAGAATGGACTTGACCCCTTTAATTATAATCAATTGTTAGATTCCAAGCTTAAGGAATGGAAATATTACTTTTACTAGTTGGTGCAGCCATAGGTGGACTTATTTCTTGGCTGATATCGCATGCCTATTATGAAAAGTCTGGAAAAGACCAGGCGCTGTTGTTCTCGAAATTGAGCAGTGATGTTAGGCGCGCTATTCTGGAAGACAATCGAGATTCGTTAACGGTAAAAGAGTTGAACAAGTTGTTGGAAGAAAAAACTATAGACCCAGCGCGAGGAGGTCCTCTCCCATATGTAGCATGTCCCAAATGTGGTGATGAAAATCTGAGAGGTGGAGAAATATATGATGATCGGAGAGATGAGAACTACTGGATTATTAAGTGCGAGCAATGCGGTTGGTCCGACTGGACACAATAAAGGGAATCTAACCATTCGCTGGAGATTGACGCTCAACAGCAAGTCTCTGTTCAAGTGGCTTTTTAGCACTCACGTTTTATATTATTTAAAGCTTGTTGCTCCTTTTGTTGGGCGCAACTCAGCTTTTTCGTTATGCGGTAAAATTTATTTGTAATAACAAAATGTCTGACCAGCAATTCGGGAAAAAAGAAGTTGAAAGAGATGAATTATATCCTTTCATTGAATCTTATAATTATATTACTGGTGAAAACTTATCTGCAATTTGTGATGGAGAGAGCCCAGATTTTATTTGTTCCCGGTCGAGTGGTAAAAAGGTAGGAATAGAGCTAACTAAAATAACAGGATCACCAGAAGCATTTGATGTTCTTTCACGAATCTACAATTTAATAGAAAACAAAAAAACAAAAGTATCTAAATATGCAGAGCAAGTTAAAGATAACATGCTGGTTCTCCAGCTTGTAGTCGGGTCTCTGGATTCCTTAATTCCCTTTCTTGAAGGATTAGAGAATGACTATACCGACCATAAGTTCTGCGAAGTTTGGATTGCAGATTACTCAGTTTTAGATGCATTCGGAGTTGTTGATTTATTTGGTCTTTACCCGAAGGTTTGGTGGGGGTATCATCAACCTCCGCCCGTAAGCAGCAAACCATATGGGTAGTTTATTTATCAACGTTCCATTTATTACTTGCTTCGCTTCGCAAAAAATGGAACTTGGTTATTTAACTTGTGTTTTGCATTTGCAAAAAGCGCAAAAGCAGAGACTATTTGAGAACTCTTACCAAAGTTTGTAGATTCATTAAAGCATAACAATCCGCTTTACCCGATTGTGAGCAATTGGTTGCCGTTTCTGCGATCCTCTGCTACTAAAGATTTCAGTTATTACTAAGTTAAACTTGATTTTGCTCGCACCAGGTAAGCTCGTTCGTTAGGCGAATCAAAATGTTTGATGAAGAACATAGGAAACTAGGGTGGCACGGCTACGCTGATGCAAAGCCGTCTGAGTCGATACAGAAACATGAACTGCCCGGGTTGTCAGTAGCCGTTGTCTTTCCACATATGCCAAGTGTAGACATTATAGATCTTCCGGTAAAACAATACAAAGACTATAAAGCACGCCTAAAAGGAACTCGAGCACGCGAACTCGCGCAATGGCTCGTAGATCAGAAAAATAATAGCCTGTTATTGAAAGGTTTTTTTCATGCACATACACAGGTGTCTGCCGCAACGTTTGGCTTGGATTTGATTCAAGAACTACCAAGAACAAGAGTCGAACCCCACTACGAAACGTATCGACTATTTTTTGGTGATGAGCACGTCGATTTTGCACAAGCAATAGCTCTTGAGTACTACTTCGTTACGATAAACCTAGGGATTCTCCGTGCGAGTTCAAGCTTGCCAAAAGAAAATCGAAGGCTATTTGTGGCAATGGATAGATTTCCCGGCAATGACATAGGTAATTCCATTGCAGGACAAAAATTACAGCATACTCAAGGTTCTAAATTCCTCGAATTCGTGCGCAAGAACTCTAGTACTGCAATAGGAATCGAGAAATTGAACAAATCAAAAGAATTAACAAGTAATTTTGGTACTCTTGACTGGTGGAAATGGAAAGATGAAGACACATGGAAAAAAGGAAAGAGTCACCCACATTTCGTTCTACCTGATTGGCTTGCCGCTGCCGCAATCGCACACGAATTTCGTGATGATTTAGTAGCGTCATTCGCTAAAGAAAAGGATGGTGTTAACGCTGCTGATGGTCTAGAGATACTTTATAATGCGTTCAAGACCTTTGACCTATGGTCCTTAGATAGGAACACATTGCCTCACATCCGGGCTGAGGAGAAAGTATGGGATGTACCAAATGAGGCTCGGGAATTTGTGTTCGAAAGAGCAGAGCGGTAAAACTAAATCTGCTCGGCGTTTAGCCAGTTTTGCGTCGCCTAACAAGACACTCCAGTCGACGCCAAAAAAGCGGCGCGGCTGAGTTTAAACGTTATGTTAATAAACGATGAAAATAAAAAACTAAATTATAATGATAAAAACTGAGGATAAGATTGTCATATTTTTAGATATTCTAGGTTTTGCAAACCTAACCTTAAAAAACTATCTTGATATTGAAGCCATTAAAGTTGAGGGGGGACCAATACCTCAAAAAATTAATCGAATTTTTAGTGACAGTAGGACACCAAATAAACTCACCGAAGTTTTTTCAAATTTTCATCGTACTTTGGATGGTGGGCTTAGTTTAGCTAGAATACAATGTAATTTTACGTCAATAACATTTTCTGATTCTGCCTTTATTGTGACTCAATATTTAAATGATGCGGTATCTGTTATAAATAATTTAATGTGTAGATTTCTTGCAAATGGAGTGCCTGTTAGAGCTGGTATTGCTTTAGGCACGTTTGAGGCAATTCGATTTAAATCAGATATTATGCCTGATTCTGGAGAACATGCTTCACAATTTTTAGGTACAGGGATTGTACAGGCTTGCCAGGCTGAAAAGTGCGGAATAAAGGGGATGCGTATTTTAGTTCACCCTTCAATCGAACAACTATCCAAAAGAATGGCGACAAATAATCTGATATTGCAAGATTGTGATTCGAGTGAGCGTGAGAATAGGATTGGTGTGAAAAAGGAGATTAATTACTGGGATTACAATACGACAGATGAAAAAACTACTTGGAAAAGGTTTCAGGAAATGTGGAAAGAGGCACCGGAAGAATCGAGAAAACATTATGAAGCTACAGCGAACGCAATTCAAAAGATGAGAATAACCAAGGGATATCCTTTGATAAAGAATTTAAAAAGAGTTTCAATATCACGGAAGCACTAGAAAAGGGGTCAAGTCCACGCCTTGCATAAAGCGCTGAGCCTTGCATAAGTCGCAGTACAAGGAAAAACCAAGCCTTGCATAAGTCGTTGTATAAGCTAAAAAAAACTAACAACGACTAAACTGCGACTAAACAGTGCCTAATCTTGACTGCATGTTGAATTTTAATGACGCTAAGAATGGACTTGACCACTTATTAAAGTTCTACGAGATGAAACTCTATTGCGAAAGGAACAAACTCAACTTTGTAAAACCGCATTCCATAGCTCTTCGTTAAAGCCCACCAGAGGCCCTTTATTAGTCAGCACAAATGGACGTTTAACGAGTTTGCCATTAGAATTTAGTAAATCAATAGCTTGTTTCGGCGTCATAGTTTTTATTTTCTGACTCAATTTCATTTCCCTGTAAACCACGCCGGAGGTATTAAAAAGTTTCCGAAGGTCTCCCTCAAAGTAATCTAAAGCATTTTTAAGTTCTTTTTTCGTTGGGGGTTGATCAACTATAAGGACCATTTCGTAGGCCAGCTTGTTTTTCTCCAGGAACTTCATAGCTTTTCTACAGGTCCCGCATTTCGGATATTGATAAATTTTTATTTTTTTCATTTTTCCTCCAGAGATTTATAATTGTTGTTGCGAAGAACTTCCATTCCCTCCATTTTCAAAGATAGCAAAAATCAGGTTTTATTGAAAGTGTTTAGGATATGGGGTCACATCTCCCTTTGACTGCATCTATTTAAATCAGCAGTCAGCTATCAGCGGTCAGAGTTCAGCTTAATAACCAATGACACCGTCATTGCACTGCAAAAAAATCAGTATTACACATTCTCCAATTACACACCCCGTCGCCTTCGCCTCCACACGATGAACCAGTATAAACCCCTCTTCTTAGAGGGGAATTTACCTCACCGATTGCTTCACAATCACACAACTATCGTTAGGTACTCTATTAGTACTACATATTTCTATTTACAATACTCAATTGAGTATATATACTATTGTAGATGTGGGAGATTTATGAAAAAAAGTATATTCAGAAAACTTTGAAGAAGCTTCCAAAAGAAACCTTGATCAGGTATGAGGCATGGAAAAGAATTGTTGAACTTGAAGGACCTGATGGATTAAAACTTGTCAGGGGTTTTCGCGATGAAACTTTAAAAGGAAAATGGAAAGGATTTCGTTCTTCCAGATTAGGCATTAAATGGAGAGTTATTTATAAGGTACAAAAGGATTACTTGGAGGTTTATGTGTTTGAAATTACACCTCATAATTATTAGGAGGAATAAAAATGAATAAAAATAATTTTATCAAAGCAAAAGTTAATATTAATGTTACACCTGGAGAAATGCTAAAAACCCTTAGAGAATTACAGGGGTTTAGTCAAAAAGAGCTGGCTGATATTACAGGCATGAGCCAATCTAACATATCTGCTTTAGAAACCAATACCCGTAATATTGGAAGAGATAGAGCATTAATTTTAGCAAAAGCTTTAAAGGTCCATCCAGCAGTAATTTTATTTCCAAACTTTACTATGGAAGAAGTTGCATAAAATAAAAGGGGTCAAATATCCCTTTGACTGCATAAAGCGCTGTACTCTGCATAAGTCGTTGTACTCTGCATAGGCTACTGTACTTTGTGTAAGCCGCTTTGCTCTGCATAAGGCACTGTAATAAGAAAAAACTAACAGTGCCTAAAAAAACAAACAACGACTAAACAGCGGGGCTAAAAAAGGAAAAACCAAGCCTTGCATAAGTCGTTGTATAGGGTAAAAAACAAGCTTTGCATAAGCCGCTGTAGAAAAGCAAAACAGCGGCTAAACAGCGACTAAGCCTTGCATAAGTCGCAGTAAAAGGTAAAAAACTAACAACGACTAAACTGCGACTAAATATTTTCTCTTTTCGGATCTTTTGAAGTAGTTGATTTCTTTTCAAAAGTGTTCATTATAACGGGCTGCTTGTTTTTTACCCACATTAAAGTTATCATCCCCTTTTTAAGATTACGTTCCGATGCGTCTTTTGTAACATAAAAGCAACTATATTGCTCAAGCATATTTCCCAGAACGTCAAGAGTTTTAATAATCCCGTTATTGATGCTATAGGTTTTCAATGGTGTTGTTTTCATGAGTTTTTTTAATTTTGAGTCACTCATTTTTTTATCCGCTGAAATTCGCTGAAAAAAATTGTTGCTTTTGTATACTAGTACTTGATAGTGAGCAACCAGGTCCTGGTAAGCATCCGGTATATTCCCCCTGTTTCTTCCCATCACAATCTCCCAGGTCCCAATGATCTCTTCTGACTTACACGGCCTTTCGACTTCATTTGCCATGACATTTGCGGATGTCATTGAAAAAATAATATATAAAAATAAACACAACTTTTTTCGATTCATAAAAGCTCCTCCTTTATTAAATTTTTTAAATTCAGATAGAAATTAATCTAGTCCATCCTGTGTGTTCTGTCAAAAATAAATTTAGGGCTAAATTCTACAAATGACAATTAAGAAAGCAAAAATTATATTTTGATATTGCACTTGTTTTTAATGTTATGGTTTACTATTTTTTAATACATTTTACTATTCATATTTTTGCTTTATAGAGGTGTCAAATGAAAATAAATTATGACCGGATTCGTAGGGCGCAGGAGTTAATGACTCAGCAAGGCATGATTGGCATTATGATTATGAACCACGATGATTTCAGGTATTTCTTTGGCGCCATCCGTGTCCAACCGCGCGCCATTATTCCAGCAGCCGGTTCCCCTGTTTTTATTTGTTTTAAAGGTGAAGAGCCTGAATTAAGAAAAACAGTAGGTGATGATAAAATTAAGGTCTTTGCTCATGTGGGAGAACAAATATCCGATGTCAAAAAAACATTCCACTCGCTCTTTAAAGGTCCTCCGCCCGGCCTAAAACATCCTTCAGAAGGTCGTCCCAAAGTTGGAATGCAGATGTGGTTTCACACACCGGCATTTCTCGTAGATCTTTTCAGGAAAATTAATAAAGAAATGGAACTGGTTTCATCCGACCCTGTGATGGACCCACTCAGAATGGTGAAGGAACCGGAAGAGATTGAACTCATGAAAAAAGCACAGTCTATTGCCGCCCTCGGGATGGACAAAGCAAAAGAAATGCTCTCTCCGGGAATTTCAGGACACGAAATGGCCACGGAAATATTATACGCAATGATGAAAGCGGGGGCAGAAGGTACAAGTACTCCAATCCATATTAATCCCGGAACGCGAAGCTGCTGGATTCACGGTACAATTGATAAAGAACCTCTTAAAGAGAATGAACTTGTAGTAATAGATTTAACGCCACAATTCGAAGGTTACTGTTCTAACCTGGCTCGCACATATGTTGTTGGACAACCAAATGACAAACAGAAACAATTACTGGAAACCTACAAGGAAATGCATGAGGTAACACGGCAAAATTTAAGGCCGGGTATTTCAGTTTCAAAGCTGGATGCTATGGGTAAAGAGGTTTGCGCAAAACGAGGATTTGAAGAATACCATTTAAACGGAATTTCCCATGGCATTGGTCTCAGGTTCGAGGAGACACCGGCATCTACTATTATTCCACCACATAAGGTAACGAAACTTCAGGAAAATATGACTGTGACCGTGGGGCATACAGTTCTTGCAGTTCCGGGAGTGGGAGGCGCGCGTTTTGAGGATGTTTATCTGGTGACACCCGATGGGGGCATCGCCTTACATCCTTATCCTGTTTAAATAACAAAATATTGCCTCCCCCCACGCTCGATTATTTAACGCTACTATGACGCATCAAGAAATAATCGCTCACTTACAAGGTTTGGCCAATCCGGAAATAGCAGAACATTCCAGGCGCTTTTTCAAGACAGGCAGGGGTGAATATGGCTATGGGGACAAGTTTCTTGGTATTCGGGTTCCAGTCATTCGCCAATCCGTAAAAAAATATAAAACCGCCCCATTAAGCGTTGTAAAAAAAATATTGCAGTCTGAGTATCATGAAATTAGGTTATTTGCTTTACTTCTTTTGGTTCTTCAGTTTTCTAAAGGCAGCCCCGATGAACAGGAAAAAATTTATAATGTCTATTTGAAAAACACCCGGCAGATAAATAACTGGGATTTAGTTGATACCACCGCTCATCACATTGTTGGGAAATATTTAGAGAACAAGGACAAGACCATATTATATAAACTCTGTGGGAACGGCGAATAGCAATCATATCCACCTTCCAATTTATAAGAAATAATAGATTCAAAGAAACATTGCAAATTTCAAAACAGTTACTAAATGACCGGGAAGATTTAATTCATAAAGCAGTGGGCTGGATGCTCAGGGAAGTTGGGAAGCGAAACTTGGCCAGGGAAACTGGTTTTTTAAAATCACACTACAAAACAATGCCAAGGACAATGTTAAGATACGCTATTGAAAAATTCAGCAAGAAAGAACGGCAAAAATATTTAAAGGGTTTGATATAACCAGGTATAAATGATTATCAAGTCCACTCTTGTGAAAAAAAATCTGTCCCCTTTTATGCCCTTTTATAAAGGCGTATTGGGTCATTTCTAAGCTACAAATTCGCTTAACATCCTATGAGCACTTTTGGAACTACGGTTGCCATAGTCTTTATCCTTATTGGGTTAGGTCTGATTCTAATCGGGATTCGTTTGATCGTAAAGGCCTTTGCGATTTGGAATTGGGATAAAGTCGAAGGAAAAATTATCACTTCAAAAATCGAAGTTTTAAAAAATCCGGACTTCATGGATACCTATAGAGCCATGGTTACCTATGAATATACTGTGAATGATACAAGTTTTACAGGCTCAAGAATAAATTACGCTATAGACAATATCGGTAGCCTGAAGACAGCAGAAAAAACGCTTGTACCTTACCCCAAAGATAAATCAGTTACGGTAGCTTTTAATCCCAATGATCCGACAGAGGCTGTACTCGATCAAAAAATTATTGCGGAAGTGTTTTTCCCTCTCTTTCTGGGAATACTGATAAGCGCAGTGACTTTGTATGTTCTCTGGTTAGTTCTCCAAGCATAAATGAATCTGCATTCCTGTATGTTCAGTACAGCAGAGAGCTATGAATAAATCAATTGGCAGGGGTCATAAAAGCTGGTGTCAGGGGGCAGGGGTCATAAAGGCAGGTGCCAGGGTTCAGGTGTCAGGGTGCAGCTCAATACGCAATGACACAGTCATAGCACTGCAAAAAAAATCCGTATTTCAAACACTCCAATTACATACACTTTTAACCGGGTTTTCAAAATAGAATTGAATTGAGGAACATCATTTTAAATTTAGTTAATTCTTCAGCCTCTTGTGAGGCGGCGGTTTGATTTCCTCAGGCCCTAAAATAACTGCCGCGCCTGCCGCTTTTGCGATTTCCTTTAGCATTCCCCGAAAAATGAAAAAGTGAAAAGGAAAGACCGAGTACCAGTAGAGCAAACCTCCCAGACCGCGTGGTAGGAAGCTGGCGATTTGAACAAGTTCCGTCACTCCTTTTTTTACCTGCTTGAGCCGGAATTCCAGTGTCGCTTCTCCCGGAAGTTTCATCTCCGCTAACAGGAATAAACGGTTGGGAGGATCGGCATCGAGAACACGCCACCAATCGAGGGCGTCTCCCGTTTTGATTTCTTCGGGATGCCGTCTGCCTCTTCTTGTGCCATAGCCGCCGGCCAGACGGTCCATAAATCCCCGTATCTCCCACAACCAGTTTGCAAAATACCATCCTCTATTGCCCCCGATCCTGCTAATTGGATGCCATATCTCCTTTGGTGAGCCGGCTATTAAGACTCGATACCAGCATTCCTTTATAGTCCCGCCGGCATATGGGGCGTCGTTGTAACGGCCCCACTCTGGTGGCTTATACGCGCCGGCGTCCATCCAGCTGGATTTCATAACCTTTTGTTCTATCCTCTCAAGAGCCATGTTAATAGCTTCCCGGCATGTAAGAATTTTTTGAGGGATTATCGATTTTATGCGGTGGCCGTCTTCTACAACCATCTTGTTTCCCAGGCCCTGGGAAAGCGGTTTGCCCATATAAGAAGGGATGGGAGTAACAAAGTGGATTATATAGGAAGCAAGGCGCGGCGTCATGAACGATACAGGTATTACAATCCGCTTTTTAAGGCCCGCCACTTCGGCATAAATTCTTATCAGATCGCGATATGCTAGTATCTCCGGACCACCAATATCGTAGGTTTCTCCTTTTGTTTCTTCGTACTCGAGACATTTTACAAGGTAAACCAGTACATTCCGTATGGAAATCGGCTGGGAGGGAACCAATACTCGACGAGATGTTATCATTATCGGCATGCGGTCTACAAGATACCGCAGCATTTCAAACGACGCGCTTCCGGAACCGAGGATCATTGCCGCCCTAAAAAATGTAACAGGAACCATTCCCGATTTCAAAATTCTTCCGACTTCCGCGCGGGAGCGTAAATGCGCGCTTAGCATTTCAGATTCACGGCCGAGCCCACCTAAATATATTATTCGTTCCAGCTTTGCGTACTCCGCCGCTTTAACCATGTTCTCCGCTGCAATCCGGTCCGTCTTTACGAAATCTTCGGAAGAAGAGTTCATGGAATGAATGAAGTAGTAGGCTGCCCCGCATCCTTTTGCGGCGTTCTTGATGGATGTAAGGTCTAAAAGGTCGGCGAATTCCAATTCAACGTTTGGATGTTGAGACCAGGCTCGCGTCTTGAGTTTTTCTAAAGACCTGCCTGTCGCGCGAACCTTGTATCCGGCTTCAAGGAGACGAGGCACAACCCTTCCGCCGACATATCCCGTGGCGCCGGTTACAAGTACATGCTTTTTTAACATATTGAACTCCAGATAATGGATGCAATATCAATAAAACCTACTTAAATATTATCACACAAAAGAAGATATTAGGAAGGGATCTTAAAGGCTGTTTCCAGGGGTTATAAAAGCAAGTGCCAGGGGCTATAAAAACTGGTACCAAGGGTCAGGGGTCAAGGGGCAGGGTATAAAATCAGCATTTTACATTTTCCAATTACATACCCCGCTCTCTGCTCTTAAGGCTTAATTCTACAAATGACAATCGATCAAGTAAAAAAGATATTTTGACATTATGCTTGCATTTGATGTTATGGTTTAATATTTTTAAAATACGTTTTACTATTTGTATTTTACTTTATGATCGGTGGGATGGGAGGAGGGGAGTAGTAAGATTCCTTCCTGTTCCGATTAGCCATATTAGTAAAAAAAATTAGAGGAGAAATCATGGAAAAATCAATAATCGCTGACAATAAACCAAAAGTCACGCAATTAGAGAAAGGGAAGGAGTATTATTTTTGTGCCTGTGGACGATCAGGAAATAAGCTTTTTTGTGACGGATCACATGCAGGAACATCATTTACTCCAAAATCTTTTATAGCTGAAAAAGATGGTGATGCTTATATCTGCGCGTGTAAACAGACCTCTAATCCTCCTTATTGTGATGGAACGCATCAGCAATTTAAAGATGAACAAGTAGGTAAAGCATCTGAAAGAGTAAAAAATAAAGATTCCATGCCTGACGCAAAACCGACGAAAGAGGAGCCAACCGTTGCATTTATACACCAATTAGCAAAAGAGGGGTTATCTCAGTTTGGACATCATGGGCCGATGGATTCAATGGGAGTTCCGGGAAATGAACTACCACGTTGGAACGATATCGAGATCATGGCAGCACAGCTTGCGAAAAAGCCATTAATGGATGATGCAGAGGTTGGCACTAATCTTATAATTGGTCCTGAATGTAAAAAGCCATTGGAACTTAAAATTCCACTTTTTGTTTCAGACATGAGTTTTGGAGCTCTCTCGGAGGAAGCTAAAATTGCGCTTGCAAAAGGGGCTGAACTTGCAGGTACAGGTATATGTTCCGGTGAGGGAGGTATGTTACCGGAAGAGCAACAGGCAAATAGTCATTATTTGTATGAGCTTGCAAGCGCGAAATTTGGTTATAAAGACGAGCAAATGAAAAAAGTGCAGGCCTTTCACTTTAAAGCGGGGCAAGCTGCTAAAACTGGAACAGGTGGTCATTTACCCGGTTCAAAAAATATTCGCAAGATTTCTGAAGTGCGTGGTATTCCTGAAGGACAGCCAGCCATTTCTCCGCCGACCTTTGAAGACTTAAATTCTACTGATGATTTCAAACGTTTTGCAGACAGGGTCCGTGAGATTTCCGGTGGAATACCAATAGGTTTCAAGCTTAGCGCAAATCATATTGAACGTGATATCGAGTTTGCTCTTAAGGCAAGCGCGGATTACATTATTCTTGATGGTCGTGGCGGTGGAACAGGGGCTGCTCCTTTGCTTTTCCGTGACCATATTAGCGTGCCAACTATTCCGGCATTAGCCCGCGCACGCCAGTATTTGGATAAACAAGGAGTAAGTGGTAAAACAACTTTAATTATTACCGGAGGTTTACGTGTACCAAGTGATTTTATTAAAGCATTGGCATTGGGAGCCGATGGTATTGCACTTGCGAATAGTTCCATACAGGCAATCGGATGTATAGCAGCAAGAATGTGCAATACCAATAATTGTCCGACAGGCATTGCCACCCAAAAACAGGAATTAAGAAAAAGGTTGAATATTGATAAGTCCGCGCAGCAGCTTGCCAACTTTTTTAATGCGTCTACTGAGTTGATTAAAGTGATGGCAAGAGCATGCGGCCACAGTCACATTAGTCAATTCAACAAAAACGATCTTGCAACGTGGCGTCGTAAAATGTCTGCCTTGTCGGGTATTAAATATTCTGGATTTGATTCGAGTTGTTAATGCTAAGAGAGTAGGATAATCCCATTATCGAGTTATCTGATTGTCTTGGAGAACAAATATGAAAAGACTAATAGTCATCTTCGGCATCATGGCAGCTTTCCTCGCTTTAAAGAGTTTAATTATGAACAAAAAACAGAGCTCTCATGAACTGATGCCTAAGATAGGTATCAGTAAACCAATAGAAGGCAACTGTATGAGAATGGACAAGTTTTTATCTGAACATCCTGATGCCTCGCCTGAAGAGATTGACGACAATATACAATGCAACAAAGAACGAGCTGCGCGCCTGGGATTGGACAAGCCCAGCACAGGATTTTTGGGTAATACCCGCTCCCGACCCGATGGCGCATTGGCCCATTATGAAGGCTCAGGAGGCAGGATGTTTTTTACCGTTTATGCTGATCACATCCTATCAAGCGAATCCAAGGGCTACTCTGAAAGCGTCAAGATTCCTTTTGCAAAGATTAAAAAAGTTAAAAAAGGCTGGGAAATGCCCGGCATTAATATTGAGTACGAAAATGAACATGGCAATATAATGCAGCACTCTATTATCCTTCTTTTTGGATCTGACGAAATGTTGAAAGCCGAAGGCGCGACGGATCTCGATCGACTAATTGCATTGATGGAAAAGCAGAGACTTGAATTTCAATAACCACGTCACATAATCATTGTGCCAACTCGGATTTCTAATTGTGTCGTTTGCTATCGTTCACTATGCTTTTGTCAGCTGTTTAGGCGAACCATTAGCTTTGAATTAGGTGAGATAGAAGTATGATAAAAGTACGCTCATTTATTATTGGTTTTATATTTTTCTGCCTGTTTACTATTATTTGCAAATCATCCTCCATGGCGCAGACACCATTTCAAAGAATGGATAGAAATGATGATGGTCGCTTATCACAACAGGAATTCCGGGGGCCATCACAGGCCTTCAAGCGCATGGACGGGAATGCTGACGGTTATATCAGCCGTCAGGAAGCTGACGATACTCCTCTGACTGGTGGTAAAAAACGGCGATCAGGTCGTGATGGCATGAAAGGCCGATCACAACAACCTGTTATCGAGCAATCAACAGACAGACCAGCTGGACTGATTTATGTGGACACCCACAATCATCTGGTTGGACGGACCAGCGGGGAGGCAACCCGGCAGTTTGACTATGAAGGCCCTGCCCAGACTGCACTGGTCACTATGGACTCTACTGGCGTGAAGGTCAATCTGGTAATGCCCATGCCTCAAGGAGTGGAACAAAAAAACAGGCTTTATCTCGATGATATTTTGCCAGTTGTAAAACGGTATCCGGGGAGGTTTGCAGTGTTGGGTGGAGGCGGCAGTCTCAACGTCATGATCCAAAAAGCAGTTAAGTTAGGGAAAGTGACGGATGCTGTAAAAAAGGAATTCGATGCCACAGCCGCAAAGCTTATTAAAAAAGGTGTTGTGGGCTTTGGCGAGATGACAGCGGAACATTTTTCTATGCGCTCGGATCACCCTTATGTCTCAGCACCACCGGACCATCCATTGTTTATTCGGCTTGCCGACCTGGCGGCCAGGTATGATGTACCCATCGATATACACATGGAAGCAATACCCGAAGAAATGCCATTGCCGTCGCGTCTTAAATCGCCGCCCAATCCATCTACCTTGAAGCCCGATATACCAGGATTCGAGCGACTTTTGGCGCATAACCGCAAGACAAAAATCATCTGGGTTCACCTTGGGTGGGACAGTACGGGGAAGCGAACAGTCGACCTGACACGCAAGCTTCTGCTAAAGCATTCCAACCTCTACCTGAGCATTCGGGTTGCCGGTGGCATGCAGGCCAGAAATGTGGTGCGGTCTACGTTTCCCCTGGACAGTGAAGGACGTGTGAAAAAAGAATGGCTTGCTTTGTTTCAAGAATTCTCTAACCGCTTCGTCATTGGGAGTGATGAAATCGTACTGAAAGGTAACCGGCACCCCAGTGCCGGTAGTATCAAGACGACTGTGGGTTTGCTACAGCAGTTGCCGAAGGAATTGCAGCGCAAGATCGGATATGAAAATGCCTATCGTTTATATAAATTGCAGTAATGACAGGTCAACCAGGGCATATTTTTTTTTAACGTTGCATGTAGAATTTAGTGATGTTTCTAAGGCAGGGTGTAAGGTGAGAGGAAAAAGCATTTTATACAAATGTTGCTATCATTTTTTCATAGATATCGGTCCGTTCTGAATTTGCAACATTCAATTCACTGATCTTTTTCTCTAACTTCCTGATTAATCCAAATTTTTCCACTCCATTCCGGATTTTTAATAACAAGTCACTATTGTCCCAGGGCTTTTCGATGTATTGAAATAAACCAACTTCGTTAATTGCCTTAATCGCGTTTTCTTTATCAGCATACCCGGTAATAATAATGCGTGGAATATCAGGTTTTATTTTTTTTACTTCGGCTAAAAAAGTTATTCCGTTCATTTCCTCCATGAGATAATCAGAAATCACAAGATCAACACCATTATCTTCAATATATTTAACAGCTTTTTCCGGTGACGTAAAAGTTTTAATTGTGTAATCTGACTCCATTTCTAACAATGAACTAATGCTTGTTAAAACCATTTCTTCATCATCTACCAGGACAATTGTTGGTTTGTGATTTGATTCATTCATTTTTTTCTCCTAACAAAATTAAAGTTAGAAATCATTTTATGGGTAATGAAATTATTACTTTTGTTCCTTTCCGTTCATCACTGGTTACATCAATTTTACCATTATGGTCTTTTATGATTTGATAGACTATAGAAAGGCCGAGACCGGTACCTATGCCAACACCTTTGGTTGTAAAACCCGGATTAAATATCTTATTTAGAGATTCCTTTGGAATGCCATGCCCGGTATCCTGAATTTGAACCAGAGCATTACCGTTATCTACACGAGTTTTGATATGAATATCCCCTTTTCCCTCAATTGCCTGGCTGGCATTAATGAAAATATTCATGAAAACTTGATTTAATTGATTTGGGTAACAACTCACAGGCGGAAGTTTTCCATATTCCTTGTGCACTTTAATCCGATTTTTTAATTCATGGTGCACAAGTGTGAGCGTGCTTTCTATTCCGGAATGAATGTCTACCCTGTCTTTCACCGCCTGATCGAGACGGGCGAATTTTCGCAAATTATTTACTATATTAATTATTCTTTCAGCCGCCATTTTGCTAACCTGGTTAAGCTCTTCAATCTTTTTAATTAACTTGTCGAAATCCGAATAATCCAGTTCATTGTCCTGATTTTTTAAGCTCGGAATTATTCGTTTCATCTTCTCTATTGACCGGATGAATATATCATTATTACTATTAAGCGCTCCCAGGGGAGTGTTAATTTCATGCGCGACTCCTGCGACAAGTTGTCCAAGAGAGACCATCTTCTCAGAATTAATCAACTGCACCTGTTTTTCCTTTAATTCTTTTGTGCGTTCTTCAACCTTTTGTTCCAGATCTTCCTTTGCTTTTTTTATGGCATTTAACATTTTTTTATGTTCTAAAGCATTTACAAAAATTTCACCGGTAATTTTCAGCAGTGCAAAAATGTCTTCAGACCACTCTTTTGGTGCCCGTATTGCATTAAATCCCAGACATCCCTTCAAAGATTTTCCATGTACCATGGGAATCATTAACAGGGAAAGAACACCTTCTTCTTCCAAATGCATTCTTTCGATCTTTGCCTCTTCAGGTAGTTTCTCCAGGCTTGGCAGGTAAACTTGTTCAAACTCTGTTAATTTTTTATAAAACCATGGGAATTTTGATAAATCAATCTCCTCTGCGTGTTTCATATGGGGTTTTACACAATCAGAGTCAACGCACCATTCGTAGGAATTATGTATCCTTTTCCCGTCCTCGGTAAATAGAAATATATAACTTCTGTCGACACCGGCAAATTCTCCGATTTTTTTTAACGCGGTACTGATACCGCATTCAATTTCATCAGGAGTAAGATTAATAAAGCTGGTAGAAATATTGGTGATAAGATTTTCAAGATCCATTCGATATTGCAGCTCCTTTTCAGCTTTTTTTTGCCGGGTGATATCGCGAATTGCTACAACTCTAACTTTTTTGCCTTTAAAAACCAGACTCCTTCCATAAACTTTGATATCAAATACTTCATTATTTTTTCCCCGGATCTTTGTTTCAAACTTTCCAAAATCCACATCCGGGTTTTGCTTTACCAGGGTAAGTTTCTTCGTTATATCAGCTTTGTTTTCATCGAGAACCAGATCAATAATATTCATGCCTTTCATTTGTTCAACATCAAATCCAAAAAGCTCGGCTGCCGCGTTATTTACAGCCATTATTTTCCCTTTATCATAAATTAAAATCCCTTCAAATGTCCCATCAAGGAGCGCTCTAAACCTTTCTTCACTTTCACGCAAAGATGCCGATGCCAGTTTGTTTTCTGTAATATCATCAAAAACAGCTACTCCACCGGTTATCTCACCCCTATCATTTCGAAGAGGTCTTGCATTGATGCTAATAAAAATTCCATCAGGCAGTCTTTCATGCTTCACAAAAACTTCGCATTTATTCACATCTTCCCCCTTGATTGCGCGAATCAAAGGACGTTTTTGATTGGGGAAAGGAGTTTTTTTATCAGGCAGGAAAAAACCTTCTCGGTTGCTTAACACATCTTTTTGAGTTAAATCCAGTCTAAGAATTTTCTCCGCCGCGGGGTTGAAAGCCAGCAAATAGCCTTTTTTATCTACCAGAACAGCTCCGTCCGCCATGTTGTTTAGAATAGACTGCAATAATTTCGTTTGGTCCGACAGGGCTTCTTCCGCTTCATTTTGGTTGGTTATATTCTGTCCAACTAGAATTATTTCTTGTGCCGTGCTTGCTTTACTACACTTCGCGCAAGAAGAAAACAACACATAGACTTTTTTGCCCGATTTAGTTTTAAGCGCTTTTTTCTCAGCGCACGCGACTCCACAATCTAATGATTCTTTTAACAAAGATTCAGCTTCATTTGAATCCACAAAAATATCATCTATGGGACGGCCAATAAGCTCTTCTTTGGTATAATGCAACAAGTTACAGGCGGCTTTACTGACAGACAAAATCAGCATCTTACTTTGTCTATCAATAGTTTTAACTCCCACTTCAAAAATAATAATTATTTCTTCTGCTATTGCAGATATAACATTATCCTTAAAACTTGCAGGAGCTTTTTTAGAATTTAAATTTTTCTTCATATAAACTTTCTTAGCCTCTTCTAAAAATTTAAGCATAGGTTGATTTATAAGTCAATTCTCAATCCCTTTGGTTATAAGATGTTATTAATTTTAAAGAGGTCATATCCGTTTGTTTTGTATTTGCTCTTTGCCGTCCAGCATTAATCCGTTGTAAACTTTAAAAGAGGAATCTCTATGAAAAAAGCAATCAGCAGTATAATTTTCTTATTTTTTCTTTATGGTCCTTTGTCCGCAATAGTTATAGGGGAAAATAGGTTGGAACAGGATTATTCAAAAGGCATGGTTTTTATCAAGGGAGGCTGCTTTGAAATGGGAGACCAGTTTGGAGAAAAATATGATAATGAAAAGCCTGTTCATGAGGTTTGCGTTGACGATTTTTTTTTGAGAGAGCATGAGGTTAAACAAGGAGAATGGCAGGAAGTGATGGGGAAAAATCCATCAGAATTTAAAAACTGTGGAGGTGATTGTCCTGTGGAAAGTGTTTCCTGGAATGATGTGCAGGAGTTTATCAAAAAGCTAAACAAAAAAACCACTAGGAATTACCGCCTACCGACCGAAGCGGAATGGGAGTATGCAGCAAGAGATATGGGAAAGAGAGTAAAGTGGGCAGGTTTTTCTGATGAAAGAGATTTATCTCAATATGCTAACTTTTGTGATGAGAACTGTGAACTTGCCTGGAAAACGAAAAATCAGAATGATGGTTATAAAAATACAGCACCTGCTAAATCATTCAAACCGAATAGTTTAGGTTTATATGACATGGCTGGCAATGTATGGGAATGGGTATCTGACCGGTATGGGGACTATTATAGTAACAGCCTCCGGCTTAATCCTGAAGGACTGGACAGCGGCAATTACCGGGTTATTCGGGGCGGTTCATGGGGATCTAAACCGATGGATATTCGTGCCGCTATGCGATCCAGGTACTATCCAATCATTCGTAATCCATACATCGGCTTTCGCTTAGCCCATGACAAATAACTGACAAGAAAATATTTTTTGCTGAATTTTTCACTGCTGACAAGATTTTAACGCACGATTGAAAGGTTTTGCCTACCCTGTTATCCTATCTATAGACACAAAAATCAGTGCCATCTTTTAATAATCCAGGAAATTGTCTCTCTTATGGAAGCAAGATATTATAAAAAGCTGGATAAGAATAGAGTCCTCTGCTATCTTTGCGCGCATACATGTAAAATTGGAGATGGGAAAAAAGGAATATGCGGTGTCAGAGAGAATAGGGAAGGGACTCTTTATACTCTTATTTATAAAAAACTTATAGCCCATCATGCGGATCCTATAGAAAAAAAACCCCTATTCCATTTTCAACCGGGGAAATCTTCTTTTTCTGTTTCTACGGTTGGGTGCAACTTCCAGTGCCTTCATTGTCAGAACGCCAACATTTCCCAGATGCCCAAAGACCAGGAGCAGATTCTTGGAGAAGATGTTTCTCCACAGCAAATAGTGGACATGACTATAAGCAGTAAATGCGAAAGTGTATCCTACACTTACACTGAACCGACAATTTTTATGGAATATGCTTATGACACGGCGGTTATCGCGTCTAAAAATGGATTAAAAAACATTATGGTTACGAACGGATACATGACTAAAGAGGTTATGGAGCAGGTGAAACCCTTTTTTCACGCGGCTAATGTTGATCTGAAATCCTTCAGGGAAGATTTTTATAAAAAGGTTTGTAAGGCGAAACTGGCTCCTGTTTTGGACGCAATTAAGTTTTTAAAAGAGATGGGGATGTGGATAGAAGTAACAACCCTGATTATTCCGACAAAAAATGATTC